>JBAYZI010000080.1:0-12787 GCA_041672585.1 Cloacimonadales bacterium (SeqCode) | reverse complement strand
TTCCGCAATTATCTCCAATTAATTAGACGCAAAATGTTGCGTCTCTACTGCAAATAAAGACAGGAATTGAAGAAGCCACACCCTTTCAGCAAGCTACCACCCCCTGAAGATTACAACAACACATTAGACGCAAAATATTGCGTCTCTACTGCAAATAATGAAGGCGAAAGATATTTCGTCCTTACGCCTATAATAGATTCTCCTTGCCACCCTAGAAGGTAACACGATGGATCATCGAGATTTCATCGTGTTACCTACTAGCTACCCGGGGAAGACCACCATAAGAGATGACATTGTTTATAATAAATAGCATATTTTAGGGATATAATAGTAGCATAGAACTTAAAAAAAAGAAATGGTGATGATGTGTAAAATATAATGTTTCTTCAGGAAATAAGAGGTTTCGAAGACAAAAAAGAAGGGCGGAAAATTTTCCGCCCTTCTGTATATTTTATAGATTATTCTGCAATAACCTCAACATTAGCACGAGGAGTAAGAACTTCTTTGCCATTATTGAGTTTAACTTTTAGAACTCTAACCATAGTTTCAGATTCAACTTTAGTAAGGATTTCGGGTAATTCAGTAATTCTGCCGATTTCGCCAAAGTTAGGCTGTCTGATGACACGAATCAAAGAACCGATTTCCAGAGAAGACATTTTAGCTTCTTCAGCTACCAATTGTTCACCTTCCCCAAGAGGAAGCGGGATAATGACTTCAGGTCTCATCACACCGGCACGAATTTGGGTAAAGCCATGAACTGAGGCTTGCTGTCCTTCGAATCTTTTGAGGAGATCGAAAGTATTTTTAGCCATTGTGATAGGTCCAAAACCTTCGGTAATCACGAGAGTTACGCCGATTTTTTCATGACCGGTAATAGCTACCCCAATATCATAGCCTAAGAGTTTCTTGAGATCCTCGTCATCAACTCCACCTGAGATAATTGCATTAACGCCAACTTCAGCAGCTTTTTTGATAGCTTCTAGAGAGCATAAGGCACCGGCAACAATAATCTTGCCTTTACAATCAGGGGTGATTAAAGCAGGGTCTAAGTGATCGACCGGAGATTTTGCAAGCATTTTGATTTGTCCGGTAGTTTCCCCGGCTAAGCCAAAAATACCTTGTATATACGCAGATCTATTCTCAACCACAACTCCTTCATCTTTAATAACTTCGGTAACAATACCGTCGATGAAAGCTTTGATTTGCACAGGAATGCGAGGTTCTCTAAGAACAGCATTTCCGGTTGCAGCAGAGATACTTTCTACTTCACCGTCAATAGGAGATTTAACAGCAGTCTTGAACCAACCTGTTCCGAAGAGACCCTTTGTTTCTGCAATAACCTGTCCTTTTTTAATTTCATCACCAACTTTAATTTTCAAGAAGTTTCCTAACATTTCTGCCGGAACTCCCAATTTATTAGCAACTTTAAAAGGAACCACATTTCCGGGTAAAGAAGTTTGTGCAACAACATCGTTAGCCTTTACTCTATCACCCTTTTTAACTAAAACTTCCCCTTTCAAAGGAAGAATTCTATCTTTTCTCAGAACGATATTATCAGTAACTGTTAATCCGGCTGAATATGCTTGTGCCATTTTTTCCTCCTAATTTAATAATTCTTGTGGGTAAGCTTTAAGTTCTTTCATCCATTTGATGAGACGTGGAACACGTTCTGCTGCTTCTACAGGAATAACAAATGGTCTTCTTCCGCGGGTATCAAGTACAATACCAACTCCACCGCCAATCAGGTTAGCAGTGATTTCTTGGTTCTTACCGGCTCCGAGATCTAAACCTCTGCCCGGTTTGAGAGTTGCTTTACCAAATGAACCTGCCGGACATGGAATTAATCTTAATTCTCCGAAAGGTATTTTTTCTTCAAAAACTGTTCCATCAGGAAGTTCAATTCTGGCTTCAAGAGCTATCTTGCCCTCTTTAATTTTACCAACCGGTGCAACACATGAACCGATGTAAACCATACAGTCTTTATTAAACACTTCAGTTGCTATCTCTTCATTAATAGAAGCAAGCACACCAAGGTGAGGCATCATAAAGATAGAGTCCACTGCAATTTTGGTTACACCTTCGGGCAAGAAAGCATCAATCATCATCATCATGGTTTGATGTCTTCTTGGGGCATGAGAAAGCACACCACCAGACCCGACCATAAGGTCAAGAGTCAGCATATTCACAATAGTATCACCTGATTCAGATTGTGAGAAGGCTTCTGCGATATCGGAGCTTTTCTGAGTACCTTTAAGGCTTACAGCAAATTCTTTATGCTGAACAAAGGCTAATCTAAGTGCTTCTTTAGCAATAGCTTGTTCTAGCACAAGTTCTTTAAATAAAGCAGGAATTGTAGTAGGTCTAATCATTTTATTTTTAATCATATTTCTGAGTTCTTTAACATCAATGTCAAAAGGAACCCAGCGTAAAATATTGTCTAATCCGGCACTGGCTAAGATATTAGAAATACTATAGCTCATTCCGAGGTTGGCAGAAACAGTTCTATTGAAGATATGTTCGTCGGTAAAGACTGAGAAGACGTCAGTGGTTGCTCCACCAATATCAACACCCAGAACTTCAATATTTTCTTGTTTAGCAATAGTTTGCATAATATTACCCACAGCTGCAGGAGTAGGCATAATTGGCACAGGCTTTAAGTCTGGACCAACAGTCCAAGCCATTAATTTATTATATCCCGGGGCTTGCTGCATCACGTGTTCCATAAAGATATTATGAATTTCATCACGGGCAGGTCCTAAGTTTTCTCTTTCCAGAGTAGGTCTTAGGTTCTCGGTAATCATTAAACCAACTTTATTACCTAAAGTTCTTTCGATATCTTCGCGAGCCTTAATGGTACCTGCATAAATAACAGGTAGTTTGTAGCTTGAGCCAAGTCGTGGTTTAGGGTCTGCAGCACCGACTAACTCAGCCATTTCGATAACATGCTTGTTACTTGTAGCGTTGTCTGTGTGTCCTGCCATAAGAATCATATCAGGTCTTAAGTGACGAATTCTTTCAATCTTTTCATGGTCCAATCTCTGATCATTGCTGGCAATTAAATCCATCACAATCGCACCTGCACCTAGAGCAGCTCTTTCAGCTGATTCTCCAGTCATCTTTGCTACAACACCGGTAACCATCATCTGTAATCCACCACCGGCAGAGGATGTTGAAACATAAGCATCAGATCCGATATCGCCATTTCGTGGAATAACAAGTTTGGCATCCTGAATTAAAGTGATGTTAGGGTTATTATATTTTAATCTTGCTAACTCTTCTAATTCTTGAACAGCGTTTAATACTCCCCGCGTAACATCATTTAATGGTGCTTCAACTGTAGTAGGAGCTTCACCACGCACTGTTTGACGGTATTCACCATCTACAAACTCTATCAAAATAGCTTTTGTAGTAGTTGAGCCGCAATCAGTAGCAATGATACGAGTTAGTTTTTTCTTCTCGTATTGCATTATTTCCTCCGTTTATAATAATTTTACTTTTTTTTCCAAAATAGAAAGAATTTTTTCATTTTTGCTTTTCTCTTTCTCCGTCTAAGTCTTCTTTTATCATACAAATCTTTGTGTACTTCTGCATCTAATTCATCAATTCTTTGCGATAACATTTTCAGATATCTATCTTCTTCAATCAGGGCAGCAAACTCTTGATATGACTTTGCGTCAAAAATCAATTCAGCCACCGGCATCACAATATAGAGAAGTTGGCTCCCAATGTGGTTTAGAGGCATGAACATTTCGGTGGCAATCAGTGCCGGAGCAGCCATGTTTCTTTCCACAATAAAGCGCGAAACCTTTTCAATTAATTCAACTGCTCTTTCTTCAGAAATTGATACAATCATGCGTTATGCTTTCCCTAAGGTTAATACAATAATTCTTTTAGGATTTGTCTCTCTTAGTGCTTTACAACACTCTTCCACAGTTGAACCGGTAGTAAAGACATCATCTAACAGAATTATTGTTTTATTATTAAAATCAATATCTTTATTTAGTCTAAAAGCTTGTTCCATATTTCCCGCTCTAGCTTCATGTTTTAAAGTAGCTTGAGAAATTGTATTACTAACTCTGACAAGGACATCATTATGATATTCACAGTCTAAAAGATTAGCAAGTCTATAAGAAATAAGAGAAGCCTGATTATAGCCACGCTCTTTTTTCCTAATTGGATGTAAAGGAACATCAATTAATATATTTTCGTCAAGTAATAATTTCAACTTTCTTATCGGCTTATACATTAATTCAGCTATAAAATCACTGATAGAGCTAAAATCATAGAATTTTAAGTTATGAATAATTGAGACAATTACTTCTCTGTACTTGGCAATTGAGATTAGATAATCATAAGATAAACCTTCAATTTTGGTAATTACAGGATCAAGAAACTCTATTTTAGCAAAGCATGTTTGGCAGATAAAATCGTCTTGTCTGGTAATCCTCTCTCCGCAATGCAAGCAGACCGGAGGGAAAAGGAGGTTAAGAATAGAATTTCTCAATAGAGTCAAATATCTCTTGTCCATCTTGGGAGAGGACTAAACTTTCTGCAGCTCTTTCCGGATGAGGCATCATGCCAAGAATATTCTTCTTTTCGTTCAAGATACCGGCAATGTTATCCACTGCTCCGTTAGGATTGTATTTCCTATCTATCTCGCCATTTTCATTACAATATTTAAACGCAATTAAATCTTTATCTTGCAATAACTTCAATCCATCATTATCAATGAAGTAGTTACCTTCTTTATGAGCAATAGGAATATCCAGCGGTTTGCCGGCAGTTAATCCCTTAGTATAGACAGAATCGTTATTAACAGCAGTGATATATTGATGCTGACAGATAAATTTAAGGCTTTCATTCATCATCAAGGCACCAGGCAGTAACCCGGCTTCTGTAAGAATCTGAAAACCATTACAGATGCCCATGATTAAGCCGCCTTTATTGGCAAACTTAATAATTTCCGGCATGATGGGAGAAAGCTTGGCAATAGCTCCGCATCTAAGATAATCACCATAAGAGAAACCACCGGGGATTATGACTAAATCAGGATTCTTTAACTGAGTATCTTTGTGCCAGACAAACTCCACCTGATGTCCACGGGTAGTGCCGATATGGAACGCATCATAATCACAATTAGAACCCGGAAAAGTAATGACATTAATTCTCATGTTATTCTCCGGTAACTTCTTCAAGATTCCATGAATAAGTTTCAGTATTAGGATTTGCTAAGATTTTCTCACAGATTTCCTGTATTTCTTGTTCAGCTTGTTCAAGATTATTGCTATCAAGTGTAACTTCAATAAACTTACTAACTCTAACTTCTTTAATGTTGTCGTATCCAATTGAGTGGAGTGAGTTCATTACTTGCTTACCTTGTGGGTCTAAAACACTTGGTTTTAAAGTAACGAAAACTTTTGCTTTAATCATTTTATCCTCTTATTTATATTATTTTTATCTATACTACATAAAATTAAATCTTCCTGTTTATGTCAAGAATCATATCATTTTCTTCATTTTTTTATTGTGAAACTACTTTTTAACACTTCTTAGAGCTTGGGCAATGTTGAGAGAATATTCCCCGATATGCTCAAAATGTCTTAGTAAATCAAGATACAGAAGCTCTGCCGGAACATCTGCATTTCCGGAGGCAATTCTCTCTCTGGCATTGTGGGTATATTTCTTGCGAATATTATAAATTTGATTCTCTATCTCATAAGCTTGCTTAAGATCATCAGTTTTCATGTGTTCCAACATCTTGGCATTATACAAATTCATAAATGCCTTTACTGCATTAGCTATATCTTGAATCTCCTGATAAGCTTCCGGATGCATGTGCAGTTTCCTGTCATACTTCTTTTTCGTAATTACCATGATTCTAAAAACCGAATCCCCGATTCCCTCTAATTCATGAGAGATTCTAATCATGGCATTGATATTTTTGGCATAGGTATCACTTCTGGCACGCCCGGAACAGATGGTAAGGAAATTAGTAATCTCTCTCTGCATCTCGTCTGTAAGCATTTCTTGACGTCTAATTTTCTCCACTTCATCACCCAACTTCTTATGCGGATTAAAGAAAAGATGAAGAGAAGTCTCGAACATATCTTCACAAATTCTGACTAATTTGAAGATCTCTGCTCTTGCCTGTTCAAGATTAAAGGCAGTAGCATTGACTCTACCTGATTGCATGTAGATTAATTTATACTCTTTATTTATATCACTCTTATCCGGCTTGACAATCTTTTCTACAGCTAAGGCAAAATATTTCACTAACCAAACACAAATAAAAGTGTTGATTACATTAAATACAGTGTGGAAAAGACTTAGTTTTAAAGGCAAGTTGGCGAAAATGTTTTCCCACGGAGAAAGGAAATTGATAAATTGAATAAATTGACGGAAGATTAAAGTCATCCAGAATACGCCAAACAGGTTGAACAGCAGATGAGCACGAGCTGCGCGTCTGGCATTAACAGAAGTCCCGATAGAGGCTAAATAAGCAGTAATAGTAGTTCCGACATTTTCGCCCAGAACGATCATGGAAGCAGTAGGGAAATCTATCCAGCCTTTATAAGCCATGGTAACAGTAATCGCCATAGCAGCACTTGATGATTGTACAGCAATAGTTAAGACTGCACCCAGAGCGACAAATATAACATATGAGAGCAGACCTCTACCTGTAAAATCTTGGACAAATTGCAATATCTCGGGATGGCTGTTAATATCAGGAACAGAATCTTTTAACAAGCCTAAGCCTAAGAAAAGTAAACCGAATCCAATTAATACTTCAGCCCACTCTCTTCTAATTTTTTTCTTAGAGAAGAAGAAAGGTAAGCCAATACCTATAATTGGTAAGGCAATTGCTTGAATAGTGAATTTAAAGCCTAAAAAGGAGACTATCCAGGTTGTTATAGTAGTACCAATGTTGGCACCCATAATCACACCGATAGATTGAACAAGAGTTAATAAGCCGGCATTAACAAAGCTCACAACCATGACAGTAGTGGCTGAAGAAGACTGAATTAAAGCAGTTATTAAGAAACCGGTGAACACAGCCATGAATCTATTTTTCGTCATATAGCCTAAAATAGCTTTCATCTTGTCGCCGGCTACTTTATGAATGCCATCACTCATAACTTTCATGCCAAACAGGAAAATACCAAGAGAACCTAATAAATTAAAAATCAACGCCATTGAGTCCATTAGAACCTTATTCCTTTATTATCTAAATATCTCATAAAGAAAGCAGTCTATAATTTCTAGACTGCTCAAGTGTTTTATAATTTTATCTGAGAAGGTATTTCTTGCAGAGTTACATCTACCTGACTTCTCTCTTGTAAATTCTTAAGTGTAACCACACCTCGGATTAATTCATCATCACCTATGATAAGAGCATACTTAGCCTTAAACTTATCTGCAGCTTTCATTTGAGCTTTAAGAGATGTTTTATCGGGGTCATATTCGGCAGAGATATTATTCATTCTTAAAAAGTTAATAATCCCGGCTACATGATCTTGAGCTTTCTCACCAATAGCAGCAACATAGACTTGAGGAATCACTTCATCTCCACTAAACAGATTTTCTGCTTCCATAGAGAGAAGAAGTCTTTCGAAACCCCCGGCAAAGCCTACACCGGGAAGCGGTTTTCCCCCGATTTGTTCGACTAAACCATTATAGCGTCCACCAGCCCCAATAGCATTTTGAGCACCCAGCTTGTTATTAAGAAACTCGAAAGCTGTATGGGTATAATAATCTAACCCTCTCACAATACGCGGGTTTACATTATAGGGAACTTGAAATTGATCAAGATAGCGTTTTACTTGTTCAAAATGAGTAGAGCACTCTTCATCTAAATAATCTAACATGATGGGTGCTTCTTTACCTAAAGCCTGACAGTTTTTTACTTTGCAATCAAGTAATCTTCGTGGTTTCTTTTCTAACCGTTCTTGGCAATCACCACATAGCTCTTCTTTATGAGGCAGGAAATACTTGATTAACGCTTCATCATAGATTTTAGAAACATCATCATTGCCTACAGAATTAATCTCTACTTCAAAGTCGGTAAGACCTAATTTTCGGGCAAAGGTATAGAAAAGAGCAATTACCTCTGCATCCACAAAAGGGTTGTTGCTTCCTATTGCCTCCACTCCATATTGGTAAAACTGGCGATATCTGCCTTTCTGAGGTCGGTCATAACGAAACATGGGACCAACATAGAAAAGCTTCTGAATCCCACCTTGGGCATTGAGGTTATTCTCCACAAAGCTTCTTACCACCGGAGCAGTACCTTCAGGTCTAAGAGCAAATTCTCTGCCCTTTCTATCATAAAATTTATACATCTCTTTTTGAACGATATCAGATGTTTCCCCTGAACTTCTTTCAAACAGATCAGCTTCTTCAAATATCGGAGTAACTATCTCTTTAAAATTAAATAATTTAGCAGTATCTTTAAAAAGATTGATTATATACTCCCACTTATGGCTGACATCGGGGAGAATATCATAGGTTCCCCGAGGCAGATTATATTTCGAACTCACTAAAGTTACCTCTTAATATTTTTTGTCATGATTTTCAGCTAGGATATAAAGTCAATTATTATTCTTAATATGAATTAGATCTTTGCCTTTTGGTTTACTTACTTTTCCCTTACTTTGGGTAAAACAAGTAGGGTACAAATAGAAAAGTTTATCATCTTTTAGACATTACAAACTAGAGACTAGACTTCTATTTAATTCATCAATCTTCAAAGGTTTATAAAGAATTGAATAACTGCTTGCTGTAAGTTTTACCCGCAAGCTTTCTTCAATCACAGCCTTAGTCATAATAAATAAGAACATCTCATCTCTATTTATTTTATAATAGGCTGAATCAAGAAATTCTTCCAAACCGGAAGTTGCATCAATAAAGATATAGTTATAAGCTTTCTCTTGGTCAACTTGTTTGATAAATAGTCGGAAATTAAACATTGTTTTCACAATAATTTCATTCTTCTTAAACGCACTGGCGATAAATTTAAGATTACCTAGATCTTCATCAATAACTGCTATAGCTTTTGTCTTGAGACTGTTTATTTGCTTAGTAGAGAGAAGATTAGGAGAGGAAGCTAAAAAGCTCATATCATAATCTAAATAGAAATAGACAGTTGTGCCAACATCCTCTTCAGAAGAGAGCCAGATATTCCCACCCATTTGGGATAACAAATCTTTGCAGATTGCCAAACCAATTCCCACACCTTGCGAGTAAGCTTTCACATTAGCACTATCCCAGATATTAGCCTTATTAATCGCTACTTTTTGAGTTGTCGGGGACATTCCCACGCCAGTATCTTTAATATAAAAAATGATTTTGCCATCATGAGGATGAGTATAGCCACATTCGATAAAACCACTCTCTGTAAACTTAATAGCATTCTTTATTATTTCTTGGAAAATGAAAGTGAAACACTCTCTATCATTGAAGATTATATCATCACCTTGCTTTAAAGAGAAGTAGTTAACTAGCTTCAAATCCACTCCGGAGTTTCTTATCTTCTTTTGGAAATGTTGAGTAATGCCTCTTATTGTCGAGTTTATGGAAAATTCTTGATTATTAAGAACTTTGGTATTGGAGTGCAATTCTGAGAAAATAACAATCTTATTCATTATATCTAAAAGTTGAGATGTATTTCCTTTAATTATTTCTCTATATTTTTTATCTTCATCAGGAGAAAGTTTTTCTTGTTCTAATATATCATTAAACCCTTTTATCAAGTTTATCGGATTTTTAATTTCCCTAATTAAATTCTTGAATAAATTGGCTGTTTCTACTCCCTTTCTCTTTGCATCTTCCACCTCTTTTCGAAGTTTTAAACACTCATTAACTTGCTCTGAGTTATCAATAAATCCCACAAAAAGCAAATCAGTCTTAGAATCAGCAAAGCTTTTAAGTATAACAATTGCAGGAAATGTAGTCCCTTTATGGGAAAACTTAAGATCGTTAAATACTTCGAAACCACCTTCTATTCCGTTATTTATGAGCTTGTTAATGTCTTCTGTGAAATAGTCAGAAACTATTGATTCACCTATTTTAATAAAATCTGCAAGGTTAGATTTTGCTACTTTCTGATTAATATCCAAAATAACTTTGGTTTTTGCATCAACAATAAAAACATAGCATCTGGTTCTGTTGTAGAGAACATCTATATATTTTGTCAGATTCAAGATTTTCTTCTTACTTTTTCTCTGTTTGATTACAAGAATAATAATAACAATAAAGAAAACTATAGTAAAAAGATCTGTTAAATATGATACTATCACTTTTACTTTTTGATTAAAAAGATTGGTTTTCCCATTATCGTTAATAAGAGTAACATTTTGATAAGCACTTATATCTAAGTTAAACTTTTCAACTGCTTCTTTATTAAAAAACAGACTATAAAAGGAGAAATCAGAGACATCAATCTGTTCAATTGGCAAACCATTAAGCAACATCATAGTCTTGATAGATAGTTGCTTAGCGATAAGATTAGTATCAACAAAGAAACCTCCTACTACTGATCTATTAGAGACCCTGTCATAAGGGGTATAGATGGGAAGGTCAAGTTCACTGTTAAGATAATTAATCATGCTTAAATAATCTTTCTCAATTAAATTTACATCACGGTAAACAGAGAGAAGGAGAATAGCACTATTTTCCTTGGCAATGAATTTATAGTCTTGAATGTTAATTTTCTCATTTTCAGAAAAATCTAAGTATATTGCTTCAGCTTGGAGAATAGATAAAGAGTCTATCTCAGCTTTAACCTTTGTTTTCAACATCTGCCCTTTCTTGCTCTTATCAGAAACTATCAATAAGTGTTCTAATTTCGGATGTAAAGTATCAATTACATCTAATATCAGATAAGATGGGGGGCTGAATAGATCCTCATCAAAGAGATCAATCGCTATTACATCAGTATCCGGAAAAACCTCTTCAGCATGATCAACAGAGAAAGTCAAAGCTTCGTAGTTCAGGGCAAGAACTAAATCAAAAGTGTGATTATTACCATATTTCAGTTTATAATAATTTAAAAATGATTCTTCATCCCGGTAGTAAACGCTATTTTCATCGCCTATATAATCAGACACTATTTTAATATTATTGGGTTTCAGAACAGCCTCAAAACTATGATAGAATTGACGGTTAACCTCAGATTCATGCGTACCCGAAAACAGAATTAAAACAGTCATTTCTTTCTTAGCAAAGTCTTGATGAGCAAAAACATTTATGCTTAGCAACAAAATCAAAGCCACTATTATTAACCTTATTTGCCATTTCATTTTCATACTCCATTATTTAGTTAATTTAAAAACATCTGATTAATTTGTAAAGAGTTTTCTGCTTTATTTTGTTTTTTGCTGCAAATAATTGTCTTCACTTAGAGATTTTTAAAGTTTTCGTTGACACAAATAGGCAACTTTTTATTAAATAGTTTATACAAAATAAAATCAATTAGGAGTATGACATGTCAGTTAAAGTATTAATAGCTACCGAGAAACCTTTTGCTCCGGTAGCAGTTCAAGGAATTAAACAAGTTATTGATGCAGCCGGATTTGAAACTATTTTATTAGAAAAATATACAGACCAGGCAGATTTCGTTAAAGCTGTAAAAGGCGTAGATGCTGTTATTATCAGAAGTGATAAAGCAACTAAAGAAGTTATTGATAATGGTGATAATTTAAAAATAGTTGTTCGTGCAGGTGCAGGCTATGACAATGTTGATTTAGCAGCAGCAACCGCTAAGAATGTTGTTGTAATGAACACCCCCGGACAAAACTCTAACGCTGTTGCAGAATTAGCTTTTGGTATGATGATTTATGCTAATAGAAACTACTTCACTGCTAAAGCAGGTTCTGAATTAAGAGAAAAGACAATCGGTATCCACGCTTATGGTAATGTTGGACGTTATGTTGCAACTATTGCTAAAGGTTTTGGCATGACTGTTAAAGCTTTTGATCCTTTTGTTGATAGCAAGAAAATTGAAGCTGACGGTGTTATCGTAGCTAAATCAATTGAAGAACTCTATTCAACTTGTGATTTCATCTCTCTTCACATTCCTGCAACTGATAAAACTAAAAACTCTATCAACTCTTCATTATTCAATATTATGAAGCCTGAAGCTGTTCTTGTTAATACTGCTCGTAAAGAAGTTATTAATGAAGAAGATTTAAAGAAAGCTTTTGCAGAAAGACCAAAGTTCAAATATCTTACAGATATCGCTCCGGATTGTGGTGCTGAATTACAAGAAAAGTTTGCTGATAGATATTTCCAAACACCTAAGAAAATGGGTGCTCAAACTAATGAAGCTAACATCAATGCCGGTGTTGCAGCTGCAAATCAAATCGTTGCTTTCATAAAAAATGGCGACAAAACATTCCAAGTTAACAAATAAGAAGAATTAGACAATAAACAAAGAGGGAATTTCGCAAGAAGTTCCCTCTTTTTATTTAACTTAAATTAATTACTTTTCATATTTAGGCTGTTCAACTTTTCCCATAAAAAGAATATTATTGGTCATCTCTTCTTGAATCACAAAGATAAATGGATGGTCTGCCTTGAATTCTCTATGGTCATATTCTTGTGGCATACTTCGTGTCATGGTAACTGCGGTAACAGCTGCTGCCTCTGTTCCTTCTTCATTAACATCAATTATTGCTTTGTGCATTACTTGATCAATAGCAAGTCCACCACTACCAAACGCCTCTCCCATACCAAGCTGAGTTAAGGGTGCATTCAAATTAGTAGCAAATTCAAACTTAAACTTGGGCAA
>JBAYZI010000079.1:0-12869 GCA_041672585.1 Cloacimonadales bacterium (SeqCode) | reverse complement strand
TGTTTAGAATGTCGTCTATATCCTGCGTTCCCGGAATGTCTAACGAGATAATTCTCCTAAATCCATTTATTTCAATAAATTAAAAGATTTTTCTTGACTTAATTATCGTTACTCTTTTATTGGTATGTAACGATAATTAAAAAGGAATAAATATTATGGCTGCCATCGTTTTCCAAACAAACAAAATAACTGGTATTACTTACGCTTACGAGTCAATCTCACATTGGGATAAAGAAAAAAAACAATCCAGAGCTGTCCGCAAATGTATTGGGAAGCTTGATCCAAAAACAGGTAAAATTATACCCACAGGTCCTTACAACAAAAAGAAGCAGCAAACTAATGAAGAAGCTGCTAAACCTGATCATATAGCGGTTACACAATATCATCGAAGTTTCATAGGTGCTACATATTTGTTTGATCAGATTGGAGATATTACAGGAGTTACTGCTGACCTAAAGGCTTGTTTCCCGGATGAATACAAGCGAATCCTATCAATTGCATACTTTCTCATACTTGAGGAAAATAATTCATTAAGCCGTTTTTCTCACTGGCAAAAACTTCATAAACTGCCATATAGTGGAGATATTGCTTCACAGCGTAGTAGCGAGTTGTTTCAATCAATTGATGAAGATTCCCGGATGAATTTTTTCACGAAACAAGGTAAACGCCGTATAGAAAATGAATACTGGGCTTTTGATACAACATCCTTCTCCAGTTATTCAGAAACCCTAAATCAAGTTAAAAAAGGTAGAAACAAAGAGCATGATAGGTTATCCCAGATTAATCTTGCGTTGCTATTTGGCGAGAAATCAGGGTTACCTTTTTATTATCGGAAGCTTCCCGGAAACATCACAGATGTAAAAATAATTAAACAACTGATGAATGAATTGGATGTAATGGGGTACCAAAAAGTTAAAGTCGTTCTTGATCGCGGATTCTATAGCAAAAACAACATTGACCTGCTATATAAAAGTCACCAGAAGTTTATCATTGGAGTCAAGTTGGGGTTAAAGTATGTCGAAAGTATCCTTGAGGAAGAGCGAGCTAATTTACCAATATGGACTAAGTTGCAATCACAATTTGGAACTTATGGTATTTGTAGGCCCCTCGAGTGGAACTATGAGCAGAAACGTCCTTACAAAGGTGATACTATCACGGAAAGCCGAAGAGCATACCTGCATCTTTTCTACAATCCTGATAAAGCGGCAAAAGATCTGGTAGATATGAACGATTATTGGACAAGCCTTTATGATGATTTAGTAAATAAGAAATGCAAAGATTACCAAGCAAATGATTATGCAAAGTATTTTACAGTAGTCGAGACTCCTAAACGAGGACGCAAAGTAATACCAAATGAGCAGGTAATGAAAGAAGCAGCAAGAAACTACGGATACTTTGCACTATTATCTAATGAAGTTAAAGACCCGTTTGATGCACTGTCCATCTATAGAAGCAAAGACATCGTCGAAAAGGGATTTGGTAACCTTAAAGAACGCTTAAATTTTAGGAGATTGCAAATTTCGTCGGAACTATCACTAAATGGGAAAATATTTGTAGAATTTATTGCTTTGATTTACTTATCCTATGTTAAAAAGAAAATGCAGGATGCCAAGTTGTTTGATAAATGGACTTTGCAGGGATTACTTGATGAACTCGATGTTATTGAAGTATTTGAAGCACCTGGGCAAAATAAGATAGTTGGCGAAATCACTGAAAAACAAAAAGTTATTTACCAAAAATTAGGGATTGAGCCACCCTCGTTATAAATTCCGGGAATGTAGGTTGTATAGCAAATTGATTAACCCTGTAGTCTCCTGATACTATTATTGCATCTACACTTACTTTGTCCTTTAACTCTAAGTGAAGTCCTTGCATAACTTGCCTGTTATCCCATACATCAATACTAGCTTTATTTAATATGCTACATACGATTGAGTATGCGATTTTGTCCATATTCTTAAACTCCCTTGCTCTTAAGGTTTGCTTAATGTTTTTTAGTAATTTTTTCATCTTTATCTCCCTTTAATTTATGTCTCCATTTGTCATATTCTGGTAATAGTATCAAGTTCTTTCTGCACTATTTTTACTCTTTTTTAAGCTATTTATCTTATTCTGTGTTAACTCTTTGCATCCCAGTTTGCCACCATTTCATATTCTGTTTTATATAGCTTCAGAAATAGAATGATTAATAAAAAGGTGAATAGATGAAGATAGAAACCGAAACACTGCTTAAGATATTAAATCTACCCGAAGATGATAAAATCATTATGCTCTTTGATGAACACTCTGATAGTGTTATTCAATGGTTTAATAAAGTAGCAGAAAATGAAGTTATTGATTCAGTTACAGACTATAAAATGGCTTACAGCTTTTACATTCTTTCTCAAGTATTAGACTTCCTAAATCTTAAGACTCTTGGTTCTGGTATTATTAAGACTACTGGGATTGATGCTCAAGCTACCCAGTTATTGACTGGTAGTGAGATTAGAGCATTTAAAAAGGATTTAGAGATTCGTGCTTTAGAGACTATTTATAATTATCTTACTTCTCTTGGTATCAAACGTTTAGATGAACTTAAATTTGGTTCTTCTTTTGTCAAAAAATATAGAACAAGGGCAACAGTGATATGAGTGTAGATACTGAAATATTAAGAGCTATCTACTCTGTTATTGAGAGCAAACTACACATTATTGGTAGTGTGATTGAAGGAAAGACCAGAAGGCTTATCTTAGAAAAGAATATCAGAGACAAAGGTGATTTCTATCAAAACACTAGCTATGCTATTAGCTTTAATAGCTCTTCTATTGACCTTGTTGTAGGGTCTAATGTACCTCATGAACAGTATGTTCTGGGAGGTAAAGTTCCTTCTTGGACACCAATCCAGCCTTTGAAGGATTGGGTTGCTCGTAAAGGCTTAGACTGGGTTGATAAGAAAACTGGTCAACAACTTACCATTGAACAGATGGCTTATATGATAAGAGGAAAGATTAAACGTGAAGGTGTTGCTGAACGCAATGTCTTTGCAGAGGTTATTCAGAATCAAGAGAAGTGGATTTTTAGTCAGTTAGATTCTATCGAGGTGGTTCTATGACCTTTCAAGACAAACGAATCGCTATTGTAAGAGCACTTGTTGACACTGGTATTTCCATAAAGCATATCGCTTTTTCTAAAGATGATATTCCAAACTCATTTCCATCTGCTATTGTTATTTTAGATGGAGAAAGAGGAAGAAACAAGTCTTCTAGGAGATTCTTATCATTCGAACATGATATCCAAGTATTTCTAATTGCTGATGTTAATAATTCAGATGATCCTGATAGTGTTATATTAGAACTTTCAGATAGATTTAAAGCTAATTATTTAAGAAATGTTGGTGATGATATACCTAAAATTGAATTCTATCCAGCAAGAGCTGATGCAGGTCGTAAGGTCCGTATTGCAAAGGTTTATACGGTGATTTAGATGAGAGTACAAAAAATAGGTGGATTTAATATCGGCATTGTATCTAGTGAGGATTTACTTAATAAGAACTACTCTCCTGAGCCTGTTAACTTAGATTCTTATAAGTGGCAAGGTAGAAGAAGATTATCCAAATCGTGCGAAAAGAAGAGAATAATAACTGCTCCCTACTCTATGGGTAACTTGCTTAAACTCATTGAAAAAGATGAGTACCATTCAGGATGTATCAACTCTAAGGTTAACACTTCTTTGTGATTAAAAGAAGCAATTGATAACAAAAGACACTTTGAACATTGTTTTATACATAAGCTTGATATTAAGAAAATTTGTCAAGAAAGTCTGTGAATGTTCAATATTATTAAGTTCTTTAAGTGTAACAGCTGGCATTGGTAGCTTGCTAGTTAAACATTCTCCACAAATAAAATGTATTAATAAATTTTAATTTATTGACAAGTATAAGGCATGGTTTATATTTTGTAATAAAAATAAAAAAATAATTGCATTGCAAAGGAGGAAACTATGAAAAAGACCTTATTATCACTTGTTTACTACTTTTTTTACACCATTATTAACTGGAGAGACAATGGAATTTATTTTGATTGTGAAAACACGAGTAACAATGGCATTTCAAAAGGGTTTTACATTTCTGCTGTTGAAGCATTAAACAATGTTTAAAAATTATTGTTATAAAATATCTTATTTAATTTAGATGAATTATTACAGTAAATTAAACAACTAAAATTAAACATATTGAGGAATTAATGAAAATAAGAAAATTGATGTTTTTTAGCATATTATTTATAATAGTAAGTTGTGGTATATTTAAACCAGAAACAGATTATGGCAATATAGAAGGTTTCGTTTTATTTGGAGATTTACAACCTGCTTCCAACATAGAAATCCTTGTGGGAAGGAGTCAATTTGGCGGATTTGGACATCCTGGAAGTTGGACAACTGAAAGAAGAATTGATACCAATAAGAACGGTTTCTTTACTTTTAAAAATATAGAGTGTAAATCGTGGGCTGTGAAAATAGCTCCAGATGATCAGATTCTAAATGAATATGATGTTGAACCTATAAGCCATATTGTTGCTGTAAAGAAGAACAATACTCATAAAATCGAATTTATTTTACAACAAATGCAGGAGTCAAAATGAACAAACATAATATTTTGCTATTATCAGCGATATTTCTGATAATGAGTACTTCAAGTTTATTTGGACATGGTAGTTCTGTGCATACTTCACTATACAATAGAGTCTTAAATTTTTATCTTGAGAATTATGGTGAGACTGATACATATTATATGGTGCTTAATACATATCCTGAATATTTCAAATATGGCTCCACACTTCCAGATATGCAATATGTGAATGCCGTAAAACAATCAATGCAAGAAATGTACAATGACGTTAATGATGTATTTACTTGCGATATTACGTATCAAATAAATATGAGTGATGTTCCTGATCCAGATGGGCCAAATGGATCATATTCATTTGGGATAAATACACATAATCAATTAAGGAAAAATAGCTGTCATTTAGTAACAGAAGAACTTTTACCCATATAGAAATATGTAGCCCCAAGCATTAAACCACCAATGAAATTCCCTATGGTAACAGGAATTAAGTTAGCAAACATACCACCGATAGAGATTGTTTCAGGGTGTTCCATAAATAAAGCCATAGCGAAGATAGACATATTTGCTATGCTGTGCTCAAAACCAGATGTGATAAATGCAAATAAACACCAGAATATCATGATTAGTTTTCCAGATTCACTTTTCAATTTTATAGAACTAAGAACAGCTAAACAGACTAAAATATTACACAATACCCCTTTCATAAGCAATGTGCTAAAATCACCATTCATTTTATTTTCTGCAAGATTTAAAATAAAGTTACCGGTTGCTGAACCTTGTACTTGAGTCATAACATATAATCCTCCTAGAATGAAGGAGCCTAAGAAATTACCAATATAAGAGGTTACCCATATCTTGAAGGTGTCTAACCAAGTAACTTTCTTGTCTAATGCTCCAACCATCATGATAAGGCTATTGCCGGTAAATAACTCTGAACCAATCATTATAACTAATGAAAGAGCTATGCCGAAAGCTAAACCCATAAACACTTTAGTAAACTCAGACCCTGCGGTAGTAGAAGCCCCACCTATGACCATTATTAAGATAATACCAAGTCCAACATAGAATCCTGCCCATGAAGATGCGACAAGATATTTACCTACGGAACTTTTTAAATATTCAACTTTTTTAATTGCTGCATCTGATAATTTGTCTCTCGTTTCACTGTACATATTTTCTCCTTAAATTGTGTTTATATAAAAGATCTCTTTAACCAGATTTATAATTCTAGCATTTCTTTTTAATCTTGTAGGTCTATTTAACATAATTTTCACCTTTTTTATAATCTTTATATATAGAATCAACCATAGTTCGAATTGTGGAAGTGTGGAAAAGGAGATTATTTTTATATTGTTGAAATTCATATTAAAATCTCTAATAAGATTGGGGTATGATCTTGTCTTTGACCTGAGTCAATCATTTGAGATTTAACAACTTTATCTGCTAGTCTATCACTAACTAACCAATAGTCAATTCTCCAGCCTGCATTGTTGATTTTACTTGTTTTTACTCTTTGTCCCCACCAAGAGTAGATGTCTTTCACTTCACCATGTAGATGTCTAAAAGTATCTGTAAATCCTTTGTTTAGGAGATTCGAAAAACCTTCTCTCTCTTCATCTGTAAAGCCGGCAGAATTATGATTACTGTTTGGGTTTGCCAAATCTATCTCTTTATGGGCTACATTATAATCCCCTGTTGCTAAAAGAGGTTTTTCTTTATCTAAGCTTTCCAGATATTCTGCATATTTCTTATCCCAAATTTGTCTTTCAGCTAGTCTTTTTAGACCATCTCCCGCATTGGGAGTATATACTTGAGTAAGATAAAATTCTCCAAAATCTAAAGTAATTATTCTTCCTTCAAAATCCATTGTGTCCGGAGCCTGAATCTCGGGAAAAATAACTTGAGGTGAATATGTTTTTTTGTAGAGAAACATAGTCCCGGCATAACCTTTTTTAGCCGGTTCTTGAGAAGATCTCCAGACATAAGAGTAATCCGGAAAGTATTCAGCTAATTTCTCTATATGTTTCTTATTGGGACCAGTAGCTGGTAATTTAGTCTCTTGCAAGGCAATAATATCTGCATTCTCTTTTATAATTGTATTTATTACTTCTCTTGATAAGGCAGCTCTATTTGAATCGCTGGTTAAAGCGGCATTTAACGAATCGATATTCCATGATATAAGTTTCAAAATGTTATTCCTTCATATTTTTTTATTATTTTCATATAGATAAAAGACGTTAATCAAGTCAAGAAGATTTATCGGTAGAAGTGATGATTTATGGACTGGAGGCATCCTTTTCAGGGTTATTTTTCGTGCGGGATATATACCCAGGGTTGCATCCTAAAGGATTTACCCTAGGCTAGTCTATTCCATCCTTTCAGGATTTAAAATTTTCATTGCTTACCGCAATGATGCACTCAAGGATACATCGTACGAAGCTTTTAGCGAAGTAGGATGAGTGCGTTCCCAGTGGAAGAGGGGGACTTTAAAAGTCGTCCTATCAACCTCAATCTTTCTTCTTTGTGTCTTAGCGCCTTAGTGGTGAAAAAACAAAAAGCCCCGAGATATCCCGAGGCTTTCATATTTGTGTTTATTTATTCATCTAAGAGGATAACCCAATGGACTACCTCTATTTTTTCATTTTTAGTTTTTAACTTTTCATTCTTGCGTTGCAAGATACTACTTCATAAGCGTACATTTGTGAGCTTTACTAACTCCATTATTAGATAGTCTAAAGAAGTACACACCGGAAGAAGCTGTTCTACCGCTATTATCTTTACCATGCCAAGTAATAGTATGGCTGCCGGACTTCATATTCTCATTCACAAGGCTCTTAACAAGCTGACCTTTAATGTTATAAACATTCATAGACACATGACTGTCTTTAGCAATTTGGAAGCTTATTTGAGTCTCAGGGTTGAATGGGTTAGGGTAGTTGCCAGTAATAGAAGTTATAGCAACAACATCTTGGTTATTATTATCAGTAAGAACATCAGAGAACTTAGCTTCAGAATATATGTTAATGTCATTCAGATTATCTCTATATACTGTAACAACAGCCCACTGATAATTACCGGTAATAAGCTCAGTAACATCATCAACGATTGAAGAATCAGTAATTAGGGTATCAATAGTAGTCCATAACTCAGGCTGTTCAACAACATCAGAAGTCATTGAATAGACATTATATCCCACTAAACTGAAAAGGTCAGTAGGAGCAATCCAGCTAATCTGAGGAATACCTGAACTCACTGCCACAGTTACGGAACCAACTTGATGAGGAACAAGCTTCACATAATCATTTGCAATAACTACTTCAGCAGAAGTATCATTTGAGTAGTTTGCTCTAAGAGTGATGTTATAGACGCCATTAGCTGCATTTATAATAACGAAGCTTTGTGAATCTGTCTGTCCAATAACAGTAGCGTTATTCAGTAAGGTGAAGTTATCTAAACCAAATGTATCATTAGGATTAGTCCAACCCATCACTAAGTCATTATCAACCAATTCAAGAGAAGCATTGAGAGCAGGGTAAGCAATTATTAGAGTATAATCAAGAGTTTCTGAGAATATCTCATTATCTTGAGTATAGATAGATTTAACTTTGAAAGTATAATCGCCATTAGCTTGGTCTGCAAAGGCATATTCACTGTTCTCAGTAGTCCCGACCAAAGTGTTGTTTTGATATACTTGGTAGGTTGAGAAACCGAAAATATCCACAGGTTCATTCCATGACAAAAGAAGATCATTACCGGTTGCTACCACAGCAAGATCAGTAGCAGGCATTGCATTAATAATAGAGATATCAATAATGCTGACAATCTTATCAACTTGAATTGCAGAACCGTAGTTAGCTACAATATCATAGTTGTAAATACCATTAGAGATATCTTCATTTAAATAAGAAGTAGCAGTAGCAGCAAGAACAACTTCGAGTCTGCCTTCATCACTTAAGGTTCTGATAATAGTAATACTATCTAAGCCATAAGTATCAGCAGGAGAGTCCCAATTAAGTTCAAGATCACTACCTGTAAGTTCAGCAGCAACGTTAAGAACTGGATATGTTTTCACTAATTCGTAGCTTAAAATATCACTGTATTCAGAAACGATAGCACCATAGGCAGTACTAATCTTGAAGTTATAGTTACCATTAATTAAGTCCAATTCGTAGGTATTAGCTGTGGTTGTAGTTAATAATTCTTCATCATTATAAACCTCGAAACCTGTAACAGCATAATCAGTTCCGGCAAAGTCCCAAGTCAAATTTACTATTTCTTCAGTAGAAATAGCTAAGTTTGTAGGTGAAACCGGGATAATGAAGTTCACAGATTCTGAAACAACTTCCACTTCTGCATCATTTTGATAAACAGATTTGATAGTATATTGATAAAGACCATTTTCAGGAGCGATATCAATAAATTCATTTTCTGTATCAAGAAGGTTCATCACAAATTCATCATTACGAGAAACTTCATAGTGAATGAACCCATACATGTCTAAAGGCGAATCCCAGTCTAGAACTATATCCTGATCTACTATGTTAGTAGAAAGGTTTGTGATAGGATAAGCATTAATATAAGCTACAACAAGAGCTTCTGTAATTGGATTATCTATAGTATCATTATAGAATGTCATAATTTGATAACTATAATCGCCATTCACTAAATCAACATCAGTAAAGCTGTTGTCTTGAGTGGTAGCGATAACAACACCATCTCTATACACTTTATAAGATGAAATTAATCCGGTATCAACAGGGTAATCCCAACTTAGAACTAAATCATTGTTAGTGATTGTAGTAGCAACATTAGTTACCATTTGAGGCATTAAAATCTCAAAGCTGATAGTTGTTGACTGTTCGGATGAACCGAAATCGAAGTTTGCACTTACTGTAAAGTCATAGTTTCCGTTAGTTAAATCAGCTTCTGTATAAGAAGAAGCAGTTATGTTAGCAAGCTCTTCCCCATTCTTATAGACAGTATAATCAACTAATTTACCCCACGGAGTTAAATCTTCCCAAGTGAAGCTAATATAGTTATCTATAGCTTGATAGTAAGATATTTGAGGGGTATATAACTTCATAACATCAGCATAAGCCGGGTTACTTAGTTCTGAGAATTGGTGATTATAGACTGCTCTGATAGTATAAGTATAAAGAGCATTAGTTAGACCTTGGTCGATGTATTCAACTTGTGCTACATCACTAATATAGGTAAGCTCTTCACCATTTCTGTTAATGATAAAGGCAGTTTCACCATTATTAGGAGTCTCCCAAGTAAGAACCACATCATTGCCGTTAGTAATAGCAGTTGCGAGATTATTAGGAGTATCAGTAGTGGCGATATTAGCAACAACGATGTTTGATGGAGAAGAAATCCCTTCAGGATAGACAGCTTTAACATGGTAGTGATAAGAACCGTTAGGAAGGTCATTATCCCAATAACTATTGTTGTTGCTTGTAGCAACTTCTAGGTTATCCTTGAAGATTAAATAGCTATTTGCTTCAGCAGAAGGAATGTCCCAGGTTAAATGAACATCTCTTTCATTCTCCACGAATAACTGCAAGTTAGTTGGAGCAAAGAGGTCAGGTAGAATCTCAATATTAACATTAACAACATTAGATTCAACTGAAATACCGGCATCATAGACAGCCTTGAGATAATACTCATAATCACCATTAGCAAGGGAAGTATCAGTCCACGATGTAGTGGCAGGGTTTTCTATCACAGTAGCAATTGCATTGTTTCTATAGATAAAATAACCTCTGAAGGCTCTTGTTTGAGCACTAACAGCAGGAATTTCCCAAGTGAGAGCAACATTATTTTCATCTACAGTAGCTGAAAGTGATGTTACAGGATAGGTTATTTCAACAAAGAATTCTACACTATTTGTGGGAGTAGATTCTCCGGTAGTATAGTTTGCTTTAATATAGTAAGTATGGCTACCGTTAGCTAAATAAGAATCCACGAAAGAAGTTTCTAAAGTAGAATCTATAAGCTCATTGTTACGATAGATATTATAACCTAAGAAGCTTCTATATAATTCAGAAGGAGAATCCCAAGCGAGAGTAACTTCGTCAATATTTAGAGTACCGGTAAGGTTATTAGCAGGGTAAAGAACTTCGAGATTAACTGTTACAGCGTTGGAAGCTTCTGAATCGCCGGAGCTATATTCAGCTTTAACACTATAAGTGTAGTCGCCATTTATTAAGTCATTATCTGTGTAGGTTAGTTCAGTTTGTGAAACTAAAAGCTCTCCATCTTTGAATAACTTATAACCGATAAAGCCTCTATACATGGTGTTAGGTTCTTCCCAGCTGAGTGTAATATTGTTTTCCACAACACTAAATGTAAGATTATTAGGAGCATAAAGTACTTCAACTATTGCTGTTACACTATTAGAAGGATCTGATTCCCCTGAAGTGTATTCAGCAGTAACGTAATATGAGTAAATAGCATTGGTTAAAGCTGTATCTGAGTAGTTAAGCTCTTCAGTATTGCCCACAACAACGCCATCTCTATAGATATTATAGGAGAGCAAAGCTCGTGGTGAATTGACAGGTAAATCCCAAACTAAATCCACAACATCAGCTGTAACTTGTGCTGTTAGGTTATTAACAGGGTAAGTAATCTCAAGATTGAAGATTAAATCATCAGAAGCAATTGCAGAACCACTATTGTAGTTTGCAACGACGCTATATTCATAAATACCATTAGCTAACGCAGAATCTAAATAGCTTAGTTCTGTCAGCGTTGCGTATAATTCACTATTTCTATAGAGTGAATAAGAGACAATAGAATTACCTGCAAGTGGGTTGTTTTCCCAAGCAAGGTTAATCTCTGTATCTGTTAAGCTACCGGTGAAGTTCACAACAGGGTAAAGAACTTCTACAAGAACTAAAGCGGTTAAAGCTTCAGAAATACCTGTAGAATATGTAGCTTCTAATTTATATTCATAAGCATTGTTGATTAGATTGAGATCATTATAAGCAGTAGCAGTTTCATTAAAGAATATTTCTTCATTATCTCTGTAGAGTCTATAGCCTAAGAAACTTCTAGTTGCAGAAGTAGGAGCTTCATCCCAAGTAATAAGTACATTGTTAGCTTCAATTAGACAATTTAAGTTTTGTGGAGGGTAAAGAACTTCCACTAAACCGGAAACAGCTTGAGCCAAGACAGATGAACCGGTTAGATAATTTACAGCAACACTATATGCGTAAATACCGTTAGCTAAGGCTTCATCTAAATAGGTTAACTCGGCAATATTGCCAATACTTTGTCCATCTCTATAGATGGTAAAATCTATAATAGAGGCACCGCTCATAAGATTAGTTTCCCAAGTAAGAGTAACATCATCTTCAACGATATCTAAAGCTAAGTTAAAAGCAGGATAGAGAACTTCAACATTAGCAGTTACTGCATTGGAAGCTTCTGAATCACCGGAGCTGTATTCAGCTTTAACACTATAAGTGTAGTTACCATTAATTAAATTATTATCTGTATAAGTAAGCTCTGTTAAGGAAGTTAAAAGCTCTTCGCCTTTAAATAACTTATAACCGAGAAAGCCTCTATACATGGAGTTAGGTTCATCCCAATTGAGAGTAATACTATTCTCCACAACATTAAATGTTAGGTTATTAGGAGCATAAAGTACTTCAACTATTGCTTCAACGCTATTAGAAGGATCTGATTCTCCTGAAGTGTATTCAGCAGTAACGTAATAAGAGTAAATAGCATTTCTTAAAGCTGTATCGGAGTAATTAAGCTCTTCAGTATTGCCGACGATTACACCATCTCTATAGATATTATAGGAGAGCAAAGCTCGTGGTGAATTAGCAGGTAAGTCCCAAACTAAATCAACAATATTACCGGTAACTTGAGCTGTTAGGTTAGTAACAGGGTAGGTAATCTCAAGATTGAAGTTTAAAACATCAGAAGGAAGTGCTGAACCACTAGTGTAGTTTGCAACGACACTGTATTCATAAACACCATTGGCTAAAGCAGAATCTAAATAGCTTAGTTCTGTTAAAGTAGCGTATAATTCACTATTTCTAAAGAGTGAATAGGAGATAATAGAATTACCTGCAAGTGGATTATTTTCCCAAGCAAGATTAATCTCTGTACCTGTTAAGCTACCGGTAAAGTTCACAACAGGGTAAAGAACTTCTATATTTGCTAAAGCAGTTAAGGCTTCAGAAATACCTGTAGAATACTCAGCCTCTAATTTATATTCATAACTATTATTTATAAGATTAAGATCATTATA
>JBAYZI010000078.1:0-12986 GCA_041672585.1 Cloacimonadales bacterium (SeqCode) | reverse complement strand
GTAGGGGAGATGTCTTTCGCCAACCTTTCTTAGAGTAAAAGTACAAAACAGCCGGGATCTCCCCATACTCTTCACTGACGGTAAAATAGCCATTACCATCATACCGCCAAGCAACTGCTTCTCCTTGTGGTTCCATAATATAAGGAACTTCCAGTGCCGGTTGACTAAGTGCATCCTGAATGGATAAGTTCTTTCTTTCCCACATATGCATATTCTGATAATTTTTTATTAGGATGAAGTTTCCATCAGGAGAAATATCACCACCTGTTGCTCCATAATGAACTATTTCATCTAAAGGTAGCTCCACATTTCCTACAAAAGTAGCCACCTGAATTTCATCAGTAACAGAATACTCGATAGAGAAGATTTTATCATAGTTCTCTTCAGCTCCGGGGTGCCTTTTAGTAACGACAAAAAAGGTATTGTTTCTTTGATCAAAGAGAAGAGTTTCCGCATCATAATTAAGATTTTCAGGATAGGTAAAAGAGATTGTGTGAGAGAGAGTTAGTTCTACTGCCTCAGGAGTTTGGGTAGGAGAAACTACCGGCTCAGAGACAACATAAATCTGCTTAACGGTATTAGTTAAACGATTATCACCAATATCGGCAAGATAGATTTCGGCTACTCCTGAAGTAGGATTTTTTCCGATTGCTATATCTTCCCAATCTCTATTCACAGCTCCGTTAATGGTATAGATGCCAAGGTTTTGAGCTAATTCATTCAAGGCATAAATAAAGTTGTTTCCACCTGAATCATTATGAGTCCACAGCACTCCCGGATTCTGTCTGCTAGCAACTAATCCAGAAGCTTCATCTATTTCATTGTTTTCCACAGTTCCCATGTTTTGTCTATGAGTGAATGATCCACTCTCACCAGTTTGCTTATGGTAATAGCCGTCATTAGTGGTAACAAACTGATACTCCGGAGATTCTGTAATATCAAGCACTTCTTTCTGATAAAATTCAGCAGGGGTAATCCATTCATTATTCTGATTAATCTGGAAATTATTAGCACTACTGAAGTAGATGTTATTGGTATGAGAACCTTTAGCAAGTAATTTTGGTTCAAGATACCAGTCAACTAAGGTGAACTCCCCGTTATCATCAAGAGTGTAGAGTCCATCACTGTAGGAACCGGAAGCAAGGAGAACAAAGGTGTTGTTGTCATCTTGAGCTACCCCAAGAGCAGCCAGATCGTCATAGTTAAATAATCCGTCGCCAATAATTCGAACTCCCGAATTTGTTGCTAAATAAATCGAACTATCCCAACTTGATACATAAATATCATTTATATCTTCTTGTGTCTCAAGAATATGCTCCCAGCTGTAGCTCCACAGGAAAGAGACCGCCATCAGTAATATTAAAACAGTGTTTTTCTTCATAGTTTAACTCCCAACATAGTTATAAGTTAATATATCTAAAATACTTATTTAATCAAGTTATTTGTTTTATTTGGTAAGAAAGCTCTTAAATGTCGAATTTTTAGTGGAGTCTCCTGGGACTTAAGTGCCTTACACGATGTGATTTCGAATACTAATTGGAGTGCAAGCTTAGGTGCTAGGGAAGAGGCAATTAGCAAGGAGCAATTAAAGAAATTTATCCACTGATTTCACGAATGTAGGGGCTAATCATTATTAGCCCTCCTAAGGAAGATTTAGCCACTGATAACACTGAAAACACAGATTAAGATGAATATGCTACCTCTTAATTCCCCTCTTCACTTTCGGAGAAAGTTTCCGGAGAGGGGTGCCGGATTTCGGCGGGGTGTGGCTCTTAAATTAAGGAGATACAAAATGTTGCGTCTCTACAAATCCCCATGAGGAGTAATAGAAAAAAGCAAAACTAATCTTAACTTGGCTAATTTCTATCGATTAAACAATTCAACAAATCAACGATTCAACAGAATAATTCGGTAAAGGGGATGGCAGAAAATGTTCCGGCCTTACAAATTTTTAATTATCCCTTAAACTTTCTTGTAATTTTACTTGACAGTTAATTATAAATTCAAAATAATATGTAAAAAAGGAATTAGGAGTGCTATTTTGAAGATTTTATTAACTAATGATGACGGTTATTCTGCTAAAGGTATAACTCTGTTGTTTGACACACTTACCGAGTTAGGTTATGATACCTACATGGTTGCCCCCGAAACAGAAAAAAGTGGAGCTTCACACTCAATTACGCTACATCACGATTTAGTGGCAAAAAAAGTAGCTGACAAGATTATTAGCGTTAGTGGAACTCCTGCAGATTGCGTGATTTATGCAACTCATGAAGTGGCTACTGATTTTGATCTAGTTGTTTCAGGTATAAATGCCGGACAAAACATGGGTGAAGATATTTTCTATTCAGGTACTGTGGCTGCAGCTACCGAAGCTTGTTTCTTGGGTTACCCTGCTCTTGCCTTCTCAATGTGTGCGTACGAAGATCAGAATTATGAGGCAGGAGTTGAGGTTGTTGTGAAGATTATCTCTTTAAAATTACATGAGCAACTTAAAAAGAATGAACTACTCAATATAAATATTCCTAACATACCTTATGAAAAAATAAGGGGTTTCCAGGTAACCAAGATAGGTGAAAGAAGATATAAGAACTTTATTCGCCTCTTGGAAAGAGATGAAAATAAAACTGTTTACCGGGTGGGTGGAGATATCCCGGAATATGTTCAAGACAACCAAAGTGATTATTACGCAATAAGTAACAACTTTGTTTCCATAACTCACTTGTTAAGAAAATCAGATGCACATTTTGACTTGAATGTGCTACAAAAAGTAAACAATTATGAGATTTGAAGATCAAAGAGAAGCATTAATCAGTGAACTCAAATTCTTAGGAATTAGTGATGAACTAGTATTAACAGCTTTTGGAACTATCTGCAGGGAAGACTTTGTTCTTCCTCATGTAAAAGAGTTTTCCTATTTCAATCGAGCTCTTCCTATTGAAGATGGTCAAACAATTTCACAGCCATATATGATTGCTATTATGATGCAGGAATTGGAGTTGGCGCCGGATGATGTTGTCTTGGAGATAGGCACAGGCTCAGGATATCAAACTGCTTTACTTGCTTCTATCGTAACCACAGTTTGCACAATTGAAAGACATGAAAATCTTTCCTTAAAAGCGAAACAAACAGTTGCTAATTATCAATTTAAGAATATATTCTTTAAGGTTGGTGATGGCACAAAAGGTTGGATAAACAGCTATCCGCCAATTAAGCAGTTTACGAAAATAATAGTGTGTGCCGGAGCTCCTAAAATATCAGAATCTTTGCTTAATCAATTAGAGATTGGTGGTAAATTAGTGATTCCGGTAGGAAACAGAGAAGAACAAAGTTTAAAAATAGTAACAAGACACGAAACCGGATTTGCTGTAAAAGAAGGCACTGGTTGTTGTTTTGTTCCATTAATTGGAGAATCAGGATGGGAAATAGATTAGAAACAGTTTTTGAATTCTTTTCCATGAGTTGGCAATGGTTCAAAAAAAAGAGAGACCGCTTAATTAATCTCACTGAAACTGAAAAAAGTCTTTTGCATTTTAGTGTTTTTAGCTCTTTAGGGAAAATGCAGATAAAAACTGTTAGTAGCTTCGTTTATGAAAGAAGTTTTAAAAGTAATGAGGTTATTTATCAAAGAGGGCACCCTAACATGGTAATGTATTTTATCGTGTCAGGAGAGGTTGATCTTTATGATTCAGAAGATTCTGATAAACCAGATATGACAATTTCGCGAGGTAGTTTGGTAGGTTCAATTGAAATATTTACCGGAAGTACACGCGCCAGCACCGCAGTAGCCAAGACAAAATGTGAGATGTTGGCGATATCAAAATATGATTTTCGCAATATGATTAAGAATAATCCGCGAATTGGGTCAAAAGTTCTCTACTCTTTCTGTGAAAAATATTCCAAATCACTTTATGAAAAGATTTTGGCGGAGAAAGAAAATGCTAAAAAAGAACAGTAAGTTAATCTTCAATATCTTTGTACTCCTACTGTTCGGAGTCGCTGCAGTATTCTACTGGAATATTTTAGCCAGCCTGTTAGCCGGTATTGTTTTTGCCTTTATTCTTAATCCGGCTGTTAGCTATATTGAAAGCTATGGTGTTAGCAGAATCATCTCTATTGTCGCAGTTTATTCAATAATAATTTTAACGATATTCATAACCATGATCTTCGTTATTCCCAAGGTAATCACGCAAGGGGAGAGTATTTTCTCTTTTATTAACCAATCGGAAGCAGTTCAAAATGTAATGGGTTCTACCCCTAAAGTTGATAAAAATACGATTCAAGTTAAAACCAACCCGATCATCAATATCTACATGAACTATGATAAAAAACAAGAAAGGTTTGTTATTGATGGCTCTGAACAGATTATTAATAAGCCTAAAGAAGAAATTATTGAGTTGCAAGAAGCAGACACAGCTAATATTGCTCCACTGACTCATTCTGATTCACTTAAAAATGGTTCTTTGGAAAAGTTCATGGAAATACCAATACTTGCTCAAGTTATTGATTATGTTAACTTTATAGATGATAAGCTGACTTTTGTAGATATTACTGATGAATTTAAGAAAGTTGTTGAAGGACTTAAAGAAGAAATCGTTCAAGTGCCTATGATTGTTATCTCTAATGTTAAAAAGATAGCTTCTACTTTCGCTTTTGTGTTCATGATTCCCCTCATTAGTTTCTTTATCTTAAAAGATAAGAATCTCTTCTCAAAAATGTTCAATCGCTTCATCCCTAATAGATTCTTTGAACTCTATATTACTATTACCCATAAAATTAGTGAATTAGTTAGTAGCTTCCTGAGAGCACTTTTAATCGAAATCTTTATTGTGGCAGTGCTTACTGCTATTGTTCTAACTATTATTGGAGTTAATTACTCTATCCTCATTGGTTTGCTAGCCGGATTTGCCAATATGGTACCTTACTTTGGACCTTTCTTTGGTGTAGTATTTGCCATCGGTTCTGTGATCTTAACAGGACAAGACATATCTATGATTTTCTATGTAATTTTCGGTATGTGGGGTGTGCAAATCATTGATAATAATATTGTTTATCCTATCGTAATAGGTAAAAGCACTAATATTCACCCGCTCTATGTCTTTCTGACTGTTGTTGCTGGTGGTACTATGTTTGGTGTGCTAGGAATGATTATATCTGTACCGGTGGTCTATATTGTTACTGAAATATCTAAGGAGATGTACTCTAGCTTGAAGAAATATGATATAATTTGAATTAGCAATTAGCAATTAGTAATTAGCAATTAGTAATTGAAGAAAAAGACTTTCACACGAATTTGCACGAATTAAAACGAATTTCACGAACTAGCAGACTGTAGCCTCTTCAACTGGGAACGCACTCATCCTTGAGTGCATCATTGCAAAAGCAATGAAAATCTTAAATCCAGGATGGATGAAAATATAATAGGGAGTGCTCGAAGACACTCCAAAGGAATTTAATTAAAAGAGGTTCGACCCGTCAGGGGAGAACCGATGAATAAAGCAGTAAAACTATTTAGGACTGGACATGAAGAAAAAGAATTTTATCCATTAATTACACTAATTTCACAAAGAAGAAAAATTAAAAAGAGAATTAGCTTATTCAGGATCTCTTAAGTCCTGAAAGGATGGTATTTGTCAGCAAGGGGTGCAAGCCCCTTGTAGCACATTAAAATTAAAGATAGCCCTACAGGGGCGAAATAATTTGAAACAATAATAGAAAACTTTCACACGAATTAAAACGATTTTCACGGATGAAGATGAATACGGAGCCTCTTAATTCCCCTCTTCTCTTTCGAAGAAAGTCTCTGGAGAGGGAGTCTATCCTACGAAGCTTCAGCGAAGTTGGATGCCGAATTTCGGCGGGGTGGTTCTTAATTCCCTTACCCCTTGCATAGCAAGGACATGGGGCGGGGTGCCGTCAGGCGGGGTGAGGTCTTAATTCCCTTCTTTATTTACTGTAGAGACGCCACATTTTGCGTTTTCTTAACTACTCAACAAGCAAAGAAAGCTCATTCAAAATCCTCTTTAGTTTGAATAACTTTTCCTATCCCCTTCTTTTCCATTTCTTCCACAGTTCCGAGTTTATTATTGTAAAAACCTTTCTTATTTGTGTACTTTTTTTCCAAACTTTTGGGATCGACAATCTTCTTATCTAATAACAAAACTTTTTCGGGGATAATGGGTATCTCTAACACGCGGATATTACCGGAATCGGTTATAGTAAACCTAATATTAAAGACTCTTATGTTATCATCAAAATCCAAATACCCAATTACTATCAGATAATCATTTTTACATTCCACTTTAATTTTACTGGCTTCGTAAGATTTTATTTTAATCTTATCAATTGAACTATGCACAATTGCATCTTTAAAATATCTTTTCATTAAGTGTAAATCGTTGGTTTGTAAAGCTTCGACCAGAATAGAGATAAATCTATTCAAGTTCTTGGTTAATTTAGTGGCTGGAACAGGTTTAAAGTAAACTTCACCGCAATCAAACAGATGAAACAGCTTTATCTCATTTTCCAACAAATAGATTTTATGCTTGAGCTGAGGTTGTTTAATCTTGAACGACTGAGCTAACTTTGTAATAGGCACATTATCATAATAATACTTTTTCAATATTGCCTTATCGCGAGCAGAAATAAAAGAGTACAAATCGAGATTTAACTCTTCAATAGGATGTTGATTTTCAAAAACAACATATTTTTCTAATTCTTGTGAATCTACTAAGAGTTCTTTATTTGTTTTGTTTTCTCTAAAATAGTCCAAACATAAATTACGAGTAACAGTGAATAACCAACTATTGATTTTTGCTTTATCAATCTTATCATAGTTTAAAAATAGCTGGATTGATGATAATTGAGCTATCTCTTCTGCCTTATCTTCATTTTTGACATAGTTCATAGCTATCTGTTTCGCTTTTCCTAAGGCAATCTTTAACTGTTTTTCCATATCGCTGCACCTTTATAAGTTAATATCAGAGTATAGATTATGAATAATTAGATATTTTTAACCTCTATTTTCCGTCTATATATATATAGAGAGAGGTATAAAATGAAACTCAAATTAATTCTACTTATTATGATTCTAATTTGTGGTAGGTTAATGAGTCAAGAGAAATATGAAAACCTTAGAGTTGTAACTTGGATTGAAATTATAGACCAGGATTATACTATCTTATTAGAAGAAGGAGATATTACTGTCTTAATAATTAATAATGAGACTGTAGTTATTGAGACAAAATCTTAATTGTTCTTTAATTGAAGAAAAAAGGAAAGGAGAAATTTGTGAAAAACATATTTACATTAATCTTTATTATGTTTGCCATAGCTTGCTATAGCCTTCATGATCAAAAGGCATTTAATTACTGGGGGTTAAATGAAGATCCAATTTCATTATCTCAATCTGACATACCTATTGTTGGTGGTCAAAAATTCATTTCTGAAGGAGAAGTGAGAATTTTAACAATAATGATTAAGATAGAAGGATATGAAGACCCAAACATTAATACTACTGATTGGCCTCTTGACAGTGATCCAAACTATAATTTTTTTGAAACTGAATTAGATCCTGAAAATATAATATTTTCAGGTAATAATATTACTCGGTACTATTATGAAATGTCTGATGGTGCTTTCATTATGCTGGGAGACATGTATTATATCACTGTGCCACAAGCTGTGTATGAACAGTTTCCTACTAATAATGCACAGAGAAAATATCAAACAATACAATATTGCTATCAACAAGTTGAACAGCAAATTCTACTAAATGAAGATATTGATGCTAGTGTATATGATCAATGGACAATAGGATCTAACTGGGATCATCAAAACACTCCGGATCTTGAGGTTGATTACACTTTTGTTAATTTTAGATCGTCATTAACTCACTATTTTGAAGACGGCTATACCGGTATGTCTATAATACCCTTATATTTCGGTTCGACTCTAAAAATAGGGAGGGGAAGTATCCAAAGCTCATGTGCGAACTTTTCCTTTGCTACAGGTGTGATGATACACGAAATGATTCATGATCAAGTAGAGTCTAATGGAAGTGGGGATCATTCTGGTAGATTAGCTCGTTTAAGTCCTCTTAATTCTAACCAGGTTGGGTGGGGTTCTTCTCCAATTGGTTTTACTGCTTACGAAAAATACAAATTAGGATATTTAGATTTTATAGAATTAAATCAAAACACAAGTATTGTCGATTATACTATATCAGACTATATGACTACAAATTCTGCAATACTCGTAAATATTCCTAATTCTTCTAGAGGATACATAATAGAAAATCGGCAGAGTTTTGATCAGATTTGGGATAAAGCGTTTGCTAAGGGAATTTACATATATAGAGTTGATTTTTCTGAACGACTCTATTCCTATGAATTGTATGACCCTGTAATGAAACCAGAACCTCTAGATGGTTCTTCCATTACCAATGGTGATGGCTATGATGGGCATATAAACTTATTATCAGCTAAAGGAAGATTCAATTTTTCTACAAATAAATCAACAGCTCAAACAATAAATGATTTGAGAATTTATAAAGAAGAGCCAAATCCAAAAGGCTATGATGAAAGAGATTTTTGTATTGCTCATGCCGGTGGAAGAGCATATTGTTCTTACTTTTCAAATCTTGTTCCACCAAAACTATGGTATGATCCAGTATATTATCCTGAAAGCACTTTGCCTAACTATGGTCCGGCATTTGGATCGGAATATGACACATTTTCAGTCGGCTATAATAACATTATTTCTCCATGGTCAAATCCCCAGATTGAACCGGATTGGGCAGAAGATTATCAATTTGCCTGTGAGGTAATAGATGAAAATGAACAAACAGGGGAGATTACTCTTCGTTTCTATTTCGACAATGTTGATCAGTGCGTTCCCTCAAAGCCTTTACAACTTGCCATAGATCAAGTAACTAATGGCTTAGAAACATCATTCTATCATTTCCAAAAACTAAATCATTCTCACTATGAGCTTTTTATTAGAAATCAAGGAGCAGAGACATGGAATATGATCTCTTCCTTCAGTGTACAAAGTAATGAATATAAAAAAACTTTTTTAATTACTGATAATGTACCCTATGGTGGTACACTAAATTTGAATGCTCCTGAATATAAAATTGTTGCAGTTGATCAAAATAATAAAAGGTCAAATGATTCTTCTATCATAACACCTGATCCTCAGTATGTGATAAGCCAAGATAGGAGTTTTAGAAATTTACATGTGGGAACCGGCACTAAGTTAACAATTCACTCAGGGCAAACATCAATTCATGCTCAAGGAGTAATTAGTCTTGCTGAAGGTTCAGAATTGAACATTAGAGAAAATGCAACTATTGCGATTAATGATTTTGTACAGGTAACTAATTCATACCAGAACTGTACTCAAGAAGAGCAACCCAAACTTATTATTAGTGGTTTATTAATAAACAACGGTGCTTCTATTTTTGATTTTAGTACATCAGAAATCGGATTAGATTTTTATATATCGAACACTTCTTTGACTATGGCTAATGTCGAGTTCTCCAATTGTGAAATTACTATTGGAGACTCTAATGTAATAATACAAAACTTAGAGTTAGCAGATTCACCATTATTAATTGAAAATGGAACTCAAGTAATTCAAGATGTTTCTACAAATGCATTATTATCTGTGTATGGCTCAGAGTTATTAGTAATAAAAGAGTCTGTATTTACAGGTAATAACGGTGGATTACTTATGAATGATACAGGATTTTTCGTTGATAACTGTGATTTTATTAACAATAATATTTACGGAATTTGGATTGAAAATTGCCAGGTAATTAGTGGACACCAGCAAAGTAGATATTATGCTAATTCCATTAATAATAGCACTATTAGTGAGAATCAACAAGATGGCATTAGAGTCTTTAGATCAGATGTCAGACTTTATAATTGTTCAATTGAAAATAATTTAGGAAAAGGGGTGATGGCATTTGGACCTACAATATTAGATATTAGAAAAGATCCACTTAACACTACTGGTAACTCTTCTAGAATAGCTAATAATCAATATCAGGAAATTGATCAAATAGGGCATTGTATCAATATTACAAATGGAAATAATTACATAATTGATAACACCTATAATATCGGTAGCTGGGATCAATATCTGATTCACACTTATTGTTACGAGTGCACAAACCCAAATTATGATGTTACAATGAATTATTGGGGTTATGGCAATGTTCAGAATGTAGCACTCGCTCCACCGATAGAAAGATTCGATCATTTTCATAATTACAATACTACACCTGTTTGGAATCCCCTTATGATGCCTGAATATCCACCAACAGATGGAGATTTATTCTCTTTAGCAATTGATTATGCTTCTTCCGGTGAAATTGATCTTGGAATATCATTTTTTAAACAGCTAATTTCAGAATATCCAAATTCACCTCATTTTAAACATAGCGCACAATATCTATTTGCTTTAGAACAAGATAAACAGGCGTTAAAAGATTACTATCTAACTGAACCGAGATTTCAGTATGACGGGCAGATTGATCACACAATCGATTATCTTACAAAACATTGTGACATAAAACTTGGAAACTATGAAGAAGCAATAAACTGGTTTGAAAATGAGATTGCAAATCCACGAACAGCATATGATTCTCTTGTTGCCATTATTGATCTAGGATACATCTACACACTTATGGAGAATCAGAAAAATCCTTACATGGGTAAGTTAACCAAATTTATACCGAAATCTAATCAGGAATATCACAACAATGTAGATTATTTAATAACAAACCTATCAAACATAATAAACAATGAGTTTAATCAAACTAACGAGAATAATGATGGTATCGAGGTGATTGATGAAGTTAGTTTTTTATCATGCTATCCTAATCCGTTTAATCCTACGACGACAATATCATTTAACTTGACAAAGCAAACACAAGTGAGGTTAAGTGTATATAATATCAAAGGACAGATTGTTGAAACACTAATTAATGAGTCATTAACTGCAGGAACTCATGAAATTACCTGGAATGGAACTAATCGTAATGGAAGTAAAGTGGCTTCCGGCGTGTATTTTTATAGAATATCAACAGATAAGACAACAATTACAAATAAGATTGTGATGTTGAAATAAAATTAAGTGTGGTACACTGTGATAGCCATGGTGTACCCTCAAAAAGATAAGGAGAAATTATGAAAAAGATTAGTATGTTTTTGTTTTGCTATCTGATGATTATTTTATTAACAGCAAAAGTTGTTGGTAACTTCCCCATTGTTGAATTAACCCAAGCTGAAGAGTTAGCCTATCAAGAGATAGTTAGAAATAATCCTGAAGAGAACTCTTTTTTCCCAATTAATACCGGAAACTATTGGAATTTTATTAGCAGGGTGACAGATCCATTCATTTGTTGGAGATATAGTAGACGGCAAAGAAAAATAGGAGAAGCTATGGAAGTAGATGGAGAACTCTTTTATGAGCATTTAGCTTCAGATGAATCTTTAGGCGATAATCCTTACAGCCCTGAGAACCCTGTAGATAGTTATACTTATAATCATGAGGGATGGCTTCGTAGTAGTAATAATATTGTGACAAGATTAGATAGTTTGTACCTCCTTGATAATTATCATATTTATGATAACCAAGTTTTAGAGCAAGATTTAACAATTGATTTAGATTATTCAGGAAATAACTTTTATAATTGTGCGGTATGGTGCAGTATAGATGATTGGTTCACAATGCTTCTTTTTAGTCCTGCTACCCAAGAACAAGTTATTGATTGGATGTGGCAACCCGAAATTATTGAAAGGGGGTATTGTGAAGTATTTGGTACCTTAACTGAATATAAGTCAATATATTATCGCTCTAATGCAGCTGATGATCGCAACCATGTTAATACCTTTGCCAGGGGGGTTGGCTGTATATCTGCTTATGACTATGAAGCTGGTGAATTGTGGTTAGAAGGCTGCACAATAAATGGCGTAACCTTAGGTGTTGTTTCTAACGATGATTCTGTTGCAGAAGTTCCGGAAATAAAAATGAGGAACTATCCAAACCCTTTTAACCCTGAGACAACCATCTCTTTTGATTTACCGGAAGAATCAGATGTCAGACTTGAAATCTATAATATCAAGGGACAAAAGGTTAAAACCCTACAAAGCGAGAGATTGGATGCAGGAAATCATAGCGTAATTTGGAATGGCACCAATGGAAACAATAAGCAAGTTGCCTCCGGTGTTTACTTCTATAGATTAACAACAGGTAAAAAGAAGTTGACTAAAAAAATGATACTCATGAAATAGTATCATATAGTCAAATAACATAAGAACCCTACTCTTTGGGGTAGGGCTCTATTTTAATAAAGGAGTTCTAATGAACACAAAAAGAATAATATTAATTCTAATGATATTGTTTTCATCATTTTATCTTTTTGCAACCACCCACACCGTCAACCTTGACAACTCTGCTGACTTTACTTCTATACAGGCTGCAATTAATATTGCCACCCACAATGACATAATCTTAGTCTATCCCGGACGTTATGTTGGAAGTTTAGATACAAATGGCAAAAACTTAACTCTTCAGAGTCTTTATGCTGTAGAACCTCTTCAAGAGAATATTGAGAACACAATCATTGATGGGAACTTATACGTTTGTATCAGGATTGAAAATGGCGAAAGAGTTGTTATTAATGGTTTTACAATATCTAATAATTATGATGATGGAAATACTTTTTTACTTTATGATATAGTGACATATTATAATGGTGGCGGAATGAGAATAATGGAAGGTAGCCATGTTCAAGTTAATAATAGTATTATTACAAAGAATTTATCGTGGGCAGGTGGCGGAATGTTTATATGGGGAAAATATGTTTAAAAAAGTATTTTTTATTATCGTAACCATCTTAATTCATTTATCACCAATTTGGGCAGTTGAAGTGGGCGGACACCTTACTGAAAATGCAGTTTGGTCGCCGGAAA
>JBAYZI010000077.1:0-13127 GCA_041672585.1 Cloacimonadales bacterium (SeqCode) | reverse complement strand
CCAGGTTCTATGGGAGCTCCTGCCCTTTATGAAGGTTTCGAAGGTGCTTCTTTCCCACCTAAAGGTTGGAGTGTTACTAACAACACATTTGCTCGTTCTGGAGTTAACAGCATTACCGGTTCTTATTCAGCGCGTTATAATAATACAGGACAAGGCTCACCTCAAAGTGGAAAAAAGCTTCGCACAACAAAAGTCGTAGTTGATGCTACATCTCCTGACTTGAGCTTTAAAGCAAGAGCTGGAAGCCGGGCCGAAGATGAACAGCTTAAGGTTGGTTATTCTACAAGTCCGACAGGACCATACACATATTTCCCAACAAATGCTACACTTAGCAATAGGGTGCAAACCTTTACTTACACCATAAATGACCTTACTCCTGATGAATATTACTTCGTTTTTGAAACATATTGTTCGGTTGCTAGAAATAAGAACAGATCGTGGATTATTGATGAAGTAGCCGGTCCTCTTTTATGGATAAATCCTCTGCCTACACCAGCTTTAAATATCAGATCTTGGGCTGCAGGTTCATTTGCTCCTGGGGATGCTGCCTATTCCGGCGACATCTTCCAGATTTCCAATACCACAGGTGGAGAATTAACTATCATTTCCGTTACAGATCTTAGTGATACAGAGTTTGAAACTACCCTCAATCTTGATATAAGTCTCGTGGCTGGGCAAATACATGAATTTGGATTCAGCTATGAACCCTTAGATTACGGAACTGATAATCAGGCATTTGTGATTACTACCAACGGTGGTGATATCACGATAAACCTTTCCGGTAGCTCATTATCATCAGTATTTTCCGATAGCTTTGAAAACTATGCTGATTTTGCTACAAGCTTCTCACCTTGGACCACTTTTAATGGTGATGAAGGAACCCCCGGTGGAGTTGATGGAATCGTTTTCCCGAATTCGACAACATTTACAGACTGGATAATTTTCAATCCGGCAAACACCAATCCGCCCATGGGAAATGCTGCTCCTCATAGTGGAGAAAAGTATGCCATGGCAATTTATAATAACGAAGAAACTCTTAATGACGACTGGATGATTACTCCTGCTTTAACCCTGGAAGGCTCACCTACCATAAGCTTCTGGGCAAGATCCTATGGAGCTGGTTATCCAGAAACTTTCAAAGTATATTATTCTACCACGAATAACACTGCTCCTGATAGCTTTACACGCCTTGTTACTAAAACAAATGTGCCAACCGCCTGGACAAAATATACTTACAGCTTACCGGAAGCCTGTGCTAATCAACCGGTTGTTTATCTCGCCATAGTACATGCTTCAGAAAATAAGTTCATGCTCTTTATAGATGATGTGTTAGTAACCGACGATAGCCCACTCGTTACACCTCAATTTGGGAATATCAATGGTTATGTCTATCGCTCTGGAACTACCACACCAGTGGAAGGTGCATTGGTTACAGCCGGTACAAAGATTACCTACTCTGATGCCAATGGATTCTACCAATTAAATAATATACTGGCAGGAAGTCATTCTATCACTGTAAATGCCGATGCTCAACTCTATTTCCCTGCTGTTGAAGATGATGTCGTAGTTACCGATGGCAATATCACTAATCAGAATCTCTATCTTACTTGGGCTGAGATTATGGTAAATCCGGAGTCAATTACTTCGAATCTCCTTTTAGGGGAAACAGAAGATATTAGCTTGACAATCAGTAATCCCGGTGGAACAGCTGATTTGAACTATGAGTTATATTTGACTACTTCAACACGTGGCAACAATAGAATCAACAACCAATTCTCTAAAAAGCCTTCACTTGGTGCAGATGTAAAGAGAATTACAGACCTTACTTTCCATCATCAAAGCGATCGTGATGAAGGCTGGATGGGTTACACTGATTTTGACGATGCTACTTCATATTACAACGCAACCACAAACAATCGCGAAAAAGCAGTTAAATTCTCTATTGACGATTTTGGTATCTGGGCAAATGGTGTTACTATCTCCAAATTACGCGCCTTGTTTTATAATCCAGGTGGTTCAGAAGAGTGGGGCAGTAGTGCCAATTTCTACTTCAAAATCTATGATGCCAGCGGTACAGGAGAAGCTCTCTATACATCTCGTACCTACACTGCAAACAGCCTTGTAGATATGGTAGATGTTCTACCTACTCCTCTGGTAATAACAACCGACTTCTGGGTGTCTGTTTATTGCACAAACAGTTTTGGCAAACCTCATTTAGTGGGTTCTTCATACAATAATGGTCATAGCTATATGGGACCGAACTCAGATGCATGGAGTCCGGTAGCAGGTTTCGATTGGTTTCTTGATGCTTATACTACAGGCGATGAATGGATCAGAGCAAGCAGTTACAGCGGAACCGTTGCTCCTGGTGCCAGCGTGAACACCAATATACATTTAGATACTAACAATCTTAGCGTAGGAACACAAAACGCCTATATGTATATATTCAACAACTCTAACCATAACGCTAACCGTAATAATCACATGATGATACCTATTACCTTGAATGTAACTGACTCTGCGGCAATAACTACCCCGGAAAACTTAGTTATCGCTAAAAGTACAGGCATAATATCGATTTCTTGGGACAATGTAAATGGTGCCAATAGCTACAATGTCTATGGCTGTAACACTCCTGATGGTGAATTTACCCCGCTAGGAAGCGTAGCAGATCCTTATATTGAGCTTACTGATGCAGAATTAGAAGCAGCCGGATTAGATAGCCGCGCCTTCTTCTATGTCAAGGCAGACTCTGCTCCTCATAATCCGTCAAAAGTAATTACTCAACGCAAATTAGCTAATCCACTAGGCTCTCCTAAGAGTAAAGGGTGGAACAGAAAGTAAGTGTATGATATTTAAGTTCTTGTTAATAAGAACATTATATAAACCTTAACAACGCAAGGCTTGTCTAGATATGACAAGCCTTGTTCTTTATGGGGAATAAATAATAGCATGCATATCAAGAAATGTCTCTTTATTTCCACATTTCGATGTCAAATGTAACCGCAATGCCTGCTCCGTAGGAGCAAAACCTTTGTAGATAATGATATATAAAAAGATTCCCTTCGCTCCGTTAGGTGCGAAACATAAATCTAAAATGGGTCGGTTTGTGAATACAGGTAAGAGGTGATTTGAGATAAATATTAATTCATTGCTTGATTGCAGGCATAATTCTGTCATGCCAAATCTACAAAGGTTTCCCACCTACGGAGCGAGTTTTGTTTTATAATTCCAATGCTACAAAGGTTGAGCTTCCAATGGAGCAAAGAAAAGAGGCGTGTACCAGTTACGACTTCTAAATCTAATGTACCAAACATACGGTAATTCTGTGTTAAATCCCCAGCGGGGATAAATAGTATAGCTCGGTGGTTGAATCCTTGTATTTCAAGGATTAACCCCGGGTATGAAGACCCAACCAACCATGTCCTATTTCGTTCAGAAATAGGACAGTAGCAAAAGGTTATTATATCTACGAAAGGTCTCTTTATTTCCACATTTCTATTTCCAATGTAACCACAATCCCAGCTCCGTAGGAGCAAAGTAATAAGAGGCGTGTACCAGTTACGACTTCCAAATCCAATGTTTTATATATATGTAATAGGCTTTATGTCGCCCCTGTAGGGCTATTGATAATGTTTTACATTACAAGGGGCTTGCACCCCTTGCTGACAAATGCCGTCCTTGCAGGACTTTAAGAGGTTGCCATCCAGATGAACATTGATTGAGAAATGGATCTGATTCGGACTCTCTTTCACTGGGAACGCACTCATCCTACTTCGCTAATATATGATACATAATATTAGGGAAGTAGAAAGCTTCGTAGGATGTATCCCTGAGTGCATCATTGCGATGAGCAATGAATTCTTAAAGTCCCCTAGCCCTTGCCTAGCAAGGACATGGGGAGGGAGTCCATCCTCCGAAGCTTTTAGCGAAGGTGGATGCCGAATTTCGGCGGGGTGAGGTCTTAAATTCATTGGTTTATAAGGGGGTACATGTTGTTCGAAGATACCGGAATTAATAGGTTCTTAACCCAAAGTGTCTCTTTATTTCCACATTTCGATGTCAAATGTAACCGCAATGCCTGCTCCGTAGGAGCAAAACCTTTGTAGATAATGATCTGTAAAAAGATTATCTTCGCTCCGTTAGGTGCGAAACATAAATCTAAAATAGATCGGTTTGTTAGTATGGGGAAGAGGTGGTTCAGGCAAATGTTGATTCATGGTTTGCTGTATTGGATTGAAGAAATAACCAATGTTTCGCACCTACGGAGCGAGGTTTATCTTCATTATGCCAATGCTACAAAGGTATAGCTCCTATGGAGCAAAGAAAAGAGGCGTGTACCAGTTACGACTTCCAAATCCAATATAGAATATATGTGGTAAAGATGGGTTAAATCCCCAGCGGGGATAAATAGTATAGCCCGGTGGTTGAATCCTTGTATTTCAAGGATTAACCCCGGGTATGCACACCCAACCAACCGTTTCCTATTTCGTTCAGAAATAGGACAGTAGCAAAAGGTTATTATATCCACGAAAGGTCTCTTTATTTCCACATTTCTATTTCCAATGTAACCACATTCCTAGCTCATACGGAGCGAATAATAGTCCATTCCTCTTCATTTCATAACCCCTAAATAAAGTTTATAAAAGATTAACTTGACAGTTTAAAGTCAAAGCAACATTTTATGTATGTATACTATATCAATGTGGTTTTTTATGTTTAAAACCCATTAACCCAAAAAGAAGAAAAGTTTTTTAGTAATAATTATGGAGGTTAATTATGAGGATCTTTTTTCGGGACAAAAATGAAGAGGTTAACTTTAATAAGAATGGTATTCCAAATGTATCAATTGATTCTGATATTTATGTTGTATCAAATTTCCTCTTCTTCAAATCTAACAATGAACTTCAAGTATTTAATGATAAAAAACCAGTCTATCAAACTGACTGTCATGCTCAAGTAAATAGTGTTTTCTATAATAATGATTTAAGAATGGTGGCTATAGTAAATTCGAAATCGAAATTGGAGCTATTACTAAAAATAGATTATGATAAAACTATTATAAATATCGGTTTCACGGAACTAATACTAGGGCAAGTCATTAGCCCCTATAATTTTTATTATAAATTCTCTGACAAGTTAGAACTGCTCTATAAAGATTCTAACTATATGTTTGAAGCTTTTACCTCTAGTGTCTTAGAAAAAAAAGATAATAAAAAGGTAGAATTAGAAGAATCTAAGAAACATAGGAGTGATGATAATTTTCTATTTAAGCTACAAACAAATTTTGATTATCAAATAACCTGTAAAAACCAAGAGAGTGTTATTTATCTTTTGGATAAAAAAGACAAGATTGTTAGTGGATATCCAAACCATTCTTGCGAAATTAAGAATTACGCTATAAACCTAAAACAAAACTTATTAGCCACAATTTCCGTACAAAATAGAATCTGTGTATGGAAGATACTTAGAAAAGGACTACAGCTTTGGATAACACAACAAACATCCCCTGCCTTAATCCACGAAGACATAGCCTTTTCTGAAGATGGAGACTTTATAGGAATTATAACAGAAAAATATAAAGATAACCATATTTCGACATTAAATGTGTATAAAATAATAAAGAAAAATAATACATTAATGCAATTCAAAACAATCGAAACAAAATCATATAAAATCAAGAATTCTGATTTTAATTTCGAAATTATAGATAAAAAACCAAAAATCATTAAAACTACCAATGAAAAAGAAAACAAAATACCTGTAATTAATAAGCAAGAAGCTAAACAGAAGCATGAACAAGAAATTAGGCAGGAACTTGAACAAGAAATTAGGCAGAAGCTTGAACAAGAAATTAGGCAGAAGCTTGAACAAGAAATTAGGCAGGAACTTGAGCAAGAAGCTAAACAGAAACTTGAGCAAGAAGCTAAACAGAAACTTGAACAAGAAGTTAAACAAAAGCTTGAACAAGAAACTAAACAGAAACTTGAACAAGAAGCTAAACAGAAGCTTGAACAAGAAACTAAACAGAAACTTGAACAAGAAGCTAAACAGAAACTTGAACAAGAAGCTAAACAGAAGCTTGAGGAAGGGAATAAAAAGGAACTCGAGGAAGAGATTAAACAGAAATATAGGGTCGAGGTTAAACAAAAACTAAAAGAAAAAGTTAAGGAACCACTTGAAAACGATAGTAAATGTAAAAATCCCTTTTCAAAAATACCTAATAGTAGATTTGAATCGTTTCCACAAATATCAATCAGTGAAAATACAATATTTAATAATCACTATAAATTACCTGAGCAAAGAGCTGAAGTAGATTCAGTTGAAGTTTATATTGGGATAGATATAGGAACAAAATATTCCAAAGTTATGGTAGAAATAGAAGGTTCAACAATGAGATATTTGTTCCCTTTAGAAAATAAAAAAAGAGAATTATTTTTTCCGACAGAGGTGTATATTGCAGATAATAAGATTTATTTTAATGAAGATGAAGTCAAAACAAGATTAACCAATTATGAGAAAGTTGATTATCTAAAATTAAGATTTGAGTATGATCAAAATGTTAGAGCACTGTTCATTGTTTATATAATGCATATGATCAATAAGGCTAAAGTTTTTGTTCATAATTGGAGAAAAACGACAGAATTCCGGTTTCATAACCTGGACTATTATATAGCATTTTCTTATCCTGAAACTTTAATTGTTGACAGCAATAAATCAAATTTTAAAAACTTCAAAAATGTGTTAGCCACTGCTGAATCTCTTTTGAAAAATGCTTCTCAGAATAAATTTACATTAGCACAAATAAACGAAGAATTTAGTAAAACTGAATATTGTGATAATATAAATGAAATTGCAGTAAAACCTGAGTCTATTTCCGAAATATTTTCTTTTATCGAAGTGATTGACTATTATGGTCAAATAGTCCTAATTGATATTGGTGAGGGGACTACAGAGTTATCAGGTTGTTGGATTGATCATACAAAAGGTAAAAAAATTTCAGTTTGGGGTTCAAAGGTACTATTTAAAGGGGTATTTGATTATAATAATGGAAAAAAAGAAGAGTATAAAAATGTATTAAGGGCAGAATTACAAAAACTCTTGGAAAATAAAAAAGCGTTTTATGAAGGAGAAGGATTCTCTAATCCTAATACAGTGTTTGTTGGAGGTGGTGGCTGTATGATTAAAGATATTATTTCCTGTTTAAGCAACATTGTGGTTAATAATAGAGATGTATCCTTAAAAATCGAAAACTTAAGCGACTATAAATCGTTTAATACGAAGCGGTTATTGCCTGAAAATATCTTGATGAATTATCATCGATTCTTAGTGTCGATGGGCTCAATTGAATCTTTAAAGCGTGAAGATAGTTATGATATTATTAATTATAGTGAGAACAAGGAAAAGGAAAGAATAAATCCTGTGAAAAAAAGACCACAAACGCGTAAAGAAAAAGATGAAGAAAATAAAAGGCTGTACGAATTATGATAAATAAAAAAGTTTTTAATATAGATGATCAAGTGTGGGTGAAAAATGGTACCACTAAACAGCTCGGAACTGTCAAAGATAAACAAATGAAAAGAGGTCAATGGAGATATACAGTAATATTTGGGGATAATCAAAGTAGAATATTGAAGGATACTTATCTTTCTCCAAGACAAGAAGATAATTCTCCCTATTCTGATTTATTAAATAATAATATAGGCAATTATTTCACCTTTTTAAGCTTAATAACCTTAGAAAGACTGAATCTTAAATCCCCCCTTTCAAACAATTATTACTCTGTTAATGCTACTAAAACACAATTTTACCCGCACCAATTAAAGCCATTGATAAAGTTCATGGATTCAGAAAGGGGCAGGTTGCTAATATGTGATGAGGTGGGGTTAGGTAAAACAATTGAAGCAGGTATAATCCTCAAAGAATTATCTGCAAGGTTAGCAAATGAATTAAAGTCAACAATAATTGTATGCCCTAGTAATCTAAGAGAGAAATGGTATGATGAAATATATTACAAATTCCAAATTAGTTTTCAAATTGCTAAAAACATAAATGAATTAATTGATTTGCTAACAAAAAGAGAGAAAAAGCTTTTTATAATTACATCCTATGAAATGATTAGATCAGATAAATTTAAAGATTTTTTAGAAGGATCAAAAGAGAATAATAGTTTTGATTTAGCTATCTTTGATGAGGCACATTGGATGAAAAACAGTAAAACAAAACAGCATAAAGTAGGGAAAATTATAACCTCTTTGAGTGAAAGGATTCTATTTCTGACCGCCACTCCTATTCAAATGGTAGAGAATGATTTATTCAATTTGCTACACTTATTGGATGAGAACGAATATGCAAATGAGAGAGCTTTTGATTTAGTTCTTGATATCAACAGACCTCTAGTTAAGGCTCAAAGATTATTGAATAACCTCGATTTTTCACAAACGGATTTTTCATCTCATATAGAAGATTTTGAAGACATCTCTAACGAATATTATTATAAATACGATAATAAGTTGATAGATAATATTAAACACCTCTTAAAAAGAGATGATTTTGACTATAACCACCTGTTGAAAATGCAAGAATATGTAACTAAGTTAAACTTAATCAGCGATATCTATAATAGGACAAGAAAGTTAGATGTTACTGAGAATAAGGTGGTGAGAAATGCTTACAAAGAGGCTTGTACATTTGATAATATTGAAAAAGAATACTACCAAAAAGTAACAGAAATAGTCAAAGAAAGAGTTAGGCTTCATAATGAGAATGAAAATAGGGTTCCTGTTGGTTGGATAGCAAACAATTACCAGAGACAAATGACTTCGTCAATTAGCGCTTTTATCAGAAAGAGAAGAGGATTGAACTCTAATAATGATGATTATTATTATGAAGAAGATTCTGATGAATATCAAGATTATAAGTTAGGTGTAAAGATTAACTTAGAAATAGAGAAAAATAAAAGCATATTAAACCTTGAAAATGAAATTTTAAAAACAAAAACAGATACAAAGCTACAGAAATTGATATTTATACTTTCAGAAATAAGAAAATATAACCCTACTCCTAAAATAATGTTATTCTCCTTTTTTAAGCCTACGCTAAAAGTAATAAATAAAACCTTAAAAAGCTTAGATTTGAATGTCTTTCAGATAGATGGTGATGTTAATAGAAAACTTCGCCCGGAAATTGTAAAAGAGTTTAAGAATTGCTCTGAACCGGCAATATTGCTTAGTTCAAAAGTTGGAACTGAAGGTCTTGATTTCCAGTTTGCTGATATCTTAATTAACTTCGATTTACCTTGGAATCCTATGGAGTTAGAACAAAGAATAGGTAGATTAGATAGAATTGGACAAGAATCTGAGAAGATTCATATTTACAATTTATATTATGAAGATTCTATTGAAGATCGCATCTTAATGAGGCTCTACGATAGAATTGGGATATTTGAAAACTCTATTGGTGAACTTGAGGATATAATCGAAAGTAGTAAAGAGCTGTTTGAAAGCATATATAATCCTGATTTAACAGATGAAGAAAAAGAAAAGATTATGGTTCGAAATGAGAAAGCGATTACAAACCAAAAGAAACTACGCTTAGAAGCTGAATTAAAAGCTGATGAATTCTTGGGATTAGATCAATATTTTACCAATAGAATTAATAAGATAAAAAATAATAAACAATATGTTACCCCGAAACAAGTAAATAGCATTCTAGAAAACTTTTTTGATAGCAATTTTAGCCAGGCTATGTATCAATATAACTTAGATTTAAACAAAGGTTCATTTGAAATAGGTGCTGAATTCCGTAGAGATCTTAAGAATTTTATGCTGGATTATAGCTGTACAGATGATGCTGACGAAGAGGTGATTAGCAATATTTTACGTAAAACAAAGTTAGAATTTACTCTCGAAGGAATAACAGCTGCTGATAATCCTAATTTAGAGTTTATTAATGTTTATCACCCCATAGTAAAGCTTTTAATCAAACATTATGAAAAGAAAAAAGAAAACAAGGAATTAATTAATAGTTACAACATTATGTTAGAATCAGACGACATTCCGGAGGGATATTATCTAGTTTTTACAACAATTATTCATGGGTATTCGTATGTTTCAAGACATATTTTTACCACTATTGTGCTAAGAGCTAATGGCGAAGAGTATTTTACGGAAGAGTATGGCATTGACTTCTTAAGCAGGTTATTAGAAAAGGCAGTTGATAGTCCTTTTTATCATTCCTTCACTGAAGCAGATTTTAAGTCTTTAGAAAATAGTTACGATGAGATAATAGCTAAAAAGTACGATGATTTTGAGGAAGAATTTAAAGATGATGCTTCAAGAACCTATGAGAAAAAGAGATTGAGTGTTAATAAAACATTTGACTATAAGATTTCAAGACTACAAGATACGATAAACGAACATAAAGAATTAATATTAGCTCAACCTGAAGAAGAGAAAAATTACAATCCTATTATTCGAATGAATACAACTAATATTGAGAATTTAAAGTATCAAAAAGAAAAGCAGATGAACAAGATAAGAGAACCTTACGACAACTTGAGTTGCGAATATGATGAAGTTAGATGTATAGGTGTTTTGCGAGTTATAGGGAAAGATTTTGAGTAATAATAGTAAGATTTAATATTCTCATTGCTTTTGCAATGATGCACTCAGGGATACATCCTACGAAGCTTTCTACTTCCCTAATGTTATGTATCATATATTAGCGAAGTAGGATGAGTGCGTTCCCAGTGAAGAGATTGCGAAACCAGCTAATCCGTGGCTAAAAAGAGGGTATCCCAAAGGGAATACCCCAACATTAGTAGCACCTAAGCTCCCTCTTCGATTACTCTTCGAAATTGCTACGAAGTAGGCAATAAAGTCCCAAGGCAGCTCTATCTAAGATTCGATGTAAACACTTACATATTCGCCTTTTACGTTATAGTTATGTTGTGTAACATAAGGAAGTAATTTAATGATTTCAATATAGCGTGCGACCTGTTCCTTATCTTCAATACCGCCTGTTTTGTAATCAATAATCACGACCTCTTTAGTAGCGGTACAGACCATGATTCTATCAATCCTGTACTCTTGGCTGTGGTGGAAAACAGTCTTTTCATTAAAGACCTTATCCCATTTGCGAGAAAAGATAGCCTCATGAGTAGCAACAAAGGATTGGCAGGAGTTTATCACAGCTTCTAAATCTTGTTTGGGGAGCAAGCTGCCATATTGTTTCAGCACCATATTTCGAGCTAATTTATGTTCAACCTCGTCTCCATACTTAATATAAGTGAGGTATTCATGGGCAACATTACCATAGAGTTGATGCCTATCTTGGAGATATATTTGTTTCATATTTTCCAGAAGACGGTTCTCTGCAAACTCTTGTGTTTGGTATTTATTAAGAAAATCTTTAAGGTAAAACTTAGGTTTTTCACTATTTATTTCATTAGCAGCAGGTGATTTTTGATCACTCTGATTTGTTAAATTCGGAGCATTATAAGAGTAATAAGCTAAAGAATCAGTGATTTGACACTCTCCATCATTCTCCATAAAGAAGGCTTTGTAAGCTAAGATAAGCTTAGAAATCATCTTGCCTTCACCTTTCAAATCATCCATGAAAGTTGAAAAATCCTTCTTACTCTTATAATTTAAGAAGAGTCCCAACTTCTGTCCGGCACGGGTAAGAGCAACATAGAAGACATCAATAGCTTCTATGAGTTCACGCTGGGAATCATCAGCTATGAGTGGGGTTATACCAGATAACTCGATTGCCAATTTTTCATCAGATTTGGAGTAAATCACAAAATCAGTAAGTTGATGATAACTCTTTTCATTAAAGGAATAGATGAATTTATAGGCTTGACCTCTTTCATTATTTCCGCGGTTGCTTAGGTTCCAATAGAGAAAGACATTTTTGAAGCCTAAACCTTTAGATTTATGTATAGTTAGAATAGTAATACTATCTGCTAATTGCAGTCCTTCCTGAAGAATTTCACTCTCTTTTTCCTGTTGATTTTGGCAATATTGTAAAAATCCATAGAGATCAAAAGATTCTGAAGGAAGTTTTGCCATTTCAAAACTGATAATTAGTTCGAGGAAAGTGTAGATATTTTTCCAATCTATTTCATTTTTGCAGATTAAAGAGAAGTCGTAATTAGCAATAATTTGTTGTATAAACTGAGCAAAAGAGGTGTAATTTGCTTCGCATAAAGAGATGAGTTTATGGCATTCAGGTAATTGCTTAAGGAGTTCTAACTCTTCGTTAGCCGGACTTTTTGCATTGTGATTATGAAAGATTTCCAGAATTGAGGTAAGTGCTTCCGGAGATAGCAGAACCACATCTGATCTTAAGAAGTGAAGCAGGGAATATCTATCTTGGAGAAGCTTATATTTGAGAACTGCCAGCAAGAAAACTACAGCTTTGTGTTCCAAGAGCTTACCGGAGGATTCTATATTATTAGGGACATGAATATTATTGAGTTCAGCAGCTATAGCATCGGCTTGTTTGCCGGTTCTGACTAAGATAGCTGTGTCATGGCAAGTGATTTTGTTTTCAGTTAATAGACTCTTTATTTGAAGAGCAAACTTCTGATAACTTGTGAGATTCGCCTCGTCCTCTTCCTCTTCCTCATCACTTGCGGCGGGAGCTTGAGAATTATTTTCCCAATAAAAAAGTTCTCCTCCTTGCTCTTTATCTTCTCGATATTGCTGGAGATCAGGGTCCCAGTTTTTAGCTTTTACTTCTGAATAATCCCAATTATCAACATCTTCGTAACATTGTTTTTGAAAATCAGCATCTGTAAAAACTCTGTTTATAATATCAATTACCGGTTTGGTAGAGCGGAAACATTGGCTAAGATCCTCAGCTTCAACATTTAGAATAGAGGGCATCATCATGAGAATCCCGCGTTCTCCATCACGCCACCCGTAAATAGATTGCTTAGGATCACCCACGACTATCACGCCTGCATAATCTTTGGAAGCTCGTCCGCTAATTAACTCTTGGATAATAGGATAGAGAATACTGAATTGATTCAAAGAGGTATCTTGAAATTCGTCTATTAATAAGAATCTGAATCTGCTGACTAACTGTTCATAGAAGATATTAGAAACCATTCCGCGTTC
>JBAYZI010000076.1:0-13172 GCA_041672585.1 Cloacimonadales bacterium (SeqCode) | reverse complement strand
TGGCACCCTCACTACTAGGTCGTATAAATCTTGATGATCCAACGAACAACCTACTATGGTTAAGGGGTGGTGGCTTGAATTATAAAGGGGCGTACCGCAATACGCCCGTACGAAATTCTTATATACGCGACTATACACACTCAATAGTAAGATGTTTAATCTGGTGATTTTTTTGGATTTGTTGTCTAATGTCTGCACATTTGCTCAAATCTTGACTCTTAATAGAGCAGATAACTGCCTTATCTCCATTCATGATATCCCAAATATGGAGATCGCACACTTCTAAATTATTCTTCTCAACCAGCTCAATAATCTCTTTGCGTAAAGAATCGTCATCAGCAAAATCAACTAAGATTTTTCCGGTAGTTTTGAGAAGTCCAATTCCCCATTTAACAATGATAAAAGCACCTACGATACCAACAATAGGGTCTAACCAATTCCAACCCCTATATTTTGCACCTAAGAGAGCAAGAATAGCTCCGACAGAAGTTAAAGCATCTGCAATTACATGTAGGTAGGCAGCCTTGAGATTATGGTCCTCTTTATGTTCGTGGTGATCATGACTGTGTCCGTGCCCATGACCATGGTGATCGTGTGAATCTTTAAGCACCAAGGCACTTACAAAGTTAACGATCAAACCAATCACTGCAACTGTCAAAGAGATGTTAAACACAATTTCAACCGGATTCATTAATCTATGCACTGATTCCCATACCATAACTAAAGCTGCTATCAACAGGGCAATAGCAGAAGTATAGCCACCCAAAACGCCAATTTTACCTGTTCCGAAAGTGAATTTAGTATTTTCAGCATTTTTCTTAGTTATAATATACGCAAATAGTGTAATCATAAGGGCTAGAACATGTGTTCCCATATGGATACCATCTGAAAGGAGAGCCATCGAACCATAGATTAACCCGGCAGCTATTTCGGCAACCATCATCACGGCTGAGATGATGATTACAATTATTGTTTTGTTTTGATTCTTTTGATTGGAAATATCTTTGTGTACTACATTGCATTTCATAATTAAAACCTCTCTAATATTTTTTCTAATAAGTTATTTAATGTTTCTCTCTCTGTATCAGAAAGATCATGAGCTAATTCTGTTACTAACATATCATGATGGTTAGAATGCTCTTTATATAAAGCTTGCCCTTTGTTGGTTAATTCAATATAATATGATCTTTTATCACTGGTGTTAACAACCCTTTTCACCAAATCCAGCTTGGTTAATCTATCAATCATTACGGTTAGTGTCCCGGTTGCAATGCCCAATCTTTGAGTAATCTCCTTCATTCTAATCTCTTTATTAGAACCAATTACCTCCAAAGTGTGTGCTTGTTGCAGGGTTATGCCACTATCCCGAACTGTCTCGTTTTCCCACGATGACAGTTTATCATAAAACTCTACGATATTCTCACTTAATCTTTTCATCTCTTCCTTCTTCTTATTGTTTGATAGTCAAACTAATTAACTTTGTTTGAATGTCAAACTATATTTTTAATTAATGATGAATAATTGTTGAAAAAGAGGGTAACCACAAGGTATTTCCCCTACCAATCCGTGTTACGTGGCTAATATATTTTTCATTCATCTTTTCAAAATGACAAATTTGTAAAAAAGTAACAAAAATGTGAAAATTAGCTACTATTCATAATTCTTAAATGGCTGATATGTAGTGAAATAGCGTTTGGAACAAAACTTGTATTATAATAAGATAAAGATTAATAAAAGAGGAAACATGAAAAAGCTACTAATAATATATATGTTGTTATTTTCTGCCCTGTTAATGGGAGTTACTTATCAGGAATATAATCCTAATGATGAAAGATTCAAGATACTGGCTTTGAAGAAAGCTCAAGAACGCTTAAAGGTTTCGGAGCAAGATTATAATAGTGCCAAAAGCCTGTATGAACTAAGCTATATCAGCAAGAGTGAGTTTGATGGTGTTGTGTTACAATACAAGAATGATAAGCTTAACTTCCAACAATACTTACTCAGCGTAGTGTTTGATAAGCCTCATTTAGCAATCTTAAAAGCTGAGAAGTATCAAAATGAGTTAGGGGAGACCTGGGTTCAACTGGATATAAGTAATTCAAGTGCTTCTAATTTTGAAGTGGAGCAAGAGCTGTTAGATCAGGCAGACTTAGATGGTTTAACTTTGGATTCTATCCATGATGTCTTTATTTCTTTACAAGATGAGCAGGATAATATTATCTCTCAGCCGTATGAATATCATGTCAAAGAGTTGGCGAGCTCTGCTGTAACTTCCATTGAGTTTATGCTGCTTAAAGATGTGGAAGCTGTTACTGTGTCTGCCAATTATGGTGATAAATTTGATGCAAAAAGAATCTGGTTAAGAAGAAGGAGCAGTGAAGGGAGGGTAACTCTTACGCCGAATCTATATTCTCAAGAAGTAGAATTTGGTTATAAAGCCAGCTATGGTATTAGTATGGAGTACTTTGGAGACAAAAGAGTTCGCGGGAAATTAGTAGTGGAAGGACTTCCTAAAGGGATTGAAGGCAGCTTTATCAATCCCAGAACCGGAGCCAATATCTCCACAGTTATGTTCTCCTCAGTTTCGCCTTCTCATCAAAATACTTTGAATATCATCATCCCGAAAGAGCCGGGAGGTGGGATTGAAATAGGCGAATTAATTGCTTTTGAAGTAAAGATTCTTAATGAGAATGATCTGGAAATTGGTTCTCTGCCTTTAGATTTAATTCCTTCCGGCAGAACCTCCTTAGATCTAACTATGAATAATATGTATTTTCCTGTGAGTAAAGGTGATACACTCACCATTTACCCACTTACCATAGATAATAATGGTCAGATTGATATCAGGAATATCAGTTTAAATATCAGTTTACCTCCTGCTTGGGAATATCTGATTGAGCCTGAGAATATCACAGTGTTAGCAGCAGGAAGCAAGCAGAAGATGTCGCTCAAAGTAATTCCTAGTCATGATGCCTTGCAAGGTATATATCAAATTGAAGTATCTGCTAAAGGTGAAAATATTAGTAGAGCTGTTACTACCAGCAAGAAAGAGATAAAAGTCGAAATCCAAAAACATAATAATCCGTGGGTAATGTTCATCTTAATCTTGAGCGTTATTGCCATTATTGGAGGAGTTATCTATGCAGTTTCAAAGTTCTCAAAAAGTTAAGGAGGCTTGTTAATGTTTAAAATATTAGTCAAACAAGAGATTAAAGCTCTCTTGAAATCTAAACGAGTAATCTGGTCGCTGGCAATATTTCTTATTTTATATGCTACCGTGTTTATGGTGCGCGTAAATGATTATGATAACAGGGTGCAATCATATATCAAAGATGTTGCTTCTTTTGGTGATCAGAGTTATGAAGAGCTGCCTAACTACAGCTATATTGATATTCCTGTGATTAGAAAACCTTCGCTATATTCAATCTTCAATGAAGGTGATACTCACAAAAGAGGGACTATCTATAATGTTGAACCTTTTAAAGAGGTTAGAAATCCGGAAGTGAGAAACCAAAGCACTAATCTCTTATTTAAAGAACCTGCTAACCTGGATATAACCTTTCTGATTAACTTCTTCTTCTCCTTGTTTGTTCTCCTTATCACTTTTGATAGTGTGAACCAAGAGAAAGAGGATAAAATTCTGCGGTTACTCTTTTCTTACCCGATTAAAAGAAGTGTTTATATTACTAAGAAGATGGTCGGCAGTATGTTCTTTATCGCCTTAGTCTTTTTAGTTCCTTATCTGTTAAGCGTTGTCTATCTATTCTTTGCTTACCACAGTGTGATTGATGTTAGCTTTGCCTGGTTCTTAATCTATTATGGCTTAGTAGCACTTATCTATCTGTTCTCTATCGCCTTAATAGGTATCTTTACCTCTCTGGTAACTACTTCGCCTGCTAAGTCTTTAATCTACGCTTTAAGCATCTGGATACTCTTAATCATGGTAATTCCTACTTCTTATGAATTTATAGCAGATAAGGCATTTGAAGATAAACAGAAGGCAACTATCTTGCAAGAAAATTATAACAGTCTGAGAAATGATAAAATCTATGATAGGAACAATATAGATGAATCGATGAATCCGAACACGGGCTCTCATTGGAGTTGGAATAACGGCTTTGAAAAAGATTTGCATGTAATTGCTGAAGATGCTACTAATGACAAACATCTCAAATACTTACAACACTATTATAACGAAATATATCCTAAGATTCAAGAACAAGAGAAGATTTCAGAGCAACTATTGAGATTAAGTACTAAAGGTGAGTCGGTTAAGCCTTTGTGGTTATGCTTTTTACCAAATGTTCAATTTAAATCTGCTGCTAATTTAATAGCTATGAATTCAACAGAAGATTTTATTGATTTCAGGCAAGATGCAATTGCTTTAAGAAACAGTCTTATTAATGTTGGGATAAAAGATGGCTGGTTGCTTTCGAAAAGCTATTTTAGTGCTATAGATACCACTTATTCATTAATGGGCTTTAATGATTATCTCTTTAGTGATGAAGTAGCGGCTAAAATGAAAGTTCACTTTCAACTTAAAAGTTGGAATGAGGAAGAGGTTGAGAGAATTTTAGATGAGATTGGATATCAGGAATTTAATAATCAGGTTAGTTGGTTCCAAGAAGATTATTATGCAATGTTAATTAAATCACTTAGTCAGTGGGGCAAGGTTGACATGGATACAAGCAATATTCCGAAATATTCTCCAAAAGAGCTTAATCCTTTAATTGTACTACAATCTATCTGGAAGAATTTAGCTTTTATGCTTTCGATCACACTTGTGATGTTTATCGTGAATGTTAATATTTTCAGCCAGTTTGACTTAAGGTAGGTAAATAATGTTTAAACTGAATTTAATAAAAGATTTAAAGCTTATGTCTAAAGAGTTAAAGTTTAAGATGTTCTCCGGGATAATTCTACTTCTCTTTGTTTTAAGTGGAATTGCCTCTGTTTATTCTTATGAGAATAGCATGAAAGAGTTTAATAACAGCTATTTAAGTCAAAAGAAACTAGATGAAGGTGTTTTAGATAAAGCGGATAGAATGTTAGGTCATAATGTTAATTATTTTAGGATACCCTCGAAGTTTAATTTGATTAGTGAAAAGAGAGGGTTTCCTAACGGATTGAGATCTAGACTTGTGGTTGATGATATCAGTTCTAGCGGCTTTGATAATCACACTACTAATTATTTTGTGTTAAATTGGCTGTTTATTATTGGTGTTATTTGTAGTTTTTCAGCTTTAGTATTCAGCTATAATGCTCTATCTAAGGAGAAGAAAGATGGAACTCTGAAACTTAAGTTAGTAGCAGGATTAACCAGACACAATGTTCTTTATAGCAAGTACATTGCCAATATGATATTCTTTGCCATTACTATTTTGCTGGGGATGATTCTATCTATCTTAGTTTCAGCTATTATGGGCTTCTCTTTCCTGAGCAACCTTACACTCTGGGGATTCATCTCACTGATCATACTTGTTTTCGTAATTAGCTTGGTCTATATAAGTGTGTTTATCTGGACAGGTTTATTCTTATCTCTGCTCAAAAATGAACGCAATGGCATTATTTTGGCTCTTACTTGTTGGTTACTAATAATTGTAATTATCCCCAATTTAACTTGGATTGTTGGTAAAGGGTTTTATAAGGTTCCCTCCAACAGTGAAATGGATTCTCAGGCTTCTTTGGCATGGAATGAAGAGTTTAACCTATGGTGCAGTAAATATGATAATCCGGAAACAATGGAAAATAAAGTTGGTGGTGATGGTTATTTAGCAGAAGGATACCGCTCAGGAGCAGTGCAAGCAAGTGATGAAAAGATGAGTCAGGTGCAAACTGAGATTGGCAAACAACATTTAGCACAAATTGAGTTTTTAGAAAAGCTCTCCTGTATTTCCCCTTATTCACAGCTTGATAAACTATTTCAGCTGTTAGTAGAGCAAGGACTAACCACCTTAAAGGTAGAGATGAAATCACTGGTTCAACATCGCAACAGGATTGAAGAGACCTTAAAATCACTTGATGCAGGTGATGAAGAGAGTTTACATTTGTGGTATAGTTGGGCAGGGGATGATGGTAGCTATGGACTCAACCCTTTCACTACAAAGCCATATACAGATAAAGATAACTTTATTCTAACAAAACATTTAGAAATACCAAATAGAGATAAACTGAAACAGACAACACCTATAGTGATTATTATGCTGTTAATGAACTGTTTAATTGTGATAATTACTCTGTTTAAATTAAAAAGATATGATGTAAGATAGGAGGATATGATGTTAAAAATAGATAAACTTACAAAGCGTTACGAAGATAGATCCTTAGCACTTGATAGTGTTTCCTTAGAAGTAAGAAGAGGTGAAATATATGTTCTGCTCGGAGCAAATGGAGCAGGTAAATCTACTGCGATAAATCTAATCTGTGGTTTTATACCTCCTACTTCCGGAGATATCATTATCGCTGGTGTTGATGCGATCAAAGAACCTCTCAAAACCAGAGCCAGTATTGCTTATTTATCAGAAGATGTAAAACTATATGAGCAATTTACCGGTTATGAGAATTTGAAGTTCTTTGCCGAGTTGGCAGGGAAGAAGTATTCTAGAGCTGAATTAGAAAACATGCTGCGAGATATAAGCTTGCAAGAGAAGTATATTCATAAACCTGTCAGCTTTTATTCAAAAGGCATGCGTCAAAAGACCGGGATCACTATTGCTGTGATTAAGGATGCTGACTTGATTATCTTAGATGAGCCTTTTTCCGGCTTAGATCCTAAGGCAGCTCATGAATTTCAAAATCTTTTAGTTAAGCTGCGAGATGATAATAAAGCTATCCTGATGTCCACACATAATATCTTTAAGGCTAAAGAGTTAGCTGATACTATTGGGATTATGAAGGATGGACATCTGGTGATGCAGTTGGCTAAGAAAGAGTTTGAGTATGAGAATCTGGAGACTATTTATTTGGATTATATGGATGGGAAGAGCTCAAGTAATTGATAATTGTAGGGGCGAATCAATATTCGCCCTTTTCGATTTGCTAGGTAGAGACGCAACATTTTGCGTCTTCCCACAATATGAAATGAAGAAGACGCAAAATGTTGCGTCTCTACAAACCTAAAAACGGAAAAAACTATTGACAGCTATTTCCCTGCAAGCGTAATGGAAAGAAATGTAAGATATCGTTATCGGAGGTAACTTGTTTAAGAAAGAGAGCAGGAAATTCTTAACTATCAACAGAGAGTTTATAGAAGCGTATTCTAATATTATTGATGAGAAGATGATTCTATCTGTTACAAAAAGTAAGTTAATTGAGCACTTCAATATAGAAGCAATAGAGTTATTCTTCTTAGATGATGATAATACCTATTCTGAAATTGATAGTGGATTGAAGTTACCGGCGAATAGCAACTTAGTCAATTGGTTAGAGACAAACCGAACTAACTTAGTGATTCAAAGTAGGGTAGATGAGTATGTTAACCAAGATTTAACTCTCCTTAAGATAACAAATTACGACAACATCTTTCCCCTAATAAACTTAAATAAGCTGTTAGCTTTCGCTGTGATAAAATTCAATAACACTACAGATGCCGATACTATTCCTTTTCTGGAAAGTCTTTTTTCCTTATGTGTTCTCTCTTATGATAATGCTAAAAGGGTAAATCAGGAAAGAGAGAGACATCTTAATGAAAAAGAGAAGAGTAACCTTTCGGTAATCAGAAAAATGGTCTCTATCTTAGCCCATGAAATTAAGAATCCCCTAACTTCCATTCGCAGTAGTATTCAATATATCTCCATGAATAGCAGTTCTCGGATAATAAGTGAACTTTCTACTGATTTGGTCAGTGAAGTTGACAGAATTAGCGAAATAACTAAACAGATGTTAGGCAGGAGTAATCCGCAGATTGGCAAGTTGGATAGTCTTGATCTTATCGATCTAATCAACTACTTTATCAGAATTAATAAGAATTTGCTGCAAAGCAAAGACATAGCTTTAGAACTGAATGTCACTAATGAAGAACAGAAACACGCTGTGAAAGGTGATGAATCAGCTCTCATAGGTATTTTAACAAACTTTGTAAATAATAGTATTGATGCTTTGCATGGTACAGAACAGGCGAAGATAGAGATTGACCTGAAGTTTAACGATGATAGTGTTCTTGTCGCTTGGATAGATAATGGGTGTGGGATAAAAAGAGAGAATATGGAGAACATCTTTGAACCATTCTTCTCGACTAAAACAACCGGATATGGACTTGGTCTGGCGTATTGTAAGAAGTTGCTCAAAGAGATGGATTCGGAATTAGAAGTAACTTCAAATCCGGGCAAAGGAACTAGATTCTTCTTCTCTCTAAATTATAATAATGAATAGGTACTTAAGATGAATAAAATAATTGTTGTTGATGATGAACCCAAGATTTGTAGAATAATCAAGCTACTTTTAACAGATGCAGGTTATGAAGTGGAGATAGCTAATTCAGGAGAAGAAGCGTTAGTTAAAGCAGCCTCTTTTAATCCTGATGTCGCCTTGTTGGATTTGAAGATGCCGGGGATAGATGGAATTGAAACAATGTGTCGGATGCAGAAACTCTTTCAAGGAGTGCAATATATTATTATTACAGCCAATGGAGAAGTTCCTGATGCAGTAAAGGCTATTAATGCAGGAGCTTATAACTTTATTAAGAAGCCTTTTGATAATGAAGAATTAATCGGGATTGTCAAAGGTGCTCTAGAAGTTAAGAAGATGTACGATATTGTTGTGAATTTACAATCTAAACTTCATCAATCCTCTTCTCTTGCCAACTTTATTGGGGAGAATTCAGCTATTATTGAGCTCAAGAAGCTAATCTCCAAGATTGCCCCGACGGATGCTGCAGTCTTAGTCTGTGGTGAATCAGGAACCGGTAAAGAATTGGTAGTCAAATCTCTGCATGAATTGTCCCAAAGAAAACACAAGCCACTTATTACTGTGAACTGTTCAGCTATTTCCGAAGGGTTATTTGAATCCGAGTTCTTTGGTCATGTCAGAGGTGCCTTCACAGGTGCGATTAAAGCAAACAATGGCAGATTCTTAGAAGCTGATGGCGGGACACTATTCTTAGATGAATTAGGCGAACTTCCTCTAACTTTCCAAGCTAAATTATTAAGGGCGTTGGAGAGTGGCGAGATTGTTCCGGTTGGTTCTTCTAAAACTATAAATGTTGATGTCAGGATCATTGCCGCGACTAATAGTGATATAGAGCAGATGATTGAACAGAAGCTATTCAGAGAAGATTTGTATTACCGTTTGAAGACCTTTATTCTTGAAATCTCTCCTTTAAGAGAAAGAAAGGGGGACATAACCTTAATCGCTAAGATCTTTGCCGAAAAGCATAACAGAACACTTTCCAAAGAATCGCTAAACCTGCTTACTAACTATCCTTGGAAGGGTAATGTGAGAGAACTAAAGAATGAAATAGAGCGTGCTGCTATTCTATCAAATAACATTATTGAACCGGCTTGCTTTAGCTTTGCCAATAAGAATGAGGTTAGTGAAGATGTAAATATTAACTCTTCTACTATTGATTTAGAAGAGGTTTTAGAGAACATCAAAAAGGACTATTTTATTAAGGCAATGCAGATTGCAGGAGGGAATAAGTTTAAGGCTGCCCAGATTTTAAATCTTAGTTACCGGAAGTTTGATTACCAGTGGAGGAAGTTTAGGGGGTAGAATTAAGCTGCTACAAAACCTCTTTAAATCCTGTATTTCTTATTCTTCTTATAAATCTCTTCTTTTTCAGGGTAGTTAGGGATATTCACAAAGGGAGTTGAATTGGTGATTAACCAACCGGCTTCACTTAAATCTTCCACTTTTAGAAAAGTAAAATAAGAATATTTTCTCTTGACTTCTCATATTTACGGAAGATAAATGGTGCAATATCTAAAAATGGAACAATGTTCTAAATAAAATGTGAGAGGTGTGTATGAAAAGAAAGGAAATGTTTTCATTTCTACTGCTATTATTATTTATGTTATTATTTTTTAATTGCTTTGCCGAGAATGTTTATGAAACATCGGCTATTGATGGGGAGTGGTTTGTAGAATTTAATAGTAATGACATTGGTTGGGCTCAAACAGTATTAACTTTTAACACCAATGGGAATGAGTTCTATGCTCATACTCGTAAAAATGCAACGAATGATATCTTAGGATTTTGGAAATCTTCATTCGCAAAAATGTTCACTAAAGGTTTTAAACACGGAGCTTTGCTTAATATTACTGATGGTATTCTGGAAACTAAAGATGATAAAATAGTTTTAAGGGCTATATTTCGGTCCGCTGTCGGAAACTATTACTTCAATGGTGAGATTAAAAATGAGACCTTAACTGCCGAATTAATCAGTGTAAATGATCAACACAAAGGTACTATTACAGGTTACAAAGCTAATAAGAAACTACCGCTTTTTGATTATCCTAAAATCATAGCTGAAGCATTAGTGATGACGGATAAAAAAGTATTTAACCGAGAAATATTCACTACGAAAGAGTGGAAGGTTTTTGAAAAGAAAATAAGAAAAAACTCCCTAAAGATGAAAGATGATGTTGAAATGGTGTTTTCTTTTTATTATTTTGCCGGCAATTTACCAATGTCGCATTACTCATTATTGAGAAGTTTTCCAACCGATAAAACACAATCTGAACTGAGAGCTGAAATTAAAAACAATGTTTATTTAGAACAAAAGTCTGACAAAACAGCTTATTTAGAAATCAAGTCATTTATGGGTTCTGCTGCCGAAATAGATAGTGTCTTCTCTGTCATTAAAAAAGGTAAATACGAGAACCTTATAGTAGATTTAAGAAATAATACCGGAGGATTCGTAGATCCCGGGATGGAATTTGCTAGGAATGTTGTCGATACGACTATTGTAGGAGGGATCTTTCTTACTCAAAAATGGTATAATGAGCATCAATACATCCCAACACTTGAGCAATATGGTGAATTCATGCATTTTTCCGAATCAAACTACGATATGCTTATTGCAGGAATACACGAGGAAATGGGTTTGGTGTTAGAGGTGGTTCCGAGCAAAGATTATTTTGCCGGTAATGTCTTCATCTTAACTAACCAGAGTACAGCCAGCACTTGTGAGCCAATAGTTTATTCACTTAAAAAAGCAAAACAAGCAACCATAGTTGGAGAGAAAACAGCCGGAGCAATGATGAATGGAGAGACTTTTGAACTATCTAATAATTACGCTCTGATTGTCCCTACAGCTGATTATTTTGCCTCAGATGGTTACCGAATTGATCAAAATGGAGTTTTACCGGATATTGAAGTTCCGGAAGCAGAAGCTTTGGAATATGTACTCAAGAATTTAATAGCTGATTAAATAAAAAAAAGAGACAGAATCTTACTTCTGTCTCTTCTAAGAAGACGCAAAATGTTGCGTCTCTACATTATTTTTAAGAATCAGCTCTAGTTAGCTAATTCACTATTAGTTACATCTATTTTGCAGCTTCAAAACCTGCTCTTAAAGCCTTAATATTATCTTCGACAATAGCATCGCCTTTACGACCAAAGATAGTCTTAATAGCTTCTTCTATCTGTTGTAGAGTCAAACCTAATGTCTTAACAGCTGCACCAAGAATAACGATATTCATCGAACGCGGTGAACCAAGATCTTTAGCAATTTGGTCTGCATCGATAATTACATGATTCTTAACAGCCTTAATCTTCTTATAGATTTCTTCTTTATCAGGGTAGTTAGGGATATTCACAAAAGGAGTTGAATTGGTGATTAACCAACCGGCTTCACTTAAATAAGGTAAATATCTCAAAGCTTCCATTGGTTCAACAGAGAGAATAAGATCTGCTCCGCCCATAGGAATAAGATCAGAATGTATTTTATCAGTAGAGATGCGTAAATGTGATTGTACATCACCACCACGCTGACTCATTCCGTGAGTTTCAGCTTGCTTAAGATTCATATTACTGGAAATAGCAGCTTGTCCAATTACGGTAGCAATAGTAAGAATACCTTGTCCACCAACACCGGCTAGTATAATATCTTTTTTCATCATTTCCTCCTATTTCCTATTCTTTTTCTTGAGGGTTTGGATACATTCTCTGCGAGGGATTATTACAGAAACGCCTGTATAAGCAATTTCTTCTTTAAACACCTGCACATTCTTCTCATGTTGATTCTTTAATGGGGTAATAACTCTGATATGTTCTGGATCTACGCCGAGCCCAATACATACACTTTCGATTCTACCAAAACCTGTGTATTCTTGTCCACCTGTCATGCCTGTTGTGCTATTATCTAGGATAACAATCACTACATTACTTTTGTCATACACACAATCCATCAAGCCGGTCATTCCGGAGTGGAAGAAAGTAGAGTCGCCAATAGTAGCAATAGCAGGATAAACTCCGGCTTCAGAAGCACCTTTTGCCATAGTAATTGAAGCACCCATATCTAAGGTGGTGTCAATTGCTCTGTAAGGAGGCATGAAACCTAAAGTGTAACAGCCGATATCGCCGAAAGTTTTAGCGTTTGGATAATCTTTAAGAGCTTCTTTGATAGCATAAAAAGAATCACTATGAGGACAGCCTACGCAAAGTGCAGGAGGTCTGCCGGTAACTACTTCAGGGATTGCTTCACCATGAGTGTCAGGTAAATTTAAAGCTTTAGCAACATGGTTAGGGTTTAATTCACCAACGCGTGGTAAAGAACCATCTAATCTGCCTCTAACTTTGGTATTTCCTGAAACATAGCCTTTTAACTGTTGTTCCACAAGTGGCTGACCATCTTCAATTACTAAGACTTGAGCACACTCTTTCATCATTCTTTCCACATGTTTGCGTGGTAGCGGATATTGGCTTATCTTTAAGATAGGGTGGTTGAAATCAGTCTTGCTAACATTTTCCATGAGGTAGTTGTAGCCAAGACCACAAGCAATAATACCTAATGTTTTATCAGAACCATCAATATATTTGTTGAATGGAGACTCTTCGGAAGCTTTTTCTAACTCTTCTTGAAGAGGAACCAATCTATTATATTTCTTGCGTGAGAAAGCAGGGAGAAGCATGAATTGATTCGGATCTTCCGGGAAAGACATGCCATTCTCTTTAACTATCTCTTTTGTCTCCACACCTGAACGCGAGTGGGAAAGGCGAGTTACTAATCTGAT
>JBAYZI010000075.1:0-13315 GCA_041672585.1 Cloacimonadales bacterium (SeqCode) | reverse complement strand
GTAGCAGTGGTGTCAAACAACAGTTGGTTAGGTGCAGATGCTGTAACAGGCATTGAAATTGCCAAAGCTGATTGGAAACCGGTTAACTATGGGTCCTTGGATGTTGATTATTCTAAGCTAGAAGCATTCCAAAATTCAGGAGCCATTCCAATCTGGATGAATGATGAAACTGTAACTGTTGAAACAAAAGTAGATACAAGCTTGGCTATTGCAGAAAACACAGTAGCTGAAGTAATTGAAAATACACCGGTTGTTAAATACTTTACCAAAGAGTTTGATCTTTCAGGCAAGGTAATCGAATGTACCATCAACTTCTTAGCTAATGAAACTGCAAATATTTATCTTAATGGCCAACAGGTTGCGTTCGAGGAATTCTATTTCTTTGCTCCCCCTGATAGTCCTGAAGTAGATATTGATCCGGAGTATTTTGTGTCCGGTAAAAACGTGTTGATTATTGAGGTAAACAGTCCATCACAAAATAATGGATTGCTGGTTGATATGAAAATTAGAACTTTAAATCAGAGGAGATAATATGAAAAAAATGCTGATATTAATAACTATAGTGATTCTATCATCATTCAGTTTTTGTTATTCTCAAGAAGCTCAGACTAAAGAAAAAGATTTTAATTACTATGACAATGATAAATATATTGTAGGTACAAAAAAGATCTCCGGTTCGGTAAGGTTTGGCACAGGCATGCCTGAGCATAGTGTTACCAGAACTAGAGTAGCTACCGACGATGAATATATTTTCAAAACTTATATAATTGATAAATTACTAAAATCAAATAGAATTTTATATTAATTAACTTAGGAGTTCATATGAGAAAGAATGCATTAGTGTTAATATTACTTTTTGTAATATGTGTTGGTTTTATATTTGCACAGGACGCAACAACAACAAAAGATGTTGCAACAGACAAAGCAATTCAGACTGAAGTACAGAATACTGAAGTAACCGCTTATAAACAATGGGTTCATGACATTGTTGAACCTTTAGGAACAACAAATATTATCAGAGTTTTCTTTGAGTCCGGCTCATGGGCTTGGGTAATTCTTATTGTTTTCCTCGTAGCAGTTTTATATGCTGTGATTCGTTTTATGCAATTAGTTGTTAGAGAGAAGATTGATGCTAAAACCTTCCATCTTAAAGTGAAGGGATTAGTAAAATCAGGTAGTATTACTGAAGCTATTAATGCAGCAGAATTAGTTCAAAAAACAACAATGGGACAAGTCTATCGCATCGGCCTTTTAGCTTATCGTGATGCTAAAAACTCCGGTAAAAAAGGTGATAGTTTAAAAGAAGAAGTACAAAATGCTTTTAATGAAGCAGCTTACCAAACTATTCCTGAAGTCGATAAAGGCTTACACTGGTTTGACCTTTTAGCCCAAACTTCAACCTATCTTGGTCTTTTGGGTACCATCATGGGTCTTATCCTAGCTTTCTCCGGTGTTGGTGGAGATAATGCAACTTTGATGAATGGTATCAAAGAAGCTATGGGTACTACTGCTCTTGGTCTTATAGGTGCTATTGTTATTCAATTCTTCAAGGGTTTCCTAAGTAGCAGAGCAGAACGAATCATTAATGATGTTGATGCTAATAGTGTTAAAATCATGAACGTGATTACTAATCAAATACAGGAATAATATTATGAGAATGAAACCTGCTGTTGGAAAGAAAAGTAAAATAAATAGTCCTTCAGAAGGGAGAAATAGTAGAGGTAGTTCAGGTCATCAGGAAGTTGACTTAGTTCCAATCATGAATTTATTTGTTACTATTATCCCTATGCTGCTAAGCATGGTTGTCATGGTAACAATTGCCTATATTTCATTAGATTTAACTAATCCCAACTCTTCGGGTGGTGGTGTCTCTTCTTCAGAATCAAAAAAAGAAAAGAAAGAACAGAAAATAACTAAGTTGGAACTTTCAATTAACGTTGAAAATGATCAAGAGTTTTTCCAATTTAATAAAAATGGAAAACCTGATCCAGCTTATGTTGCAATAAAGACTGACAATTTATCTAGATTATCTGAAGTATTAAATGAATACAGAAAGATTATGATGGAAGATAAATATGGTGATTCAGTTTTTACTGAAGATGATGATAGATCTCTCCCAATAATAATTATTCCAAAGGACTATGTGAAATTTGGTACCTTTGTAAAGACAATGGACTTATGTAAAAAAATGAAATTTACTGATATAATGTTAGGCGAAATATAATAAGGAAGTAAACTATGAGCCCAGTTGCACGAAAAGTTAACAAGACAGTCCCAATGAGTATTACTTCTTTAATAGATATTCTAACAATATTACTGCTGTTCATTATGATAAATGTCTCTGCAGACCCTGATATGGTTCCGGAAGGAGTTGAATTAGAAGAGGCTTTATTTGTTGAACATGTAGCTGATAATAGCAGAATTATCTCTCTTAATGTAAGTTATACAGGCAGGGACACAGGCTTTATAACATATCAAATGGAAAACTCATCAGAGGTTATTACTATAGCTAGTTTATCTGAGCTTAATAATACAACTCAGCAAATTATAGGTGCAAAAAGTGTAGCTTTAGATGCTACTCTTCATGAGATCTTAGGTGATAACCTAGGAGCTATCCCTGTAGTTGTGAAAATTAAAGCGCATAAAAACACTGCTTTTAAGTATATTAATACGCTTAAATCTATGTTAGTATCTATTTGGAATGATGATAAGTCATTAGTTAGATCGAAGGTAGGATCTAAAGATTTTAAATTATATTTTGCAACTGAATTTGCAGAAAATGAAAGCCAAGATTATTATCGACTTCTTTCATCTTATGGATTAACCCCAGATGTAGCAGGTGGTAAATAATGCAAAAATCTTTATTTATAAAATATCTATTTAAAGGAAAAGTTTTTTTAGTTACTTTCTCCCATGGACAAAGAGATAAACATTTCCTAATAGGTAAAAAGTTAGTAGTTGGTTCAGACCCTACACTATTTTGGCAAATTTTCAATGATAAATTTCCCAAAAGATATGATCTAATAGTTAAGGAAGATGATAAATATTATTTAAACTTATTAAATACTTTTACTATAGAAGTAACAAAGAATAAGCAAGCACTTGAATTGAATGATTTGAAAAATCAAGGTATTTTAAAAGACAATAGACTTTGTCTAAGTGAAGATATCGAAGGTAAAGTCATAGTTGATGAGAATACAGAATTCTCTTTCAGTCATATCAATTTAAAAGGTGATTTAACTGATGAAGAAAAGAAGCTTGTAGCTCTTCTTCATCAATGGCCAAAAGCCACAGGACAAGAGAAATTCACCAGATATTCTATGATTTTCCTTATTCTGTTTATCTTAATTTTAGCATCAATTGTTGGTTGGACTTATACTCCACCGAAGAAAGCTTCTGTCTTTGATAGAGCTGAAAAAGAAATATCAATGATGACAGAATTAAGTCTAAAAGTTCAAACAGAAGAAACATTATTTGATTATAATGATGAGGACGATTATGCAGAGGTTGCTGATGATACAGATAGTGACGTAACACAAGATGATGCAAATCGTCAAGCGTCCGTCAATGCACGTCAGCAAGCAAGAATAAAAGGCAGGAAAAGTTCTTCGACAGCTTCTAAAGGTAATTTATATCAAGGAGTTGCCGGTGGTAGTGGTTCAGGTGGTAGCATAGACGCTTCTCAAGTTGGTACAGGCAGTAACTTAGCTGTAAGAGCAAGAGTGAGTGGACTGACAGGAACTGGTGGTAGAGACTCAGGTTTCACAAATATTGAAGTAGATACAGGTTCCGGATATGCAGAGATTGCAGAAAGAGCACGTCGTCAGAAAGGCGACCAGCTTAATGCTGCAGCTATCTCTTCTAGCGGTGTTATTGCTTCAAGATTAGGTGGAAGAAAAACTACCAGTTTATCAGCAAGCGGAGATGTAGATCTTGGCACTATTGCTAGTACTTTGGGTGACGGTAATCAATCTGTTGCAGAACTTAAAGCTAAAAACATCAAAATTGAAGGTATAGAAAGCGGAGAAGTAGAAAAAATTGAAGCTCCAAAAATCAATTTGACTAATGCACAGAAAGATAGTCATTTAGAAGAATGGTTCACATCAAGACTCAGCTTACAGATCCAACAAAAATTTAATGCCTTCAAACTTAGAAAGCCAATAAAAGGTGAATTAACCTTTGCCTTCGTTTTCAGAAACGATATAGTTGTCAGCATAAAAGTTACCGGAAGAGGTAGCATTGGTGACAAAGAATTTACTAAATCATTAGAAGATATAATAAAAGGCAAAAGATGTCCAAATCTTGGCGATTATGTTGGAAGAATGATTGAAAATTATGAATAACAAATAAACAAAACAATAGTTAAAAAGGGTACTTGTAAGAGTACCCTTTTTCGTTATTGGCACCTTAGAGGATAGCACGATTCAACTTCGAAATCTAATCGTAATAGTCAATGACAAGCCACTAAGATGCATCTAAGCTTGCTATAAATACCTATAATTAGTAGGAAATAAATACTATTTTGCTAAACTTACAGATATAGGTGAGAATTTATTTGACATCATAACAGCATATTAAAAGCTGTATAAAGTAATGATAAAGAAATTATTAAATTAGGAGATAAAATGAGGATATTAGTTTTAAATTGTGGAAGTTCATCGATTAAATTTCAACTTATTAATAAAGAGTGTGAACAATTATTAGCTGAAGGCATTATTGAAAGAATTGGAGAAGAGTTGTCATTATTCACTTATAAAAGTAAACGCTATACGGTAAAAAAGAATGAAGTGGTTATTGCCGATCATGAGCAGGGTCTTAAAGATATCATAGATTTACTTTTAGACCCCGAAAGAGGCTGTATCAGTTCACCTGCCGAAATAGATGCTGTAGGACACAGAGTAGTTCACGCTGGCGAATACTTTTCCGGTTCAGTCTATATTGATGATGATGTAGTTCGTGCTTTAAGAGATTGTACTCACTTGGCACCACTTCACAATCCTGCTAATATTAAAGGTATTGAAGCTGTTTATAAATACTTACCCGGTACCCCTCAGTGTGGAGTGTTTGACACTGCCTTTCATCAGACAATGCCGGAAAAAGCTTATCTTTATGCTATACCTTATGAACTATATGTAGAGCATAAAATAAGAAAGTATGGTTTTCACGGGACTTCTCATAAATTTGTTGCTCTAAAGGCTGCTGAGTTTATAGGGAAACCGATTACAGAATTAAAGATAATCACTTGTCATGTGGGTAATGGTGCTTCTATTACAGCGATTGATAAAGGTAATTCAGTAGATACATCTATGGGGTTGACTCCTTTAGAAGGCCTGGTAATGGGAACCCGTAGTGGTGATATAGACTCTGCAATTCCCCTATTCTTACAAGAGAATTTGAAGATGAGCGTATCGGAAGTTAATAATTTGCTGAACAAAAAATCAGGAATGTTAGGATTATCTCAACTCTCTAATGATATGCGCGTAATTGAAGATGCTATTGTTAAAGATAACGATCCGCGAGCGATCAGAGCACACAATGTTTATGCTTACAGAATTAAGAAATATATTGGTGCTTACGTGGCTGCCATGAATGGGCTTGATGCTCTTGTCTTTACAGGTGGCGTTGGTGAAAATATGCCGATTCTAAGAGATTTAGTGTGTGAAGATATGGATTATCTTGGCATCATAATTGATAAGGTAGCTAATAATCAGTGGGTTAGCGGTACTTTAGATGTTTCTGCTCCTGAAAGCAAAGTTAAGGTTCTTAAGATTCAAACTGATGAAGAGATGATGATTGCTTTAGAGACTGAAAAGATCATTAACAGTAGAAGAAAATTAGATTTATAGAGTAAGAATTAATTTATAGAAAAGAAGCAGGCTCAGGAGATTGTTTATAAAAGACAAATTATAAACACATTCTGAGCCTATTTTTTATTCTTATTTAAATATTATTTATCTATTCTTCTCTTCGATTCTGAGCTTCACTCCTTCTCCACAATTACGGCAAATCTCAAAAGCTTTTCTGTTTTTCAATACTGCATTGCGCATATTTTGGAAAGGTTTACCCTGCCAAATGGAGAGTAAAGATTGCTCTTTAACATTACCGACAGGAAATTCAATATCTTTATCAAAACAGCAGATAGCTACATCGCCGTTCCAGTTTACCACAGGTTGTTGCCACATCCTTCTACACTTATTCTCCATTTTGAATTTAATTTCAAAATCTTCTCCACTAATATTATAGCGGCGATATTTAGGATTTATGGGAAGAAACTTAATATCTTCTTTGGTATAAATCTGAATAGTTTTGAAGCTTAACTGATCAACTTCCAGCTCTTTAGCTTTTTGTTTAATCTCTTCGATCTCATGTTCATTATGCTTCATTACTAAGAATTGCCATCTGATAATAGGAGTGTTAGACTTTAGTTTCTTCTTAGCAGCAACTAATTTTTCTACATTGGAAAGTACTTTTTCCAAATTCCCATTAACCCGATATTGATTATAGGTTTCTTGGGTTGAACCATCAAGTGAAACAATCATAGAATCTAAGCCTGATTTTACCACTTCTTCTGCATCCATATCAGCATTTAAGTTAGTAGATACTAAAGTGAATAAACCGGCATCTGTAGCATATTTAACCATTTTGTTAAAATCTTTGTTTAAATAAGGCTCACCTTGATTCCAGAGAATAATCATGGTAGCATACTCTTTTACTTCATCAATCACTTTCTTAAAAAGAGAAAACTCCATGAAACCTTTAGCTCTCTTGAGAGTGCCATTTCCGGATGGACACAAGGGGCATTTCAGGTTGCAGACATTAGTCGGCTCTATCATTACGGCAGTCGGATACCCCCAAATATGGCTTTTATGAGTCATATTAGAGAGTAAACGCGAAGCATTCCCAATTAGCAAGTTGCTAATCTTTTTAATCTTTAGGCTTTTCGCCACAATTCTTTTATTCTGTTTTAGCATTTATTTTAATCCATTATTTAGTCTGTTTTAAGTTTAATCAAGTATTATAAATTTCTCGCGTTTGGTAACGGTCTTTCCTTCAGCAGTAGCTTTTATAATATAGAAATAAGTATTATTGGCTAATTTATCACCGCGTTTATCTCTACCATCCCAGCTCAAAGAGTTAAATCCCTTAGAAACCGAGGCTTTAAGAGTATTAATCTTTTTACCGGTAATAGTGTAAAGATCAATCTGAATCAAGGCATCTGTGCTAATCATAAAGGTGAAGTCTCCACCGCGCTTAGACATTGGGTTAGGATATGGTAGCACATCACTTAGGGATAATTCTGAAGCCTTAGAAACAGTAAACGAGACTGTTTTAACCGCTGGTTTATTAAGATTATCAAAAGCTAATATCTTAAGGAAATGATTTCCAGGAGCTAGGTCAGTAATTTGATACTCAATTTTCCCGGATTGATAAGAATCAAGATCATAGTTGAAAAATGGAGTAATATCAAAAGAATTAAAATCATTATCAACCATCAGCAATAATCTATGTCCGGAACCACCGGAAACATTTATCCCATTCTCATCGCTTAAATCGACAAGTAAAAGGGGATTTTGGGAGACAATATCACCTTCTCTAAAGTCATAGGATTCTAACCAAATAGAAATTTCCGGAGCTGAAGTATTCTCCACAAAGTAATCATGTCCGGCAAATTCCACAGGATAGTAATAATCAAGAACTTCCTCTTGAGAAGAGTTATCATAGCCATAAACAATGATTTTCCCTAAGCTTCCATCAATGATATCATCTGGCACAACAAATGCGGCAGAATAATTACTATTACTTACACTGGTTTCTCCATTAAAAATATAGGAACCGGGAATTAAAACATCTGTGGTATCTAACCGAGTAGTAGTGTGCGACTGAAACGCCAAGATCTTGGCAGTTTGAATATTACTGTTTACCATATTTCCGGAAAAACGAACTGTTTCACGCGCTTGGAAAGAGGTTTTATTATCATCAAAAACGATATTTCTTCTGCTTAACGGTGGAATAATCTCTAAATGAGGATCACCGAACAGAACATATTTGGATTGATTAATCGCAGATGAAATTTCACGGGTTTTAGTCAGCATTATAGCAGTACCAATATTTTCTCTACTGTTTGTAGTATAGTAGAGTAAATTACCGGACATCGTGTTATTAGGGGTCATGTAACACAGTCTGGTAGAACCGAAAGTAGCAATAGCTCCTCCTAGATTATACTTTAATAAATCAGCAGAGAGGCAATCAAAATCAGGACTATCAAATTGAGAGACATCACACGAAGCAGAGATAAAGAAGGTTCGTTTAGCATCGTTAGTTAATTGGGGGGTATCAATACCTTGTCTGAAATAAGCCTCGGTTCCGAGTTGGTCATGACTTCCATGTCCGGAGTAAAAAGTAATCAAAGCACCTTCATTGAGGTCAGCGATAAAATCATTACGCGTTGTCGGCTTTTTCCCAAATTCATCAGGCTCATATTGAAAAGCATAAATTCTCTTTTGAATCATTGAAGGAGTAATATTTCTAGCTGCATTATTTAATTCTGTAGTATGCTTTATTTCATTAGTAGCAGAGCCGTTTTTAAAGTCATCAGCTATGGATATTGCTGTATTTCTCCACCAATCTATGTCAAATTCTTTGTTAGAATAGGCTTCAAACTTATCTATCATTAAGTCCAATTGAGAACTATTTATAACAGGATATCTGCCAATAGCTAGCTCAGGTTTTCTATCTTGAGTGAGATAGACAAAATAATCATCTGAGGTTATAGCATCACCGGGATAATTATTGCCATTCTGAAAAATAATAAGCTTATTCTTTGCCACAGAATTACTTTTATAGCCTTTCCAATCATAACTTCCGCTTCCTAAAAGAGTTACATATTTTAAAGCATTACGACTATCTGAATTGTAAAGATGGCGTAAGAAGTTTCTAATAGCAGCCGGATCATCCATTCCTCCATTGAACTGAACAAAGATATCAGCTTGAGAAACGCAGGCAGTAGGTGATTCATAGAGACTCTCATAGATGACTTTTAACCTTTGTGCTTGGGAGGAAAACTCTTCCGGATAGATAATAATGCTCTCTTTGTTGCTTGCTTGAGAAATGATATTTTGCGGTTCAGCACGTGCGATAGTAGCAGTTAAATAATCATTATTCGTAACATAGAATTTAGAGATAAAGTTGTCTGATTTATTATCTAAATGTTCAGGAACAGTGCCTGTAAAGTAGAGCTTATTAGCATCAATAGAGTAGGGAAGAGCAGTTACTTCATAGATATTGTTAGCAGAGAAGACCCTTGTGTTAGCTGAGAAGTCGCCTTCTACTGCATATCTTACTGATTTATTCAAATCTTCATCGTGAAAGTTAATTCCCAGTTGACTACCATTCTTTTTTACATTCTTCTTTAAGTATTGCAGTTCAATGTAGTCCAAATATATATTATCTTCAAAAGTACGATTAATTATTAAACCCACACTATTACTACCATTAGTTAGAGTAGTAGCCTGTTTTTTAATGATATTATAATCGCTACCATACCAATTATTGTTTTGAGAAACCAAAGTACCATTTAAGGAGAGGGAAAGATCATGTCGTGTACTAGAGACTGCAGTAGATTTCATCTCTTCTATCATAGCAGTTTTCAAAATACTATTGGTATTATTATCGCTAAGATCTAAGTCAGAAACTTCTAAATCAAAATTATGCGTTGATGTTGACGAACCTGTAAAAAAGTTTGAATACCAAAAAAGATTTGTTTGATTGCGCTTATAATATTCTCTTTCATAACGACTATTTTGGGGATTGTTATTTCGTGTTACTGTATAAGATGCGGGGGCATTCTCTTGTTCCATTCTCAATGGTAAGGAATCCAAAACAGCATCATAAGATAGCCAATAAACACTATTATCAGAATAGGGATTGATAGACATTTTGGAGCTTAACTTGCTAAGGAAATCATAACCGTTTCTGTTTCTGGCATAAAAGATTATTCTGTCGTTAACATCAAAAGAACCATCGGCTTCACCTTCTATTAAGAGAGGAATCTCACGGAAAGGATAACCATTATCTAAAGTATCTGCCCAGAGTTGCTTTCCCCCAGTTGAAAAAATCCTGATGTTACGTGGATCAATATCATTCACAGGCAAGATATCTTTTAGGTTGTTATAGCTCAAGGCGTGGATCCCATTTTGAGAAATATCTATTTTATACCAATGATTGGCAATGGTGAAGTCTGCGTAATTGATAGTCCTAGCACGGCTTTTCAAAGTGTGAATAGCTTGCGGATTGGTTAAATCTTTAGCAAAGGCTTGTTCAAATTTATCTAATGTCGGCTGAGAACCTTTAGTATTAGGAACCAAAACTACCAATTCTGCCCTGATAATCACTTCTAAGGTTTTAGCCTCGTAATTATAGAGGAACGGATTAATAATAACCTCGGCAAAGCTGATTCTCCGGAAGTTTTGATTAGGTATAACCTCTAAGTTACTCTTCTTGATCTGATATTGGGAAGGGTCAATTTTATAAGTATAATGAGACATTCCATCTCTTCTTTCTACAAAAGGAATGGGTTGGATATCTTTAGATAATGTTATGATTCTTGATTCTAGAATATTGAGTTCTATGTTGGGAGTATGATTCTGAGGTGTTGAAACTTGGAACAGGAAATGAGGGAGATTAGGAGCTCCACTCTTTTCAGAAACATGGCCATTATCAGCATCTATAGAGAAGTAATCTTCTGCTTCAATAATTCTATAATCACTATTATTGAACTCAATTATCTGAGCTTCACCCGATATCCTAACATTTTTATTCATTGCTACTAATAGTGAGACGCTCATTAGCAACATAAATATTATCTGCTTTTTCATATTCCCCTCTATCTTTATTATTGGTTTAAAATCTTATCTAAGTAAAATATAATTACTGCCCATGAATGTCAATATTTAAAGTTCAAACAGCTTTTTTAATTATTCATATAATAAGTTATTTAGCGACTTTAACAATAAAAAAGATAGTTTTGATAGACTCTACCTACTTGAGATTAACCAATTTCTTGGTGTAAATCTTATCACCAATTCGTGCTTTTAGCAGATAGATACCGCTTCCGATATTTTGGGTTAAATCCTTGAGGTTATATTGATTATGAAGATTAGTAAACTTTTTACTCCTGACTAATTGTCCTCTTAGATTATAAAGCTTTAATTCACTTATTGGTGTTTCAGAATTCTCCACCCTTACATAACTCCCTAAAGATATAGGATTAGGGAAAATTGTTAAAGACAGGGGATTAATCACTTCAATTGAATCGTTATTATCAGGCTGTACAGGGGTAAAAATTATTATATCACTATATTGAGGTGAATCATTATAAGAGAGAATTTCTAACCATAAATAACCCCTGGAAGCAAGCTCAGCTAGGGAATATGAATACTGATTAAGGTGAGTTGAATTTTGAGCAGGGATAGTCAGAGAATTAATTCTGATTGCTTGTAACAACAGAGGCTCCTCACAATAATAGATATTATAACCTAATAATTCTGACTCTTCATAGGTAACCCAATTTAAGAGATAATTAGCTCCTGAAAAAGAGAATGAGACATTATAAAGAGAAACAGGAAGTGTATCATCAAAGGTAAATACTCCTGGATTAGACTCTTGAGCATTCGAACAAGCTGCATAAGTCCATGCCTCAGGATTTGTTACTTCAGATGCAATTAGAAAAGAGGGAACTCTGTGAGTGTAACCTTCATAAAATTTAACTCCCACAACTCTGTCAATTATCGCCCTATTAGAATCTCTAACTATCTGAGCACCATCATTATTATTAGTAGAAATTCCTTCCCAAAGGACATTCTTTAAGTACCAATTATCATACCCAATATCAGTAAAGAATTGAGAAGCAGCTTTATCTCCACAAACCAGTGATTCGTACGGAGCAAGTATCCCTTGCAATGACCATTGATAGATAACCTTATTCTTGCAAACAGCCTCTAAATTATAGCCTTTCAGATTAATAAGTCTATTGCCCGGATTGGTAATTTGGATATATCTATTCTTTCTGCCGAGATCTCTAACTGCACATAATTTAGTGATGATTAACTCCGGAGCCGACGAAGAAGAAAATTCATGATAGAGACCTACTTCGTGTAGTTTGAAGATTTCATCACGAGCATTGCAATCAACTTCAACCACTAACCGGCACTCGGAAGTACCTGTAATTATGGCTGAGACTTTATCTCTTTGCAGATTTCCTGTCCTCTCTTCTATTAAAATGAATTCCCCATTATCGTTAAAATAACCTAATCTAATAAAGTCATTCAAGACTCCTTGAGTAGGAGTATCCCACTTTCCTTCACTTTCAAAATAATATTCAACATGGTAGTTTTTTTGAGGATCTAAAGCTATGCTTCTACTACTCCACAAAGCTCCGACTCCTGGGGTTTGCAATTGTTCAGAACATTTTAACGCGATACCTTCCAAAACTCCCTCTTTGACTTTGAACCAATTTTGAGATGAATTAAAAATTAAGGAAGTTCCTCTTAAATCTATATTCCACTCATCAGTAGGAATGTTAACCTCGTCTCCGTGAATACCGTAACCTTCTTGAGAAGGAAAATCTGTCCGCCACACTACTTCATAACCATAATTAACCATAGGTACAAGCAATAATGCTAATATCATAAATATCATGGCAACTCCTCTTTTGTAAGATAATACCATGTAAACTTATTATAATAATAGTGGCAAGGAAAATATTTATAACAGGGAAGTAGGATCAACATCAATATCAATTTTGACAGTTGATTTCCTATTAAAACTCTCTTTAAACAGCTTCAGAACAGAGGAAATAATAGCTACATCTCTGCCCTTGAAGATTATATGATAACGAAATCTGTTGTTGATTTTAACGAGAGGGGCAGGGCAAGGTCCTAACACCTTTAATTCATCATAAGCATAACTTTGAGTAATAATATCTATAAACTCAGAGTTTTTTTCGAAGTATTTAGTAAGTAAAGCTTCATTTTTATGAGAAAAGAGAATTCTTACCAATCTGAAATGAGGAGGATAGAAAAGGTTGAATCTCATTTTTAATTCTATTTCAGCCATAGCCAGGAAGTCCTGATTGGCAGCATGTTTAATTGCATAATGGGTAGGAAGATAGGTTTGGATAAATACTTCTCCAACTTTATCTCCGCGTCCTGCTCGTCCTGCAACCTGGGTGAGTAGCTGAAAAGTCCTTTCAGAAGCACGAAAATCAGGTAAATTCAGCGTAATATCAGCTAAAACAACTCCTACCAAAGTAACATTA
>JBAYZI010000074.1:0-13358 GCA_041672585.1 Cloacimonadales bacterium (SeqCode) | reverse complement strand
GACCCGTCCGTATTCACTCACCTCCGAAGGAGAAGAGTCCTTAACTTGCAAAAAGCAAGGCCTATCTATCCCTATGATAGGGATAGGTTTAATACGGACGTGGGCGTCCGCAATCCCAGTGTCTTTCTCTTCCCGCAGGAAGAGAAAACTGTAGAGACACAGCATCTTCTCTTTAATTTAAGACCACACCCCGCCGAAATTCGGCACCCCTCTCCATACAATTCGCGTTGCGAATGAAGAGGTGAATTACAAGGTTGCGTATCCGTCTTAACTCGTGCAAAAACTCTTCATTTCAAAAAGGGCGGAAGATTTTCCGCCCTTACATATCTTTCTTAAATTGCTAATTTCTCATTGCTAATTGCTAATTGTTTTTCCATTCTTCTCTCATTCTTTCCCACATCTTATCACGGTAGAGCTCAATAGTCTTGATATCATGCTCATTAAGATGTTTGAATCTTCCCTGCTTCTTAATATATTCAGAGATAAGGGTGAAAACTTTAGGGTTATGATTAAGGGTAAACTTATGGTTTTCATATTCAGCTAAGAACCAGAGTCCGTTATCTACAGCTTCTTTCATAATCTCGACAGATGTTTCGGTAGGAGTTCCCCACCCGGTAGGACAACTGCACGCAACATGAATAAAAGTAGCTCCTTTAATAGATGCAGCTTTCTGTACCTTATTAATGTAGTCTTGATAGTAGCCAATAGAAGCTGTTGCTGCATACTTAATGTCATGAGCAGCAATAATCTCAAAGAGTCGCTTCTTATTAGTTTGGGTTCCATGAATATGTTCACCGGCTGGAGTAGTGGTAGTTTTCGCTCCAAAAGGAGTTAGGCCACTCTTCTGAATACCGGTATTCATATAAGCTTCATTATCATAGCAAATATATAGCACATCATCATCTCTATCTATCATCCCGGAAAGAGCTTGCAATCCGATATCAGCAGTTCCGCCATCTCCGGCAAAGACAACTGTTTTGGTACCTTCTCTTTTTAGGGCTTTATTACCGGCAGCAACACCTGCAGCGAGGGAAGCAGCACCGGGGAAAGTAGAGATCATAGAGTTATTAACAAAAGCCATTTGCGGATAGATGAACCCTACAGCAGACATACAACCTGCAGGCAGAATACTAAACGCGCCATCGCCAATCACTTTGAGAGCGAGCCTAACAGCTAAAGCACAGCCACAACCGGCACAAGCTTTATGTCCGTAAAAGTATTCTTTAGCATCTATATTTCGAGGGGTAATTCTTTCTAAGTTTTGCATTGGGATCTCCTTATTCAACTTCACTAACGGAAGTATTAAGATTAATGAAGTTCACAGCAGGAACATCTTTTCCCTTAGTAGAATCTTCTAAAAGTTTATACATCTCTTTAATATCGTTTTTAGAAATATTGCGACCACCCATGCCACAGATGAAGTTGTGTTTTTTAATCGCAACAGAAGATTTGGCTAAAGCAGAATTGACATTAGTGAAGATTGTACCTTCGTGTCCAAAGGAGATATCTTTATCAATCACACCAATTGCTTTCGCATCGCCAATTGCTTCTAACAGTGCTTCTTCCGGCATGGGACGTAGATAACGAAGCTTAATTAAGCCAACTTTCTTACCTTCTTCCCTTAAAGTATTCACCACAACGCGGGTTGTACCTGTGATACTTCCTACTGTAATCATCACGAAGTCTGCATCATCAGTTTGGTAAGTTTCCAGAACTCCACCATAGTAGCGTCCGAATCTATCGCCAAATTCATCATCCACTTCCTCTATAATAGGAAGAGCATTTAGCAGAGCTTGATGTTGTTGATACTTGAACTCCAGATTATCAGCAGGAGTGGAAGAAAAGCCGAGATTCATTGGGTTTTCCAGACTCATCTTATTAGGGGTAGTGAAGGGAGGCAGGAAGTCATCAACTTGAGATTGCTTCGGAATATCCACTAATTCGTAGGTATGGGTCAGAATAAAGCCATCTAAATTAACCATAAAAGGGGTTAAAATTTGTGAATTCTCAGCTATTTTATAAGCTTGAATCATCATGTCGAGAGCTTCTTGAGCATCTTCAACATAGCATTGAATCCAGCCAGAACCGAGGAGAAGTAAAGAGTCTGATTGATCTCCGAAAATACTCCAAGGAAGAGCTAAAGCACGGTTGGCGTTCATCATCACAACAGGGAAACGACCGCCACTGCAATAACTTAACACTTCTGCCATATAAAGCAAACCTTGTGAAGAAGTAGCAGTAAAAGCACGCGCTCCCACAGCTGAAGCACCCATCGCGGCAGAAAGAGCTGAATGTTCTGATTCTACATGCATAAAATCAGCATCTAAACTTCTATCTTCTACCATTTCGGAAAGTCTTTCCACAACAACAGTTTGCGGCGTGATAGGGTAAGCCGAGATCACATGTGGACGAGCTAAACGAACTCCCAGAGCTACAGCTTCATCACCGGAAACAAATAGTTTTTTTGAATTATCTAATTTCATAGTAGCCTCCTAATCCAATGTTTCTTTAATCATAGTGATAGCTTTAACCGGGCATTCATTTGCACACACACCACAGCCTTTGCAATAATCATAATCTACAGCCACGCCTTTTGTCCCTATTTTGAAGATAACTCCATCAGGGCAAACCATATAGCATTTATAACAACTTATACATTTCTTTAAATCTATTATCGGTCTGAATGCTCTCCAACCGGCATTTATATCAGCCAGATGTCCGGCAGTAAATCCCGGTCCTGTGGGGTATTCAGAGATATGAGCTCTTTTAACAAACTCCTGTTTTACCGGTCTTGTACCATCTTCTGATAACATATCTTTAGTCTTTTTCATAATTATCTCCGATACTCCTGCACTTCATTAAATGCTTTTTCAATAACTAATTTATTCTTCTCTGCAATTGCAGGAGGAAGTTCTTTATCAATACTATTATAGCACGCTTCTAAATCTGTAACTTCTGAAACTTTAACTAATGCTCCTAACATGGTAGTATTAGTGATTGGACGTTTCAGAATATCTAAAGCAATTTGAGTAGCATCAATATGGAATATTTTATTCTTAAGAGGAAAAACGTCATTGTATCTTTCAGGATTTTGAGTATTGATAATTATCACAGAATCATTCTTAAGCCCTTTTGTCATTGAGGCGTTAATTAAAGTTTCATCCATAATAACTACATAATCGCAAAACTCCACTTCACTGCGGTCGTCTATTTTATATTCATCAATTTTAGTAAAAGCTAAAACCGGAGCTCCTCTTCTTTCGGGTCCGAATGCAGGAAAAGCGATTGCATGCTTCCCATTGAAAAGAGTGGCTGCCATTCCTAAAAGACGAGAGACGGTAAAGCTACCTTGACCTCCGCGTCCGTGCCATCTGATTTCTATCATAAATGACTCCTTCTTGTGTTATTTATATTATATAGACCACAATATTAGAAGAGGTATTTATAGCAAAGAATATTTGAAGAAATTAATAATTAATAGTTAATGATTAATAATGAGAAAGAAAGACTTTCACACAAATTAACACGAATTAAGACCAATTAACACGAATTAATTGCATGTTGAATTGTTGATTTGTTTAATTGTTTAATCGATTCATATCGGTTAATACCATTCGCCAGAGCTCTTAAATTCCCTTAAGAAATTATAGTTTATTTGGAGCCTCTTAAAGCCCTGAAAGGGTGATATTTGTCAGCAAGGGGTGAAGCCCCTTGTAGAATTGTAGAGATAAAAAATAGCCCTACAGGGGCGGCATAGATTGAAATAAAAAAAACGGTCAATTTATTTAGGACTGGACAGAGAAGATGGAAACACCGATAGAAATGAAAAGTAGGGGCAAAACATCTTTCGCCCTCTTTGCTCACCACAGAGACACAGAGGACACAGAGAAAAAAAGAAAAGATAAAAATGAAAAATGAAAAGTTTTTGCCATACACATCTATTTCTTCTCAGTGCTTTCGGTGTTTTCAGTGGCTAATATCTTTCTTTCCTAAACTCTAAACCCTAAACTCTAAACCCTAAACTCTTAACTCTTAACTCTTAACCTAATCACTGCTTTCGTGTATCGAACTTCAATCCTACTTTAAACCCCATGTGAACTTCAATATCTTCCGTACTATTAGTAGTATATGTCAGCTGTTTCTCAGCACCAACATTTATAGCAGCATACAAAGTTCCGAAATCTATATTATAAAGTATTTCAGCTCCTAGGCTTTGGGGATGTTTCTTTTGGGGTACTCCCGGGATTGTCAGTTTTCGGTTAGTGTGAGCAGAAGTATGATAGAAAGCTAAAGTAGGATAGCTACTTCTTTTTTCATTATTGGGATGAATACCTATGAGAATCGCAGCTTTGGTTTCAAATGAATTAGCATCATAAGCTGCAGCCTTCCCTTCACTATCAAAAACAAGGTAAGCGCCACTAAGAAACATGGAGATTTTAGTGGAGTTTTCCCAATCGCTTAGCAATCTTTTGTAGCCAACTTTAATACCTGTGTATTTGGTGGTACACTTAAACTCTTTCTCTGTAGTAGTTCCATTAATAGTTGTACTGTATTTATAGGTGTTAGCTTCACCTTCTTTACCCCTAACAAAACCGAGTGCTAGTTCATTGCGAGCAGATAAACCAAGTCTTAATTTGGCATCCAAAACCGGGATTGACTCCGACCCATGTGCTTCTGATAAATAAATAATATTTTCACCAGAACCATCATAAGAATTATATTCTGTATAATGAATATTGTCGAGAACCCTTGCTGTCTGGAATGAAGCTTCTATAGCAAACTTGTGAGGTTCTAAAGGTAAAGCTTCTTCTCCCAAGCCACTGGTTTTTAATACCGAACTGCTTGATCTCTCTACAATACTACAACCGCTAATTAGAATTAATCCGGCTACTGCTAAAATCAATAAACATAAACTTTTTCTCATGGGGTGTCTCCTTTAATTATCATAATACAGGTTTTGTTTAAATTATAAACTGTGTCAAGCGGAAATAATATTCTGTGTCTTTAATTCTTCTTCTGTTTAAAATGGAATCCTACTTTCGCTCCAAAATAACGTCTAATCTCATCAGTTGCTTTATTTCCTATCTCTTTTTCTACTCCGAAAGCCAAGTTTGTGTACATTACGCCATAAGCAAGATTAAGATTAGCTTCAGCACCAATTGCTTGGGAATTCTTATTAGCAGGAATGCCCCTAAGCGTTTTATCTCTGTTGGTATTAGCAAGGCTATAGTAGAAAGAGAAGCTGGGGAAGTTTCGGGAAGCAGGATCTTTTAGATAACCGAAAAGAAGAGCAGGTTTTAGTTCTATGGTTCTGCCATCGTAGTCCCAAGCTAATCCATCACTGTAGGTAATAAAGTACTTTCCATCTAAATATAAAGAGATGCGACCCGGATTAGCATAATCTGTGAGTAAATGCTTGATGCCGAACTGCCCACCTACAAAATCACTGTTAAACTTTGTCTTGCGGATTAGATAATTACCATCTTCATCAATAGCATTAATCTCTTCATTACCATTGGTGATGCTTCCTTTCAGAAATCCTAACTTTATTTCGGTGTGCTTTTTAAGTCCAAATCGGAGGTTTAAACCATAATGTCTGCAATGATGACTAACTTTTCCTCCTGACATAGCGTGAATATTTTCCAGATCTTGCCAATCAAAAGGATTAGTTGCCGAAATTACATCAATAGTAGTAGATTTATCGTTAAATAACTCAATAGCAAAGCTATCTTTCTCTATCGGTACCGCACTTTCACCTATTCCCATGGTTCTTATCATGGCACTACTGGAGACTCTAGTTGTGGCGCATCCCGTAAATAATACAACACTAAAAATTGCTAACAAGAACAGAGCATTAAGCGTTTTCATCTTTTCCTCTCAATTGTTATTTTACTTAATTCCAAATTAGTGCTAAATGGTTTCTAATGTCAATAACTAAAATACAAATTTATACTTTTGTTGATGAATAGCAGATAATCATAGCCCATATACAGTACAACATGATGGAATACAAACCTCTATTTAATAATTAATGACAGGAACATAAAAGACCCCTTCGTGTGAAAGTCTTTCTTGTCCTGTCCTAAATAGTTTGACTGTTTTATTCATCGGTTCTCCTCTGACGAGTCGAACCTCTTTTAATTAAAATCCTTTGGAGTGTCTTCGAACACTCCCTATTATATTGTCATCCATCCTGGATTTAAGATTTTCATTGCTTTTGCAATGATGCACTCAAGGATACATCGTACGAAGCTTTTAGCGAAGTAGGATGAGTGCGTTCCCAGTAGAAGAGGTTGCGGTCTGCTAATTCGTGTTAATTCGTGTTAATTCGTCTTAATTCGCGTTAATTCGTGTGAAAGTTTTTCTTTTCTTTCAATTATTAATTATTCATTATTAATTATTAATTAATATTATACTCTCAGTTTAATAAAATAAGTCTTGACATTAAATATAACATACTCAAGTTATGATTATATAAAATAATTGGAGGAGATATGGAATTAGGAAAAATAGCAATTGATTATGCTCTCTCACTCGGGGCTGATTTTGCTGATATTAGAATCCAACGAACCAAGCGCGAATTTATCTTTGTGCGTGACCTTAATGTCAAGATGTTCAACAATGATGACAGTTACGGTTACGGCATAAGAGTCTTTAAGAGTGGTGCTTGGGGATTTGCTCACAACAAGATATTTACAAAAGATGCAATAATAGAGACTGTTAAATCAGCCTATAATATTGCCTTGGCATCTGCTGAGATTAATAAAAACTTCAAATTAACACTCACTCCAGAACGAGGATATATTGATACCTACAAGACTCCTCTCTGTATTGACCCCTTCTCAATTAGTCCTAAAGAAAAGATCGATATGCTCTTAGAGATTAACAGAACTCTGCTCAGCTACACTGATATTAAGCAAGCACGAGCTTCTATAATCTCCCAAAATGATGATAAAATTCTGATCAACAGTGATGGTTCTCATCTTCACATAAACACAACTTATGTCTATCCTTCCTACACAGCTGTGGCAATTAATAAGGAAGACAGTCAATCGCGTTCTTACAATCCTGGTGCTACTGCTGCCGGTTGGGAACATATTCTTGATCTCAGACTTTTAGAGAATGCTGATAGAGTTGCCAGAGAAGCAATTATGAAGCTAAATGCTGATTCACTTCCTGAAACTAAGCGTCGTGATTTAGTCTTAAACCCTGACCACTTGGCTTTGACTATGCATGAATCTGTCGGACATCCAACTGAACTAGATAGAGTTCTTGGCTGGGAAGCTGACTTTGCCGGAATCTCTTTTGCTACTCCGGAAAAGCTTAAGAACTACCAGTATGGTTCTAAAATTGTTAACTTCACTGCTAATAACAACTTAGTTGGCGGAATGGCAACTGCCGGTTATGATGATGATGGTGTGCCAAATCAAGAGTGGCAAATTATTAAAGATGGTATTCTTAATGAATACGGAACCACCCGCGACACTGCTTCTTTTATTAATCAGAAGCTTAGCCGTGGTTGTAACAGAGCAACAAACTATTTTGATATGCCAATCAACAGAATCCCTAACTTATATATGGAGCCGGGTAAAGAAGAGTGTAGTCCTAACGACTTAATCTCTGCTGTTGAAGATGGTGTAATGATTGAAGGACAAGGTACTTTCTCTATTGACCAACACAGAATTAATTTCCAATTTGGTGGAGATATGTTCTGGGAAATCAAAAATGGTAAGAGAACAAGACCATTAAAAAAGATTATTTACAGATCAAACAATCCTGAATTCTGGAACAGTGTGGAAGCTATTGCTGACAAACGCTTCTGGAAATCATGGGGTGTTAATAATTGTGGCAAAGGACAACCTTCTCAAACAGGCAGAATGACTCACGGAGCATCTCCAACCCTGTTTAGGAATATCATGGTAGGAGGTTCCAAATGATAAACAAACTTGAAACTACTCTTAACTTTATTGCGAAACATAATGATGCAGATGATTATTCTATCACAGTCAGAATTAAAGATTCATTGGATACTCGTTTTGCTCAAAATAGAATTACCCAAAACATCTCCGGTGTAAAGTTCTCTATTGATGTGGCTCTCTATTATGGGAAAAAGTGCGGAACTGTCTCTATTGATCAGTTAGATGAAGCATTTATTTTAGAAAGATTAGCTGTTGCGAAAACTATTGCTCTGCACTCTTCTGAAGATAAAGAACATATCCCTACTGAAGAAGCTAAAGAGTATTTAGATTATAATAATCATGATATCGAAATCGAAAACTTAACCGTAGAAGATCATCTTAAGATTATCAAGAGATGTATAGATAATGCTTTAGAACAAGATGCTGTTGTTTCAGGAATGGTTTCTCGTCATGTAATTCATTCCCACCTAATTACCAAGAATGGCTTTGTAGGCGGCGACAGAAGTACTATTTTTGAACACTCAATGACTATTAAGAAAGATCAAAGAGAGACAAGGGTTTCGGCTTCTGTAATCAAGAAAAGCTTACATAATTTAGAAGCAATGATAACAGAGCTAAATAAGAACTTCCAAGCTATTGATAAGCCTAATGAGATGTTACCACAGAAGATTGCTGTAATTCTCAGACCTCAAGCTGTGATAGACATCTTCTCATTTATGAGCTGGTTTATGGATAGAAGAGGTGCTGATTTGGGCATGACTCCTTTCTCAGGTCAAATAGGAAAACCCTTCTTTGGTAAGAATTTCAATATGTGTTCTACTTTAGAAGATAGTAGAATCATGAGATCTGCTTTCGATGGTAATGGTATTCTTAATCAAAATACAGAATGGTCAAAAGATGGCGTCGTAATGAATTTACCTACTGATAAAGCTTATGCCAAACTACATAATCTGCAGCATGTCAACGGTCCTTTTAATGTCGTCATTGCCGGCGGTGATAAGAGCGAAGAAGAGATGATGAAATTAGTTGATGAAGGCTTGATTATCAATAGATTCTGGTATATCAGAGTTATTGATGGTAAGAGTGGTGAATTAACCGGACTTACCCGCGATGGTGTGCTCTACTTCAAGAATGGTAAAATCCAGAAGTCAGTGAATAACTTCCGCTGGAATGATATTCCTCATGATATGACTCGTCGTATTCTTGCTTTAGGTGAACAAGTGGTTAATAGCACTCGTTCTATTGTGCCTACCATGCTGATTAAAGATTTCCATTTAGTGGATAATACTAGATTCTAAAACTATAAACATAAACTAAATTATACAAGGGCGAATTTACTTCGCCCTTTTATATTGTTGTAAAAAACAACTTGACATCCTCCGGCAAGTACAATTAACTGTACTTATTGGAGGAAATAATGATTATTACTCATATTGATTTATTAGATAAACTTAGAGATTTCGCTTCTCCTAAAGCCAAGATTACGAGATTATTACAGACTGAAGAGTTAATTCAGCTAAGACGAGGATTATATTTGGATAGCAAGTTACAAGAATACTCTCTCTTCGAGATTGCTAATACTATCTACGGTCCGTCTTATATATCTTTTGAGAGTGCTTTATCCTATTATGGATTGATCCCTGAAAAAGCTCATCTCATAATGAGTGCTTCATTTCAGAAGAATAAGACAAAAACTTATAATACTAAGATTGGTGATTTCCATTATTACCATGTTCCTGATTTAGTATTTCCTTGGGGAGTAGATAAATTAACTGATAATAACCACTCTTTTCTAATTGCTACTCCGGAAAAAGCTTTACTTGATACTCTCTATAGAATTTCCAAGTATGAAAATGGGTTTGAAGCACTGCTTTATGATGATTTAAGAATAGATGAGGAGCTTCTCCATGATTTAGAGCTACATATCATTCAGAAGATAGCTCCTGATTATAGACGCAAGATTTGCCAAGAATTTGCTATCTGGTTAGAAAAGGAGTCTTTATAATGATTAATCCAATTCAAATAATGTTGAAAAAGTATGAAACTACTACTATTGAAGAGAAGAAAAACGCTTTAAAAGAGATAGTTCAAGAAATTGCCTTATTAGGTCTTTTTAGAGGAAACTTCTACACTAAAGCTGCTTTCTATGGTGGCACTGCTTTAAGAATCTTCTATGGTTTAGATAGATTCTCAGAAGATTTAGATTTTTCCTTATATGAACCTGACTCTAATTTTGATCTGAATAGATATTTAAAGTTTATTGAAACAGAATTAGGAGCTTATGGATTTGAAATGAAAGCTGAACAAAAAAAGAAAACTAATGATAGCGAAATCATGTCTGCATTTATCAAAGGAAATACCGTAACAAATATGCTGAAAATCACTCCTGATAAATTTAACAGATTACCTATCAATCGTAATGAACAGTTGAAAATAAAGTTAGAAGTTGATATTAATCCTCCCAAATATGGTGAATATGAAGTTAAATATTTACTAAATCCTATCCCCTTTTCAGTAAAACTCTTTTCTGAATCATCACTTTTTGCCGGCAAACTTCACGCCTTACTTTGTAGAGCCTGGAAAACAAGAGTTAAGGGTAGAGATTTGTATGATTATGTTTGGTATCTTTCAAAATCTGCACCACTAAATCTAAAACACCTTGAGGCGCGCATGCAACAATCAGGACATCTTAAAGAAAACATTAACCTAACTAAAGAATTATTAAGCTCTATGCTACAAGAAAGATTTTCTGAGATTGATTATTCTCAAGCAAAACAAGATGTCATTCCTTTTATTAAAGATAGTGAAAAATTGCAACTTTGGTCTGAGGAGTTCTTTCAAAATATTACGGATGTCTATTTAAAAATTTAGCTACGAAGCTCCCTATTTATTTGCCGTAGAGACGCAACATTTTGCGTCTCCTCCGATAAATAGGCAGAGCTTTTGAGACTCAAAATGTTGCGTCTCTACAAAACACTTGAAGAGGTTAACAGGTTGAGTATCATCTTCCAATCCTGAAAGGATTATATAGATTAGCCCAGGGTTTCATTTTGTCTTCAAGCAAAATTGACCCTGGGTAATGTCCCAAATGAAAATAACCCTGTAAGGGTGACATATATCAGCAAGGAATAGGGACTTTTAAAAAGAAGCCCCTAAATCCCCTTGAATCTTCGCTAAAAGCTTCGCCTTTACAAGAAAGGAGATTTTTTAAGAACCACACCCCACCGGAAATACCGGCATCCCTCTTGAGGCGTCGCTAATTCATCTTACATAGCTTTTTTAGCAAAGTAAGAAGCTATGCCCTCACAGGCCTGAGACCTTTCTTTGAAAGGGAAGAGGGGAGTTTAAGAAGCCAGTTTATAAGTTCCTCAGAGTGTTGATAAACACTAGTAGTTAAAGATATTAAGAAATAAGATGCGAACATTTCTGCCCGCATCTTAAATTCAAAATAACATTCTTGATTTTACTGTTTTATCACTATTTCATCAAGATTATTTTCTTGGTTATGGACTCTTTATTAGCACTGTTTATTCTATAGAAATAAACACCACTTGAGACTTGTTTTTCACTACTATCTGTTCCGTTCCAGACAACCTTATGAACACCTTGAGTCAAATTATCTTCTAATAATTTCTTAACAAGTTGTCCCTTTAAGTTGTAGATATTAACATTAACTTCACCCTGTACCGGATTATTAAATTCTATTGTGGTCTCCGGGTTGAAAGGATTTGGGTAGTTATAAGATGTTAAAAGGTGAGTGATTTCAGTAATGTTATTACCTACAGTATAGCCTTGATATTCATAACAACCGATATCCACTCTACTCCCAAATAAACGGGGATTGCCATACAGATCAAATCTTTCCTCTTCATACCAATCTGGCATAAAACTAAAATCCCTACTCCCGGCATCAATAGCAGAAGAATACCCATTTATATCATCTCCGGCTAACATGTAATAAGTTGGATTAGCCGGATCTGTGCCGGCAAAAAGAGGGTTAGCACCATAAATATTATTCTCGCCAAAAGTAACATCAGTAGAAATTGGGCTACTGGCAATATTGTCTGTATTACTAAACAGACAGTTATCCACAATGAGTGATTCACCATAACTAATAGGAGTAGATTGCCCATTATTGGCAATAATAGTGTTATATATTTTAGCTAAATATGCTGCTACTGTCACAGAGATAGAATGCCCCCCGCTATTATTGGCAAAAGTACTATTATTTACAAAAACTTCATTCCCGGCAATAAAGAAATTATAAGACGTAGCCCCATTAGTGTTATTTGCAAATAGACTATTATCAATCGTAATTGAAGTTTCTTCCAAATAACCGGGATAATGCATGAAACGAAAATTTGACCCTGCCGGGTTTTCCACTACGCTATCATTATTAATAAACTTGGAATTTTTGATAACAAGACTTTCTGATACATAAATATCTAATATGCCTACTATGCTGTCACCATCGTTTCCAAGGTTAATGTTATTTTCAACAGTTACATTATCAAAAACTATCTTTTTTGCATAAAGCGAGCCTGCAGCCGGATGCACAGTTTGGGATGCGTTACCTCTGATAATAACATCTTTAAAGTAAGCTGTTGCATATTTCAAATAAGCAAAAATATAAATGGTGGGAAGATGTTCACTATTACAATTTTCCACAATAACATTTTCTACTCTGAAGTTTTTGGTAGCTGAACTGGCAATAGCTATACCTGATAAGTTGGCTAAGGTTAAATTCTTGACTGTTATATCTTCAAATTTCATAGACACGCAATTGACAACTCCCACAGGCCAATTGCTAACTGACTTATCAATAATGATTTTTGTCTCTTCCGGGGAAACACCTTCTAAAGTAACAAAACTTTTTAAAGCAATAGGGATATTAGATAGCCCGTAAACACTACTATTGTATTCTCCGGGTGCCATATAAATAGTTCGGGGATTTTCAGGATTGCTTTTTATTAATTGAAAAGCTTTAAACACTGATTTAAAAGGATCTTCCGGTGTTAAACCACTGTTATTATCATCACCCTCATTTGCTACGAAAAGATCAGCATCAATCTGCTCATGAACCCCTTCTTGAATATCTATTACAGCAAAAGGAGTATGGTTTAAATCCTCGAAAAATTGATTATCAAAATCCCAATAATCGATATAAAATCTGTCGGGATCAGCCACTGTAAATTTATCTAAATATACTTCACAAGTGCTTGTCCTGTACAAAACCCAGTGGATTTCTGAACCTTGTTGAGCATAATTATCATAAATTGATGATCTATTTACTTGATCAAAATCAAGACCACATTGTGCTTCTAAAGTTCCTATTATTAATAAACCGCCACCGCCTGTATACGAAATATTATTACAAATTACTGTACCGCTTAAGAATAGACTACCTGTTTCGCCTAAAGTAATACCTCCACCTTTGTC
>JBAYZI010000073.1:0-13624 GCA_041672585.1 Cloacimonadales bacterium (SeqCode) | reverse complement strand
TCGTTTCGATACTAGCAATATTACTAATTTTACTAACAATCTCAACCTTAAAGGAGTAGCTAACTTTGATTATCCACAAAATAGAGAATTAGCTCTAAAATGGCCTTGCGATGCTATTGGTAATGGCTATGATGAAAACTTTGATGATACATCTGTTGCAGGTTTAGATATTCAACTTATTCAATATGAGGACGATACTCCTGACATGGGTGCTATCCCATTTGATGATGATAGAAAAGAATATCAGCACTTTGTTGATGGAACTAGTCCGCATAATTGGACAGGATTCCCTGTTATAGATCCTGATAACACATCTACTGTGGTTTATAATGGAACTACCCATTATTCTGTGCCAAATAATCACATGACTATTTATTTTGAAGATTTTAAGACAGATGACTTCTATCCACAATATCCAACAATTGATTTTCAGCAAGGAGGGTCTTATACTTTTGGTGATTACGATTTTACTTATTTATCTTCTGGTTATAATAGCAATGAAAAAGTCGATGAACGCTGGGGTTATCAAGTAGAAGCTCCTGATGAAATGGATAGTTGGTTCTCAGGTCTTCTTCAAGATCCTGACCAAGAATTTGATTTACCAGTTACTTCTGAAAAGATTTGGTTAGGTTTCTTTGGGGAAAACCCTACTTATTGGGAGAATGCTTTTGGTCCATACTTAACAAATTTAAGTTTTATCCAACATAAAGATTGGTCTTTTTACAAAACATCAGGCGGTAACTGGGTTGGGCGAGTTAGTGGCAACACAGATTGTAAGTTAAGAATGGGTGACTTTGTGCTTGTAAAATATGCAAGTGGTGTTCAGAGCATTATGGATTTCCATTGGAATTATGATACTCCTTCTAGAACTGAAGCATACACATATAAACAAGCCGAGAGTGTTACTTTTACAGAACAAGCTGATTATACTCCAATCTTTGTTGATGTCGAACCTAATAGTGATATTAATGAGCTTGTTGTATATGCTGGTGATGATTGTGTTGGTGGAGTAAAAGTTGATGATGAAGCTACTGTAATGGTCCAAGCTTTTATTGAAGATGTTCCTCAAGATACTCCTCTTACAATTGTGACTATTAATGGTTCTAAATCAGCTAAAATACTTGAAAATGTTGTTAGTTATGACAATGTTCTGCAAGTTTGGGATAAAATTCAAGAGCTAAAAGTAAATAACCAAGATTTCTATCATGTCTCGATGACAAAGGATGCAACAGAATTACTTGAAACTCAGCAAATAATTTCTACTAACTATCCAAATCCATTTAATCCTGAAACAAATATTCAGTTCAACAATCCACAAGCTGGTGAGGTTACAGTAGATATATATAATCTCAAAGGACAGTTGGTCAAGAATTTAGTGAATAGAGACATGGATCAAGGTATACATAAAATAGTATGGAATGGAAGCAATAATGCAAATAAATCTAGTGCAAGCGGTGTTTACTTCTATAAAATCAGAAGTGGTAATGCAACAGCAACTAAGAAAATCATTTTAATGAAGTAATTTGCTTACCCAAGTTAAAAGTAATAATTAATTTGTAGAGACGCAATATTGCGTCTCTACAATACATTAGTTTAAGGAGATTTCAATGAAACTAAAACTATATATTGTATTTTTATTTATACTTAGCCTATCAGCTATCTTTGCTACAACTCTTGAAGTCTCACTAGATGGTACTAAACCATATACAGAAATCCAAAGTGCAGTTAATCAGGCTACTACAGGAGATACTGTATTAGTATATCCAGGTACCTATTATGAAAATGTTGATTTAAGCTATGCTAACAACCTAAATCTCTGTTCATTAGAAGCAATAACCAATGATAGCACCTTTATCTCTACAACTATCATAGATGGTAACCAAAATGGGAGTACTGTATATTGCACTGTTGGAGATAAAGAGTTTGAAATAAGAGGATTGTCAATAACAGGAGGAAGTGGCTATCAGGATGGCGCTAAAACCATAGGGGGCGGTTTGTGCCTTGTTTTAAGTAGTTTTAACATTGTAAATCTTCAAATCTATAGCAACTATGCAGATTTTGGGGGGGGGGTAGTTATTAATTATCAGGCTACAGTACATCTAGCTGGATGTACTATAAATAATAACTTGGCACTAATGTCAGGAGGAGGTATATGTACTCAAGGTACTGTAAGTGAACAACCAACAATCACCTTTTCAGAAAGCAATAGATGTTCATTATTTGATAATTATTCAGCTAAAGGAGCGGATATGTTTTGGGATACTCCTTTTGGGGCAGTGACTGATATCTATTTAGATAAATTTACTAAAGTAGCTTATGAAAAATATTGTGCAAATTATTTCGATGGTTTCTTTGAAGAATGGGAGATGGGTTATACTCCCTATAGAACTTTTGATGTAAATGAGGGTATGCATGAGGAGGTTGATGCAGACCTATATGTAGCTAACAATGGCGATGATACTAACTCAGGTCTAACACTAGACCAGCCACTTCGCACAATTTTTAAAGCGAATACTTTGATCAGTAGTAATAGAGATAATCCTAAAACAATACGACTAACATCTGAAACCTATGAACATGATTTATGGGGTCATTCTAATATACCAATAGGACTTAAAAGTAACACTATACTGCAAGGTGTTTCTGCAGAGGAGACAAAAATAATTGGTAATCCTGAAACATTTAGTTGGGGTAATGGGGTTATCATACCAGAATTTTTGGGAAAGAATATTACAATAAAAGATATGAGTATTAGCAATGGAGAAGGATCTGCTGTGTTAACAACTTGTATCGACAACTTGATAATTGAGAATGTAGTGTTTGAAGCTAGCAATATTAATAGTTGGACCACTCTATATATAGATGGAATATATATTAGTAAAGTTAAACTTGATAATGTAATTTTTAGGAATAATAATTCAATAAATAGTTATCCAGCTTATACAATTAAAGCATTAGATGTTGTTATGAATAATGTTAAGGTCTATAATAACACTTGTATTAATGAAAATGGAAAAGGAATAGGTAATGTGGAAGCTATGAATAGAGTAGAGGTTACTAACTCAGAATTTATTAACAATCAATGTACTTCAGACAATACCGGTCGGACTCTATTTAGATTTTTAGATTGGGGTGACTCATTAGAAGTTGTAATAGACAACTGCCTTTTTGCTAACAATGTTGCTGGTGAATGTAAAATGTTTAGGACTATGGGAGAAAATACAACAATATCTAATTGTACTTTTGCCAATAATAGTGGATCTCCTAACTTTGGAACTATAATGAATAGTGGCACAAATACAGTTTATAGAAACAATATCTTTATGAATAATAATCAACCCTGGGATTTATCACTTACTAATGAAGTTTTAGACATAGATAACTGTCTTTTTGGAGATTCAGACTTAGTAGTAAGTAATCTATCTGGAGCAGAGCTAATATTGGGGGATAATAATATCTATAACCAAGACCCACTTTTTGTAGGAGGAGATCCAGCTTTAGCATCTTACTATCATTTAAGAGGTGGAGACATAGGAGAAGTGTCACCTGCCATAGATGCTGGTTCTAATAGTTTTGCTTGGCTTCCTGATTGGTTTTATTTAGCAGAATTAGATCTATATGGCAATCCAAGAATACATAATAATATAATTGATCTTGGTTGTTATGAATACCCTGGATATACCCCCAACTTAGATGATGAGCTTGAGCTTGTAACAGACCTAAATGCAAGCAACTACCCTAATCCATTTAATCCAAAAACTACCATTCAGTTCAATAATCCACAAACTGGAAAAGTAAGAGTTGATATCTACAACGTTAGAGGACAGTTAGTGAAGAATCTATTAAATGACACACTTATTCAAGGCCTTCATAAAATTGTCTGGAATGGAACAAATAATGCAAATAAATATAGTGCAAGCGGTGTTTACTTCTATAAAATTAGAAGTGGTAATGCCACAGCAACTAAGAAAATTATTTTGATGAAATAGTATCATATGACCCCATGAGCTATAAATCCTGTTAATAGGGGTTTTATAAGGCATGATTAATATGATAAATAAATTAAAGGCACGGCATTAGTCGTGCCTTTTTATATTAAATCACTTTGAAGTTAATTATCCATAGCTCGTTGATTTTTATATTTAATTAACTCAAAGTTCAGCTTAAGTGAAGAATGACCATAATCTATATAGTTAAGATATTTCAGTCCGTTGATATCATAGATACGCAAATGGAATCAGCTCATGATAGTATTATAAATCACACTGGCTCAGGCAGTAATAAACAGCATCACAGATTTCTACAACTGATGGTTCTGATGTTGAATCAAAACTATCAACACTATTTTCAAGTAAAGCTGATAATGCTCACACCCATAATTATGCTAGTACAAGCCATGCACATAGTACTGATGGTGTAAAAGATAACCAAGGTACTTCTTTAACATCTATTCTTAGTCAATACGATAATAGATTGGGTAGTATTGAAAATACCCTGGAGTTTCTATCGCCAGATCTGGAAAAGGTGAAAGTGTCAGCATTTATAACTAATCAAGCTAGTGGCATTAGAATTATGTGTAGTGTCGTTCCTTTGATAAACATACATAACTGGAACATACGTATTATTAAAGCTGGTCGAACATTAGCTGAAGTACTCAGTGCCAGTTCTTTTATATTGATCGATGAGGATTCATTAGAGGGCATATCTGATGGTGAAACTGTTGAAGTAGTTGTTACTGCTATATCGGGTCAAAGCAGTCAGACAGCCGTTTATTCGCACAAGTTTATGCATATTAACACGCATATAGAAGATAGATTAAACAGTGTTGAACATCAACTTACTATTGGAAATATCATAGATGCCTTTGCACAAGATGCTGATGCCTTGCAAGCACTTGCCAATGTACTTCATTCATCAAACACATTAGCCCAGAAAGTAGCTGAGTTAAGATAATGAATTCAATAAGAGAAAACACACTTTTTGATTTAATTAACAAAAAGACAAAACCGACCATCTCAACAGATAAGGATATAGCCTTTATAAAGCCTATATATTCAACTGTTGATGAGAAAGAAGACTTAGGAATCCAGGATCAGAACCTCGTTCTATCAGGTGATGAGTTCCCAAGCTCTGCAAGAGATGGTCAGATATTTGTAAAGAACGGAAAAACATATATTTATAAGGAGAATAAATGACTTTTAAAGATTTACTACAAACACAAAAATTAGAACTAACTAAGGAACATGAAAAGCTAAGAAGAATGATTAAAGATTCAAATGAGAGACTACTTAAAACTGAAGGAGCATTATTAATGATACAACACCTTGAAAAGAACGTATTAGAAGAGGAATAAGATGAGTGGTGTATGGAGAGAAATACTTGATTCAGAGAAGCTAGGAGTTGCAGGTGGTGTTGCTCAGTTAGATAGCTCAGGATTACTTAAAGATACTCAAGTACCATCTATTCCTTCTACGAAGATTACAGGCTTACTTGCAACAGGTATCATCCCTGATATAGATGCATCTAAAATCATATCTGGAACTCTTAATACAAACAGATTACCTGGTCTTGATGCATCTAAAATAACTTCTGGGTCATTTTCATCAAGCAGAATACCTACACTAGAGCAAAGCAAAATTAATGGTTTACCAACAGCTCTGAATAGTAAAGTTAGTACTTCAAGAAAGATAAATGGAAAAGCATTAACAGCTGATATATCAATAGATAAAGGAGATGTAGGTTTAGCTAATGTTGAGAATAAATCCTCTGCTACTATAAGAGCTGAATTATCACTAGCTAATGTTATTGATACAGGCTTAGACACCTCTTCTCTGATAAAGAAAGTGACTCAACTTCCAGCATCTGGGGTTGATGGACAGATGATTAAGCATAATGGTTCTATCTTTGTTTGGAAGGATACTGTCTAATGTGGCAGAAGATAATTCAAAACAGAGATCCAAAAGACATATATGCTGATGAATTGCAGTCTTATGAATATAACCTTGGAGAAGTATCACCTAAAGAACCTGAGTTTGATCTAGCAGTTGGAGGTCTAATCATAACTGTAAAAGTTCCTGTACTGCTAGTAAGTTGGGAAACTGTCTTTCAGGATAAAGAAGATCCTCTGTTCCAGATATTTAAATACTTACCTGGTTATGTTGATATAACAGAAGTATATCACGAAGAGTTGATTAAAGATGCTGTTGCTGGAGTAAATCAAATAGTCAATAACATCTATTTAAGTCCAGGAAGGTACTATTTTAAACTATCAAACTGCAAAGTAGCATCATGCCCAGCTAGTTCATTTATGCCTGAAAATAGCTTTATAATGCTTAATGATTGCCATGATAAGAGTGATATTCCTACCTGGAATCAATATCCTACAAGCTCTCTTTGGATAGCTTTTTATGCCTTAAAATTTAGGATAAAAAAAGCTGATTTATACTTAGGATTTGAACCAAATAAACTACCAGACTACATGTTATTTGAGGGTGCTTTTTATCATTCAATTGACCCAGGTGGTTATGTTAGAACCTATATATACCACGATAAACAACAGCTAATGGAAGGACAGAAAATTTAGCAAAAAAGTAAGCCCATCATTTCGATGGGCTTACCTCTACCATGTTCTTACAGCATAAGTAACATCTTCATATTCAAATTAGCTTAGGTCAATTTTAGCAAGTCTTGCTATCTTATCAAACAACTGACCTAATTCATCACGTTGACCAGTTTCGATTAAGGTTTCTCCTGTCATACCATCAAGTAAATTATATGCATAAACTGCGTTTTTAATAAGTTCAATTTTAATATCTTCTTTAGCTCTTAAGCCAGCTTTAGCTAAATCTTCGATTAGTGTGTCCATAATTTCTACAGCTCTATCACAGTTTTCTTTGCTATATTGAGTCATGCCATCATTAAAATATCCTCTCCAATTTTCAAATGGGTAGCTTGTTTTTACCTCTTCTAATCTCTCTTTATAAGTCATAGTTAACTCCTTTTAGTTCATTAATTTATGTCTCTACTTTAGAACTTTGATGAAAGAAGTCAAGTTAAATAGACACTATTTTTACAGATAAATACAGACTATTTAATGAGTTACAGCGTTATTAATGCTACCATTGAATCAACTACTTATTAAAATATATGAGCAAATGGTAGGGAGTCGTTTAATAAATAAGTTTGATTATAAATATACTGTTTTAATAGTGGAATAGCGATTAAGTATTTAACTTATAAGCTTTTAGAGCAGTAAATATACTAATAATGGAAATAGTGCCTTCACTTTTTCCATCTCAACACTTATGGAAAAACCTGTGTCATAAATTTAGACTGTAAATATTGGCTATATGTTTAATAGTTAGTACTTTATGAAGTGGAAATAATGGTGTCACCCAAATGACAGCTATTTTTCCTTAATGGCTGATGTTAAAAGCAAAGAGGAAAAACTTCAGTCACTTGTAGCTTTCACTAATGACATAAGTTAAATGTTTAATGTGTGGGATTTTAAAGGGTATAAAAGTCTATTCAATATGTAGCAAGATGGAAATCACGCTGTCACAACAAGGAAATAACGTCTGTCACTTTATATAAAATATAAACATAAAACATACATAACCTGCTTGAAATAATACATTTTGTTATTGAGAAATACAGAATCTAATCTTATAAAAGGCAAAGCTTTTTAATTTGCTTATACTCACTTCGTTAGTAAGAAGTATGGCGTGCCAAGGCGAAGTATGAACGAACCCAGAAACTTAAATCTGAGACCGTCTTCGCATCTAAAGATGCTACGCCGTGTCAGTCTTCTACATTCACTTCGTTCATTACGAAGACTGGTGGAGGTGGCGGGATGAATTTCGAACTTTTATGTAAAAATCTAAAGGGCAACCCAGAAAGATTGCCCTTTTATTATTCGTGTAATGTGTTTTAATTAGAGTTATGCTGTCTATAATATCTTTTCTTAGGATTTTTAATCATATTTTCAATCTCTTTTAGACTCACTTTTCGTTTTTGACGTATCAAGCCTTCAAGCATACTTAATATTTCATTATCTACATCCTCATAAGCACTAACACGATAGAACATAAATTTATTTGAAGCGCCATCATTAATATCGGTATAATCATATACTTCAAGAGATGATTTATTTTGGTGACTTCTAACTATATATTTTGATTCAATCATCACTAACAAATATCGGGACGACAAAAGCATATATTAATTTAAGTCATTTACCAAAATCTCAAGTTCGTCTCTTAATGCAATCAGCTCTTTTACTTCTTGCGATGATTCTGAAATTTGAGATTCAATACTTTTTCTTGCATTGGTTATTTTATTTTCTATAGGAAGAAGGACTAATTTAGTTACTTCATCCAACTGTTCATACATAGCGTTACTGCACTCTTCAGCGACTTCAATATGCTGGGTATAAATTTCATGTCTTGCATCATCAATTTGTCGTTCTTGTTTTTTTTCTTTTACAGCATCATTGATCTCTAATGCTACTGAAAATACTTGCAGAACTGGTCCAGCAACTTTCGCTATTTTCGATACATTTTTAGCCCACTTTACAGCTTCCCAGGGTTTAAATTTTTTCCCAAAAAATTTCGCACTTTTGTAAACTACTTTATGTAGATTACTACCTGCTACTTCAGAAGATCTAAAGAATACACCTTTTATTTTAACACCTTCTTTTGTTGCATTTTTTAGAATTGTCCCACCAATGGAATTTGCTATGTTTTCAAGATTTTGTAATTTACTGGTATTATTAAAATTTTCTTTTTTAATTCCTGAAGTGTTTTCGAAGTTTGTATTAACATTGATTCTATTTATCAAGGTTTCTGATAGTGTACAACCAAGTACATCTTCTATCTCGTTATTTACATTATCTATAATTTCTTGAATTACTTCATAGAATTCTTTATTGGCAATTTCATTAAACTTTTCGATAACAACACCATTATTATTGAGCTTGTTTTCAAAATCTTCATCTGTGATCAAATTTGATATTTTTGATCCTGCACTTGCAATTTTATTGTACAGATTGTTGATTACACCTTTTCCTTTCAATTTCATATTATTTCTATTTCTTAAAGTAGTCTTGGATAATCTGTTAAGTATTTCTATATACGCATCATCTTCAGAAGAATTTCTGGCAGTTAACAATATTGCTTCATTAATATAATTCAATAAAATTCTAACGGGAGTATCTAATTTAGCTAGGATTTTTTTATCTCTTACAAATCCATTAAACATTTCAATAAAATGAGAAAAATTACTCATTTCCATAAGGTCTTTGTCGTTTTCTTCTTCAGCATCAATATAATCACGAGCATCAAGAAAACATAAGTTTAAATTATCAACCGAAAATGGTTCTAATGAATCTTTTATACTATCACTATAGTTTTTGGCTTTAGTAACAAATTTACCACTCTCTAATGACATCTTATTTACAATCAGCATCATTTTTTGTTCATAGTTTTGCTTAAATGCCAATTTTATAAAATCTTCTGTTGTAATATCATCAAAAAGTTCTGAGGTGATACAATAAACAAGCAAATCCATTTTGCTCATAATTCCATAAGTAATTGCATCATGATCTTTTCTTTCTGTACCGATTCCAGGAGTATCTACCAAGGTTATATTATTCCACTTATATTCAGCGGTCTTATCTGTTGCAATATCGGCTTCAATTTTTATGTCACGATCTCCAGTTAAAGCTGATATTATAGTAGATTTCCCTGAACTATATTCCCCCACAAATGCTACTTTTAGAATATCCTGATCTCTATACTGCTTCATTTCAGTCTCGTAATTTATTTGTAAAGATCCAAGTTTCTCCTGATTATTTTCTATAATATTCTTGAATCTTTCTTCAAAAGTTTCAATTTTTTTGTTTATTTCAGCAACTTCTATCGATTTCATGATAGTCTCCTTTGTTCATTGATCATAAGTTTTTCCTGCAAAATTTTATCTAAACCATTTTGTTTTTTAGAACCAACTCCTTTGTTTAGTGTAATCTCCATATCTATTCCGATATTTCTCTTCACCGATGCAATTGTGTTAGCAATATTTTCATCAGTTAACTCACCTATTTCATTATTCAGCCAATCAATAATCCTTTTAGCATAGGCATAATTTAGTTCATCTTTAGATTCCTCAACAGCTATCAATGCTTTATTTAACACCTCTATTGTCTTATCAAGATTTGCAATCATTAATTCAAAATATCTTTCGATATCATTTTGAATACTATTAAACAATTTTGGCAATTCATCTTCAATTATATTAATTGAATTAATTTTTGTATCTTCTATTTGCTTATTTAATACTGTTGATATCTTATCAATTTTCTCAGCTTTTTGTTTTGCTTTTGATTTGAAAAAACCGGAAACAAACTGAAAAGCAACACCTAAGCCAATTAGAGTCCAGCCAATAGGACCAGAAAAAATCAAAGCAATTGAACCTGCTACACCTGAAAGAACGCCTCCCCACCTAAAAATATTTTTCCACAAAGTACTCGATTTATCATTATCTATCTCGAAATCATTTTCAAACATTGCTGATAGGAGTTCAATTTCTTTACCAATCTCTTCTAGAAGTTCATTTATACTTTCAACAAAATCTGATTGAGCCTGCTTTACTAAATCTTTTATTCGTTCATCCATCTTGATTGTTTTAAGATGTACTTTCCATTGAAATTCGATATCACTTTTCTTTAGATTCCAATATTTATCTGTAAAATAAGGAATGGAATTCTGAACATCAAAATAAACTTCATTAATTTTTATTAGTAATTGCTCGATAATTAGTTTCTTAGAATTATCAATCTTCTTTTTTGCTTCTACCCATTTTTCATTAATAAATTTCATACTTTGATTGTAATTAGTTTTTTGATCATTCAAAACTCCCACAATATCTTGAAAGTCTTTTACTGTGCAGCCTAGAAAAGTTTGAGAACGTCTTAAAGTCCCATTATTTATCACTTCGTATTGAAGAGAATTCAAAAAATTATGAATTCTGCTATGCTGGTATAATTTTTCATGGTCTTCAATCTCTTTTTGTACAGCTTTTTTCGCTGCGAGAAGCTGAACAGGAATAATCTCAAAATTATCATTTCCATAGTATTCATTTGCATAACGTCTTATGTGTTTTATATGTCCACCAAGTTTTCGCGGATCATCAGAAAATTCCTTTTCAGGATTTTTCATAAATCTTTTCAATCTAACTTCATTATCGAGATTTTCTTTTACATTAAGCAAAATTATTAGAGCTTTTGCTTTCTCTTTAAGAATTTTTAGGAATCTGAACTCTGTTTCTTTTTGATTGTTGTTTGTTAGCACAAAAACAATTAAATCAGATTCATCAACAATCCCTTTTGCAATCTCTTCATCAGATTTTCCACCAGGAGCTCCAATTCCGGGAGTATCAATTATTCTTATGTTTTTCCACTCATATATCCTGTTCAGCCTTGTTGTACGTTGTTTACCTACACCAATCTCTTTCCCATCAGATTTTGTAATAATAGAATGTAGGGTACTTTTCCCAGCTTTTGTCATACCTACAAATGAAATAGTAAAATATGTAAGGACTCTCTTCTTTTTTGTACTAGATATCAGTAAATTATCAAGTTTATCAAGTACATCCTCATTTATTTGTTTATGGTGCTTTTCGAACAGTTCAACAAGCGTTTTTGCATTGTCAGATTTACCTTTTGTTGTTTCTTTTTTTAGATTAGCAACATTTCTTTGAAGTTTTGTTGCTAAACCTTTCAGTTCAATATCTATATGTTCTACTAAATTAATTAGAAATTCAAAATCACTACTCGCTACGATCTCACAATTTTTGACTGCTTCATCATATTCAGGACCTGATAAGAGAATCTCATCTTTAAGAGTTTTCAATTTTTCTTTCATCTCATAGCTTAAAAAAGCTGAAGCTGTTTGAACAAATTTTGGTGAGAATATTTTCTCCAGCTTTATCAAAAATTGTGCATCCCTGGATAGTTCAATACTGCTTTTAGTTTTTTCCTTATATTCTTTATCACAAAATTCTTTAGCTTCTTTTTTAATCTGATTTATTTTTAGATTATCAATATCCCAGTACTTACTGATCATTGTGATCATTTCAATTTCTTTTTCGTCCATATAATTATCAACTGAAGACATGATGAACAAAAATTTTATGCATTCATCTCTAGATTCTTTAGGGAATCTATAAATTATTTCTTTTATCTGAATGCAATCATCACTTAAACTAATAATTTTTTGTTTTTCATTAATGATGTTATCGGATAAATTCATTTCTTTAGCATATGCTTGAAGCATCTCTTCTTCCGAGTTATGGATTTGCTGATCAACACATATTAAGTGAGACATTAACAAAAATATTTTCTCTTCAACATTCATTAGCTTACCCCCTCCCCTTTGTATCTTACATGAAATACTAACGTAAATTACAAAAAAGCTCTCAAATTTCATTTCATGTTACTTACCAAACAAATCGTAAAGATAATTGTTGTCAATATTTTTATTGTACTCATAATTCTTATAAAATTTTATACTTAGTATCGTAATGATTAATAATATGAAGATTTTAGATCCTTATCATTGTTTTTACTTCACTCAATGTAATTGAGTAAACTAAATCACTATTATCTAAAGTAATACTACATAGGAACATACATAGCTATATTGAACCTTTATTTATTTTTAACAAGAATTCTGCCTTACATATTGAGTATATTAGCTCAATATGTAAAACAAACAGCAATAACTATAATTTCAGAATCATATTATAACATTGAATAAAATAATATGAGGTAATTATGAATTATGTTGAACCAATAAGAGATTTAAAGAAACTTTTTAAAATGAAGAAGTTAATGAAGAAAGAAGGAAAATTAAAAGAACTAGTACTTTTCGAAATCGGGATTAAGACAGGATTACGGATTTCCGACATTCTTAAATTAACATGGAATGATGTATATTCCGAATTTGGTGAAAATCCGACTTTCCGACAGTCAATAGTGATAACAGAAAAAAAGACAGGCAAAAGTAAACAGTTCCGACTTTCCGACAGTGTCAAAGAATCGGTAAATCAGCTTATAGGATTAGATAATCCCCAGAAGACAACATTTATATTCATATCAGATTCAAACAGCGTTACAGCATCGAAATCAGCCTGGACGAGACAATATGTTTGGCAATTCCTAAACGATTATGGTTATCGTTCAGGAATTAAAGAAAAAATAGGTACGCATACCATGAGAAAAACTTTTGGTTATCACGCTTATAAGAATGGAGTTGATCTTTCATTATTAATGAGAATCTTCAATCACTCCTCTCAAACCGTTACTTTGAGGTATATAGGTATTACTCAGGATCAAATTGATGATGTTTATATTAATCTGGATAAAATACTATAAAATCAATAAAGAAAGTGTTCAGGCACTTTTTTTGTATATTTGGCTTATTCTTTAAAAGGGAATTAATTCAACTTTTCATCTTTTGAATATGGTATTTCTATAGAATAACCATATTACTTAATACAGCTTAAGTTTCATAAAGTGAGAAAGTGAAGTTTTTTTAGAGTTATTTTATTATCAATTACTATTCAAAAG
>JBAYZI010000072.1:0-13638 GCA_041672585.1 Cloacimonadales bacterium (SeqCode) | reverse complement strand
GGCTTGAAGCATAGTTTTATTTAATTGCAGATAAGGAAAAGCATAGAGAATATCCGGCTCTACCATGCGGTGCAGATATGAATAGTCTTTTTTTAAGCAGGGATAAAGCCTTCTGTATCTCTCTTTTTCATATTCCATCAAGTTATCATAGCCTGAGGATTCACCGGGAGCGAATCGTTCTATTTCCGCTTTCATCTTAGAAACATTTTTATAGTGAACCATTTGTTTATTTTTGAATTTTAAAGTGTAGAGAGGTTCTAAATCGTAAAACTTCAAATAATCATTAATATCTCTACCTGTCTCTTTAAATATTTCGTCTAAGAAATACTTCATCATTAAGAAAGTTGGACCTGTATCAAAAGTGTAATCTCCAAGATGAATGGCTTGATTTCTTCCACCCGGTTTATCATCTTTTTCATAGATGGTAACATCGAAACCTCTTTTTTGCAACAAGATACCTGTTGTCAAGCCACCAGGACCTGCACCAATTATAGTAACTTTAGGTCGCATTAATCCCCCTTATCAATTATATATTTCAAATATAATAATCAAAAGAGTTGATAATCCCAAGTTTTATTTGTGCAATTTGGAATATTCTCTTACTTTTTTTAATTATTACCGGAATATTTACAGTTCACGAATTTTGAAGAGAGTTTTTTCTGAATAATTAGATAAAGAATATTTACCTTTTGCACTTAATTTAACTAAATCAAGAAAAGTTTTACTTGAGATATATTCTATAAATTCATAGACAATAATCACCTAATCAATGAGAAATATTGAGGAAATATTTGTTCCATAAAAGACCATAAAATATTATTTGACAGGAATAGCAACTCTCTATTTTGTAAATAGATAGAATATAAAGTTAGTAACTAAGCAATGAACTCTTGAATTAGATAAAGCGTTGCTATATATATAATTATAAGATTGGGAGTAATTAATGATAAAAGCAGTTAAGAAGAGAACCGGAGAGATAGTAGCCTTTGATAAGGAGAAGATAAAGAGAGCAATTTCACGAGCAGGAACAGCCACTACTGAGTTTGCGGAAGAGACCGCTAATCAGCTTACCATGAAAGTTGTTAGTTTAATTCTTCAACTTCATGATGGCAAGATAATTTCCATAGAAGAGATTCAAGATTGTGTGGAAGAGATTCTACTCTCTTCTACCTTCAAACAGACAGCCAAAAGCTACATAATCTATCGTGATCAACATGCCAAAATGAGAGAGATAGTCTCTAAAGCAAACGTTGATTTGATTGATCAATACCTCAAGAAATTAGATTGGCAAGTAAATGAAAACAGTAATATGGCATATTCTCTTCAAGGTCTTAACAACTACATTGCTTCAGAGGTTAGTAAAACATATTGGCTAAACAAAATATACCCAACCGAAATCAAAGAGAGTCATCTCAACGGTGATTTCCATGTTCATGATTTAGGACTTCTCTCAGTCTATTGTGTGGGCTGGGATCTATATACTTTAATCAAAGTTGGATTTACAGGTGCTGTTGGTAAAATTGAAAGCAGTCCTGCTAAGCACTTCAGAAGCTTGTTAGGTCAAATAGTGAACTTCTTCTATACACTGCAAGGTGAAGCTGCCGGAGCTCAAGCCTTCTCTAATTTTGACACTCTGCTTGCTCCTTTTATCAGATATGACAAGTTAAATTATGCTGAAGTGAAACAAGCGATGCAAGAGTTTATCTTTAATATCAATGTACCTACACGGGTAGGCTTCCAAACTCCTTTCACTAATATCACAATGGATTTGCAGCCTCCTTCTATTTACCGCGACCAAAATGTTGTTATCGGTGGTGAGTTACAAGAGGAAACCTATGCCGACTTCGTGCCTGAAATGGTTATGATTAACCGTGCCTTCTTAGAGATAATGACAGAAGGTGATGCTAAAGGAAGAGTCTTCTCCTTCCCTATTCCTACTTACAATATAACCAAAGATTTTGACTGGGATAATAAAGATTTAGACCTCTTGTGGGAAGCAACCGGCAAATATGGCATTCCCTATTTCTCTAACTTTGTGAACTCTGACATGAAACCTGAAGATGCACGCTCTATGTGTTGCCGACTTCGTTTAGATACCAGAAAGTTAGAAGCTCGCGGAGGTGGACTGTTCGGAGCCAATCCTCTTACCGGTTCCATCGGGGTTGTTACTATTAATTTACCCCGAATCGGTTATCTTGCTCAAAATAGAGATGAGTTTTTTAACAGACTAAAAGGCAAAATGGACTTAGCAATGCAGAGCTTGGAGATTAAAAGAAAAGTCTTAGAGTCATTTACAGATTCTAATCTCTATCCTTATACCAGCTTCTATCTTAAAGAGATCAAGCAGAGGTTTAATCAATATTGGAAGAACCACTTCTCTACTATAGGTCTAATTGGGATGAATGAAGCTTGTTTGAACTTTCTGGGAGAGACAATTACCTCGTCGGCAGGTTCTGAATTTGCCTTAGAAATAATGGATTTCATGAGAGACAGATTGCTCGAATACCAAGAAGAGACAGGCAATAACTATAATTTAGAAGCTACTCCTGCCGAAGGGACAACTTATAGATTAGCCAAAATAGACAGAAAGAAATACCCGGAGATAATCGTGGCTAATAATGACCCCAACACTGATAAGCCATTTTACACTAATTCTACTCAATTACCAGTGAACTTCACTGATGATGTCTTTGAAGCTTTAGATTTGCAGGACCCACTCCAAACTAAATATACCGGAGGAACAGTACTCCATATCTTTGCCGGAGAGAAGATTAGCAACACAGAATCTGTTAAGAACTTGGTCAGAAAAGTATGTGCTAACTACCATCTCCCCTATTTTACTTTTTCACCAACTTTCTCCATTTGCCCAACTCATGGGTATATAAATGGCGAGGAGTATCGATGCCCTATCTGCCAAACTGAGACTGAAGTTTATTCGCGTATTGTGGGTTATTTGAGACCTGTTAAGCAGTGGAATGAGGGGAAACAAGAAGAGTTTAAGATGAGGAAGACTTTTGCAATGAGTAATTAGCAATGAGCAATTAGCAATTGAAGAAAAAAGACTTTTACGGAAATTTGTAAGGGCGGAACATTTTCCGCCCTCTTCCATTGCTGTATGTATAGAAACGCAATATTTTGCATCTTCATAATTTAAGACCACACCCCGCCGAAATTCGGCACCCCTCTTGAGTCTTCGCTAAAGCTTCGCCTTCACACGCCAGAGATTCGCTTTGCGAATGAAGAGGGGAATTAAGAGGTCGCGTATCCATCTTTATTCGTGAAATTCGTTATAATTCGTGCAAATTCGTGTGAAAGGTCTTCCAATTGCTAATTGCTAATTGCTAATTGCTAATTGTTTAGAGGTACTTCTCCAGCATCTCAATCAGCTCTTTCACCACAATAGGCTTTGCCAAGAAACCAACCATTCCTGCCTTAAAGCATTTTTCTTTGTCTTGATTATAAGCACCTGCAGTTAAAGCAATAATCGGAGTTTGTTTAGATTTCCTTCTATCGATTTCAAATTTCCTGATAATTCTGGTAGCTTCCAATCCATCTATTTCGGGCATTTGTACATCCATAAGAATTAAGCCAATATTATGTTGTTTATAGAGATTAATGGCTTCCTTACCAGTCTTTGCTTGATAAATCTTAGCTTTAGGTACTAATTTAGCGATTAATGTTTTGATAAGTTTCATATTCATTTCAACATCTTCGGCAATCAAAATATTAGTTTCGGAATCAAGGTTCAACGCTGCAAATTTAGTTCTTGCCGGTTTCTTTGATTCTCTAGCTAAGTAACCTTTATCAGCACAAACTCCAGACAAGATATTGTGCAAGCTTTTCATTACAATTGGCTTACTAATAATCTGCTGATTGGGCAATAGCTCTTTGCTAACATTGATTTTACCTGCATCACCGGGGCAATAAGATATTATAATGGGTTGATGCTTAGGACTATTCTCAGCTCTATTTATCAGCAATTTGGAAATCTCATAATCACAATATCTCAACATTCTAAAATCTATCAGTAGCACATCATATTCATTAGAATCAAGCTTTTCTAGGGCAATTTGGCAATCATTGGTACTCTCAACCTCCATACCCCAGTAGAGTAGATTTTGTTGGGCAACATCGATAATTTTCTGATTTTGTTCAATAATAAAAATCTTACTATTAAGAAGTGTGTTTTCAAAACAGTTCGAATTTTCCAGATAATCAGCTTCTATAGAAAAGAAAAATTCACTTCCAACTCCTTCTTCACTGACAAAATTAATTTGGGAATCCATTTTCTTAGCCAAGAAATTAGAGATTACCAGCCCCAAACCTGTGCCACCATATCTTCGCGTAATTGAACCATCAGCTTGAGCGAAAGCCTCGAATAGTTTGGAAGATGCTTCCACGGCTATACCAATACCGGTATCCTTGACAGTAAAAATAAACTTCCCTTTGCTATTTGTCAGTGGAAGAAAGTCTACTATCAACTCAACTGAACCTTTATTGGTAAATTTTACCGCATTGTTAAGTAAGTTTAAGATTATCTGTTTTAAGCGTGTGGGATCTATTTTGATTATTTCCGGGAAATCTACAGGAACCTTGAGAATCAAATCAAGTTCTTTTTGGCAGGAAGAGAACTTAATTATGTCTGTAGCCTGCTCTAAAAGCTCAACCACATTGGCATATACAAACTCTAACTCCATCTTTCCGGATTCAATTTTAGAGAAATCCAAGACATCATTGATAATCCCCAGCAGAGCTTTTCCGGAAATATTAGCATTGATAGCATATTGACGTTGATTTTGATTTAATTGAGTGTCTAGTAATAGGTCTGTAAAGCCAATTACCCCATTGAGTGGGGTTCTAATTTCATGGCTCATATTGGCGAGAAATTCTGATTTTGCTTTTGTGGCAGCTTGAGCTAATTCTTTTTCTCGTTCTAGAGCGATTAGCGAGTTCCTTCTGGCAGTTACATCAGTAAAAATAACAGCAAAATGATTAGGTCTAGGAGAGAAAGCTCTTATTTCAAAATACTTACCAAAAGCTTGTGAATATTGCACAAAGTCCAGAGATTTACCGGTTTTAGCAACTTTTCCATAAGCTTCTATCCAATAATTTTCTGTGCTAGGTAATGCTTCTTTCACTGTTTTACCAATCAAATTTATATCTTTGATTCCTGTTAGCTTTTTAAAAGCAGGATTTATGACCAGAAATCTATAGTCTATTGGCTTTCCTGTTTCATCATAAACCATCTCATGGAGAGCAAAACCTGATGTCATATTTTCAAAGAGAAGTCGATATTTCTTTTCTGATTCCCTCAGTTCTTTATCTAAATTTTCTTTCTCTGTAATGTCTGTCATTACAATTAAAGAAAATTTATTTTTGTTTGTTTCTATTAATTCTTCAGCCAGCAAGCCGTGGATTTGCTTACCCGAAGGAGTAGTAATTTCCATGTATAAGTTTTTAAATGAACCTTTTTCAAATAACGTTTTCGACTGTTCTGTAAAATTTTCTGAACCATTAACTATACTCAGGCTATCTACACGTTTACCTATAATGTCTTCTTTTTTTATTTCATATGTTTGACAAAAGGCTTCATTCACATCTATAAAAACTCTATCAGGATAAGAAGATAACGCCATTAATGCCGGATTACTTTCAAAAATCTTATTGAATTTAGTTAACGCTTCTTGTTCATTAGAAAGATCTTTACACACTCCAAAGATGTAATTTCCTCCATCCCAAATACCCAGCCATAATTGTATATCAACAGGTATCTTATATCCCTCTTTAGTTGACAGTGAAACTTGAGTATTAACTCTTTCTCCTTGCATAATTGGTTCTAACAGAGCATTTGCTTCATCGTTAAACTCTTCCCCGTGAATATCAGACAAAATCATGCTTGTTAGCTCTGAAAAACTATAACCTAGTTTTTTGCTAGCACTTTTATTAGTGTAGATAATATTACCATCGTAATCTGAAATAAAAACCATATCTCGCATTGATTCAAAAAATTCTCGGAAATTCTGTTCTTTAGCTTTCAAATCTTCTTCAATTCTCTTCTTTTCTGTAACATCTCTAAATCTCCACACTCTACCGACAACTTTATCTGCAATTTTTTGTGGGAAAAAATATCTTTCAATTATTTTACCATTACTTAAGTAGAGAAGATCATGTCCGTTTTCCTCAAAATTTGTTTGTGTTACTTCGATTGAATTTCTATTTTTCTCTATTTTTACTATATTACCAATGACCTGAAGAGATAACAACTCATCAATTATAGTAATAACTTCTTCTTCTGTTATCTCCCATAAATTCAATATTTTCTGATTCCATTTCTTAACAACATTATCATTATCAACAATTATAATACCATCGTTAGTAGATTCTAAGGAAGCATTAACCAGCGAGAGCGAATGGTTTAGCTCATCTTGAATGTTTTTCAAGTCATTAATATCTGCTTTCAGAATCTCTGTATTTGCAATAAAATAATTAAAACTTTCAGCCATTAAACCGATTTCATTGTTTTGTTTCACCTCTATTGGTTGAATTATTCCATTCCCTGTCGCAAAATCTCTTAGTGCTGAAGCAACCTTTATTACAGGCTTGGCAATAGTCTTACTCAGTTCTTTGGCTATTAGTGCTGTTCCTAATAAGGCAATTGCTAATAGTGAGATCATCGTAAATAATAATCGCCAAATAATTGGATTAATAATTTCTGAATAGTTTATGCGGGTAATCAAAATCCAGTCGGTATCAGGAAGTTTAAAATAATAAACAAGATAGTTTTTCTTACCTACTTTAACAGTTGTATGGTTGTTTCCTTCGCTGAATATCTCCGGACAATTATTTAATATATCAGTATCAAGCTTAGAATACTCTTTCCTAAACAAGAATATCTTTTCAGGATTAACCATAAATGCAAATTTTGAGGTAAACCTAGATTTACTTTCAAATATGCTATATAATGAATCTAATTTACAATCTGCGCTAATCACTCCTTTAACTTGCCCATCTTTGGTAATTGCCTTACTTACAGCAAAGATATCTTTGTCTTTTCTCTCTGAGTAATAAGCAGTTCCTATTATTAATTTATCAGGATTAGCTTTAGCCTCTTTATACCATGATCTTTCAGTAATCGGGTATTTAGCCTTATCAAACTCATCATTAATAAGTATTGTGTTGTCTTCATAACCTATCATTATTTGGTTAACAGTAGAGCTATACTGTTCAATAATTGACAAGAGCGGGAGAATTGATGTTTTCCGTAATTCCGATTCATTACCTTGTGAAACTACCGGGTGAGCAGATAAAACATCGAATGTGCTTTCTATATTATTGAAAAAGTTTTCAGTTTGGGATGAAACAATTTTAGTCTCTTCTTCTATCATCATAATAAAATGATTTACATCTTGAACATATAAGAAATACCCAAAAACCATCATTAGAAAGAATATTACACCATATACCGATAATAGTATTGGTTTGAAGATGTCACCCATTATTGTGCTCTTTTTAAATAAGCGTTCTAAAGCTTTCCTTTCAATTTTATCATTAATATTATTACTCTTATCCTGTTTCATTTTATCTCCGCAGTAAATTTTAAGCTGAATGGCATATTAGTTACTAATTAGATTTGTGTCAAACTATATATAATAATTGTAAAATCTTATTATTTTTAACGAAATATCAGAGAATATTTAGGGAGTTTTAGCTTGACCATCTCTTTTAAACCGATTAGTAATCGGGTTTAATACGTGCTACCTACTGAAGTGCCACTGGGAAGAGCTGAGAATGGTGCTAATAGTTTGGATAGGGTAACCACAAGGGATACCCCTACAAATTCAATTGCTAATTGCTAATTTCTAATTGCTAATTGTTTTTCCACGCTCTTCCACCGTCTATGCACCCAAAACCACAGTTCCGGATGTTCCTTAATCATATCTTCAAGTGAAGTATTCAGCCTTTGCATTACGTCAAAATCGGTTAAGTTTTCTTGTTTAGGATAGAAAATCTTCTCAAATCTGAAGACATGCTTTCCCTCTTTTGTGCGAATATGATAAGCCGGCATAATAGCTAAGTCTGCTTTGAGGGCAATTCGGGCAACACCCATAAAGACAGAAGCATCATGATTTAGAAAGGGCATAATCTCGCCTGTCTTTCTGGCATCTTGGTCATGAATAAAGAGTATCATCCGTCTGTTTTTGATGGCAGCAAGAATACCACGCAGGGCTTGTTTCTGATAAATAACATCTAACCCTGTTCCTTTTCGGAAATTTAAGAGAAACTCTTCAAAATGAGGGTTGCTTTGTTTCTTAGCTATAGCACTAAGCTTAATTCCTTGTCTGAGCAGAAAGTAACCTAGCACTTCCCAATTGCCATAATGCCCGGTAGCAACTAAGACACTCTTGCCAAGTGCTTTAGCTTCTTCTAAATGCTCTGCACCTTCAATCGTGATACCATTAACCAGTTCTTCCCTATCGCATTTAAATGTTTCATAAATCAAAAGTCCATAATGCTGATACATTCGTTTTGTATAGTCTAAGATTTCTTTATGAGACAAATGAGGAAGGGCACGCTTCATCTGCTTGATAACTAATTTCTTACGAATACCGATACGGTAACCAATGTTTATGGCTACAAAATTCAGCAGAGCTTTTACGCTTTTGGGACTCATAATCTTTAATAAGAAGAGTCCAAACTTCATGCCGGCAGCCTCTATTTTGTTTGTTCTTTGTTTATTTTTACTCATCTAAATTAAGCACCTTGGATATGGAAATCACATTTTGCTTGGTGTGTTTCCGTGTTTGACTGACAATAAGTTCACCTAACAAACCGATAGAAAAGAATTGAATACCTATGAGAATCAACAAGATAGAGAGAAACAAGGCAGGTCGATTATATAATGGCATCCCCATCGCGTATTTCATTATGGAGAGATACAGACCTAAACAGATCCCGATAAAAGTGAAGATCGAACCGATTCCGCCAAAAAGATAAAGTGGCGAACGGTTGAATTTAGTAATTAACTTTACGGTTAATAAGTCTAAAAAACCTCTGAGATATCTCTCCATCCCATATTTAGATTTACCATGCTTGCGGGCTCTGTGATGAACCGGGATTTGCCCTACTTTAAAGCCTTTCGCATCTGCCAAAGCCGGGACATATCTGTGCATCTCGCCATAGAGGTCAAGCTCTCTAACTAAATCTATGTTATAAGCTTTGAAGCCACAGTTGTAATCTTTTAGTTTAAGCTTAAACGTTCGGGAAGTTACCCAATTGAAGAACTTTGAAGGCAATCTCTTGCTGATAGGATCCCTTCTTTTCACTTTCCAGCCGGTAACTAAATCATATCCTTCTGCCAGTTTGGCTAAGAAGTTCTTAATCTCGGTTGGGTTATCCTGTAAATCAGCATCCATAGTAAATACAACTTCACCGGTAGCATTTTCAAAACCGACTTGCAGAGCGTAAGCTTTACCGAAGTTCTTTCTGAACTTGATAACTTTGACTTTAACATCTTGCTCCGCGATTTGCTGCATTATCGTGAACGTTTTATCTGTGCTTCCATCATCAACAAAGATAATCTCATAGGTATGAGGTGAGCAGTTAGCGGTAATCTCTTGGTAGAGTTGATTTAATGAACCCTCTTCATTAAGTGCGGGAATAACAAAAGATAACTTCATTTACTCTCCTATTTTAGAAAATCGAAAAAGACTTTTGTCGATAGTTTGGCAAAAAGAGCAGGCTTCTTGAGAATCAATGATTTAAAGATATTAATTACACTTAATTGTTCTAAAGGAATATCTCTGACATAGTCGAAATACCTGTCTAATTGGCTATTATTAGCATGGGAAATCTTGGTTTTTATAATTTGTTCTATCTTCTCTTTATTATCATGCTTAGCATGCCATTTGTGAGAATAAGTAGCTAGCGTTTTATCATTTATGCCTTTCTTCTCAAAAGAATTAGCAACTATCTCGCCACAGAGAAGCCCGGCTTCTATCGCCGTGTCTATTCCGCCACCACTGATAGCATTAGTTTGATAGGCTGCATCACCGACCAACAAGACTCGATTCTTAGCTAAAACCGAATTAGACTGGCGAATCGGAACAGCTCCAGAAGTGAATCTTAAAGCATTTGCTTGCGGGAAGTTATGAAGAATAAACTCATCTAAATAAGCTTTGGCACTCTGCGTTGCTTTGAGAGGACTTACCCCCAAGCCGACATTGGCAGTTTTATCGCCTTTAGGAAATACCCAAACATAGCCACCGGGAGCATATTCAGTATCAAAAATGAATTTAACCTCTTGGTCTATAATACTTTCATCATAGAGAAGGTATTGAGCGCAGGAATCTATATCGTTGGTAGTAAGCTGTTCGGATAGCTTGAACCAGCGTCCGACTTTGCTGTCTATACCATCAGCCCCAACTACTATTCTGGCTTGAATTGGCTTAGCTTGCTGTTTGATTGTTAGCTTAAATAAGTGGCTTAGCTCATCATAATCTGCTGTGGCAACATCATGACGAAGTAAAATTTCAGCTCCCTGTGCAAGTGCTTTTTTAGCCAAGAACTTATCAAATAGTTCGCGGTTAAGAATAACGCCTTTCACAGAAGCATTAACATAAATAGGCTGTTTATTAGGTGGCAACAGGATAATCTTGTTGATTTGGGAAGCAATAACAGAATCGGGGATATCTCCAAACTCGGCTAAAAACTTGGTCATAATGCCCTCAGCACAACGAACCGGTACCCCAATCTCGCGATCTCTCTCCAGCACCGCAACTTTTAATCCTGCTTTAGCACATTTATAAGCTGTTGTTACGCCGGCAGGTCCGCCTCCGATAATAGCTACGTCATAGATTTCATTGCTGGGAAACTTCATAAATAGCTCCAATTGGACAAGTCTTGAGGCAAATTAAGCACTTTATACATTTATCTTGTTCAATAATCACTGCGAATTCATCTATCTCTATAGCCAGTGCCGGACAAATCGCCACACACGCACCACATCTATCACAATTATCTGCATTAATTAGAACTTTCATCAGTTTCTCTGTAATCAATGACTTTTGTTTGACCATTATTATTCATTTGTAAAATCAAATCGTAATTCTTATTAGTATCTAAATGATATTTCACACTGTTCTCAATAACGATAGGTGAATTCTCTGCTTGATTGTCATAATTCTTCACTAAGATAGTAGGTTCAGAATTTCCGTGTCCGAAAGGCAACATAAAATCTAAATGTTCCCATATTTCATTATTGAACTCGGCAACATCGATTACAGCATCGACATTAATCAGCTTATAATCATCTATTTGTTGTTTCTGTTGTTGGAAGTATTCACGGTAAAGAACCTTGAATCTCTCTAAATTATCTTTTTGCATAGTGAACCCACCTGCCCGAACATGACCACCATATTGAATCAGAGCTTCTTCACAATATTTGAAAGCATCTAAAATACTAAAGCCGTCACTGCAGCGACCTTCACAAATGATAATATCTTCTCTCTGCTTTAACATAATCACCGGTTCATAGAGAGAATTTACCAAGAAAGTAGCACATGTTCCTAAAAGAGAATTAGGGATTCTGTTATCTTCATCATAATAAATAACACCTTCACCTGCATACGAAGCCAGGATTTCACCAATAATAGTGTTCAATCCAAAGATATTCAATTCATTAGCTTTCTTCTCTGTTTGAATTAGAGAAAACTCATCATATTTCGCTTTATCGTTAGAGAGCATAAAGAGAAGTCCGTGATGTTGACCTTCAGAATCACGCCCATTAGCAATCATGCGATAGCAGTAGGTGAGGAAATTCATCTTATCATAATCATTGAGAATAGGGTTGCAAATAGATTTTAACATATTAATAGTATTATCGGAAATATCGTCCCAGGCTTCTAAAACATGACGCACAATGACCCAATTCACACCTGTCATCGGAACGCGATCTGCTAAAGACCCAACCGCTGTCCAGAAGTAGTAAGAGGGCTTTACCTTCTTATTAAGACTTTTAGCTAAGCTTCTCACTAACATTAGGGAAACGCCAACCCCGGCTAACATATCATATGGGTAAGGGCAATCTTGACGCTTAGGGTTTACCACTGCTGTTGCTAAAGGGATATTCTCTTGTTCAAAGATATGATGGTCTGTGATAATTACATCGATTCCGAGAGCTTTAATCTCTTCTACTTTCTCTTTTGAAGAGATGCCATTATCAACCGTAATGACTAAGTCCGCTTTTAATTCCTTAAGATAAGTTACAAAGTTATCTTGAATACCATGATGATCGATTAATCTGTTAGGTATATATGAATAATGGTTTTGGAAACCAGAGCTATCAAAGAAGTCATAAAGCAAGAATGTAGCAGTAACGCCATCCGGGTCATCATGTCCGAAGATCACAATCTTCTCATTGCTATAAAGAGCCTGCAAGATTCTTTCAGTAGCTATTTTCATGTCGGCAAACAAATTCTCATCAGGTAAACTGTCCAACCTCTGATTGTATTCAGATTTGTCCCTCTTCCTATTAACTAAGATTTGTTCACTAAGTTCTAAATCACTTTCACTATATAACCATTTTAATTTCATTGAATTATCCTTGTTAGTTTAAATCTTCCTTAAGTGGTATTTCTCTTGGCTCTTTTCGTACATGTACTTTTCTAAAGATGTCAAAGCCGGAAATGCCGACCATGAACATTGATGATCTATCTTCGATTCCATTATCACTTTCGTTACCTCTGATTAAATATTCAAAAGCGAAATCAAGTTTATCAATCTTTGATTTTAAAGGAATAGAGAAACCAACGGTGCCAATCTTCTCATAAACCTTCTTATCATTGCTATCAAAAGGGAGTTCTCTGAAGGCAAATCCGGTTCTTACAGGGATTGTTTTCCAGAATGCTTTGCGTCCTAACTTAGGTTCATAGGCAAAACCAATACCAACTTTCCAGCTATTATGATACTCTTCACCTAAGAAGTTATCCCAAATTTCATAATTGAATTCAGAAGCGACTTTAAATAAGCCGGACCACTTCTTAGCTGCACCAATCCCGAATTTATGAGGAAGATTAAACTTAACCTCACCAATCTCTTCTGTGGAATGGATAGTTTTGAACTCTTCTTCAGCCTTTATTTCTCTACCATACTCATAGTTGGCACCAAGCGACCAAGTAGTACCTTGATACAACCCACCAGCACTAAAACCAACATCTGTAAAGGAGAGCTTGCTCTTATTGCGAGTATTAAAGAAGCCTGAATCGGAATCCTGAATCAACTCCCTTTCTCTATGACCGATATAGACATTAGGTCCTAAGCCGAAGCTAAAACCATAATCCAACCTATAACCGTAATAGAAATCAAGCTTATAAATATAGGAGCTGATTAAATTCTGCTCTGTGATCGTGATCTCCTCACCATCAAAAACGGCAGGAAACTTTAAAACATTATCAAAATTGCCTGATTTCCAAGAGTTAAATTGAAAAGCAAACTTGTGTTTATTATAGGGAGCAACCATACTGAAGAAGGGGAAATCTAAAGCATCATCAGTGTAACCATCTTCTCCATCGACGCTATACTTGATATAGCCTAGCTTTACACTTGTATAAAAGTTAACCGTGGTGGCTGTATTTATTAGGG
>JBAYZI010000071.1:0-13665 GCA_041672585.1 Cloacimonadales bacterium (SeqCode) | reverse complement strand
CTTCCCTAAGTTAACAGAAGTTGGTGCTAAAAGAGTAGAAGCAGATGGCTCTATTTATAGTGGATTCTTGACTCAACAAGAGATTAAAGAGATTGTTTCCTATGCTGCCGGTAAGATGATTATGGTCGTGCCGGAAATAGACTTACCAGGTCATACTCAAGCTATGATCTCCTCTTATCCTCATCTCTCTTGTCTGGAAGAAGAGAATAAAGTTTGGAACGAATGGGGTGTTTCCAACCAAATACTTTGTGCTTCTAAAAAAGAGGTTTATGTCTTCTTAGAGAAGCTGTTAGAAGAGATAATTCCTCTTTTCCCTGCTCCCTATTTTCATATTGGTGGCGATGAATGCCCTACTACTCAGTGGGAAAACTGTCCAACCTGCATTAAGTTGATGGAAGAGAAAGGATACAGATCTTATCGTGACTTGCAGGCAGAGGTTACCAACTTCCTTTCTACTCTCTTAAAGAAGCATAACAAAATCTTAATTGGCTGGGATGAAATAGCTGAATTCTCCTGTCCTACCGGTGCTGTTCTGATGTGTTGGAGAGGAGATGGAAAACAAGCTGTGGCGAACGCTAATAAGCAAAACTTAGATTATATTCTGACCCCTAACCACCCAATGTATTTAGATTGGAGACAAAGTAGCGGTCCTGATGAATATGGCGGATTTGGCATAACTACTTTGGGTGATGTTTATAACTTCAACTATTATGATTTAATCTCTGACAGTTTGTTAGGAATGCAGGCAAATATCTGGACTGAGAGAATAGAAACTTTTACTAAATTAGAATATATGGCTTACCCCAGAATCATTGCTTTGGCTGAAAACTGCTGGACAACTCTGGAAAATAAAAACTATAACCGCTTCCTGATTTATCTTAAAAGATACTTGAGCTATTATGACAAACTCTTGCTTAACTATTGCACCAGTAACTTAGATAACAACAATAAATTTGAAAAGCAGGAGCTGATTACCCGAGATGATATTAGCTCTGATTTACTGGAATTAAACGATGTTACTTCTGTCTTTAATCCGGGAGCTATCAAGATTGAGAATACTTTCTATCTTCTCCTGAGAGTTCAGAATCGGGGAAGAGAAACCTTCTTAGTTAAAGCTGAAAGCAACGATGGTAAAGAGTTTGATATTTCAGACGAACCTGTCAAAATAGTCGGTCTCGAAAGTATTAAAAAAGAGATTTATCACATTTACGACCCCCGTCTCACATATCTCAATGACCAAATTTATGTTATGACAGCTATCGACACTTCTGCAGGCTGTTTCTTAGGACTTTTCATCACAGAAGATTTAGAAACTCTAACATTCCAAGGTTTTGTTTCGGAGCCGGATGTGCGAAATGGTGTTATTTTCCCTGAACAGGTTAATGGCGAATATGTTCGCCTTGAACGCCCTAACTTGAATACTTTAGCTAATGGAACTAAAACAGGTTCTGCTATCTATCTCTCCACTTCAAAAGATTTAATCAAGTGGTCTGAGCCTAAATTTGTGATGTCTGGTAATCCTCATTATTGGGATGAGCTGATTGGGTCAGGTCCTGCTCCCATCAAAACAAAGTATGGCTGGCTGCATATTTATCATGGAGTAGCTACTCATTTCGCCAGTTCTAATATTTATCAAGCCGGCTTCACCTTCTTAGATTTACAAGATCCCACAAAAGTTCTTTTCCGCTCTAAATATAATATTTTGGAACCACGTGAGACTTTTGAGTGTGTAGGACAGGTTCCTAATGTTGTTTTCCCTACCGGATTAATTGCTACCCTGTATGATCATGAAGGCTATGTTAAAGATGACAGTGCCCTGCTTATCTATTACGGTGCAGCTGATACCAGTGTGGGATTAGTGGAGACAAGTCTAAGATTCTTTATAGAAAAGATGCTAACTGAACAAGATGTTTAAAGGATAATTATGAACAAGATTCTACTTATTGGCTGCTTCCTCTTCTTGCTTATTATAGGAAGTACTGCCCGGGAATTCCCTATTCCTCTGATTGATGATGAAGCTCTCAACTATGTCTGTTATAAAGCTATAGAGCCACTTATAATAGATGGGAAATTAGATGAAGCAAGCTGGCAGGCTACAGAATGGACAGAAGAATTTGTGGATATTGAAGGTAATCTTAAACCCAAACCTGACTTTATTACCAAAGCCAAGATGCTCTGGAATGATGATTACTTCTACTTCGGTGCTTATCTGGAAGAAAACGACTTATGGGCTTCACTGACTAAAAGGGACGCTGTAATCTTCTTTGATAATGATTTCGAAATCTTTATTGATCCGGATGGCGATACTCATGATTATTATGAATTTGAGATGAATGCACTTAACACTATTTGGGATTTATTGGTGATTAAGCCTTATCGGGATAGACAGCAGGTAGCTTTTAACAGCTTTGATTTTAAAGGTCTAAAGAGTGCTGTTTACCTAAAGGGAACTCTGAACGACCCATCAGATAGAGATGAATATTGGAGTTTGGAAGTTGCTATTCCCTGGGAATCACTCGCCGAAGCAGCTCATAAACCTACCCCGCCTCACGAAGCTGATATTTGGAAAGTAAACTTCTCGCGTGTCCATTGGCAGTTAGATAAACATGCTGACGGCTATACCAAGAAGATTAATCCGGAGACAGGCAATAACTATCCTGAAATGAATATCGTCTGGTCTCCACAAGGCTTAATTGCTATGCACTATCCTGAAATGTGGGGTGACGTGATGTTTACCCATAATATTGCAGGTAGTAAGGAAGTTGCGTTTGTGCCTGATGAACTTAGAGCTGAGAAAAGATTCTTGCGCAATATCTATTATGCCCAAAAAGAACGTTTTCTTTCCGGTAATAAATATGCTAAGAGGTTATCACAATTGAAGATTAAGCCAGCTAAGTTTGCAGATTATAAAGCTAAACCGGAGTTTTACATATCTCCTCATACCTTTCAGGTTATTCTAAAATCCAAAAGCGATAAACCTGACTTGCATATTTTCCATGATGGCAGGTTATTAGAGAAGATTGATTTCTAAACTAGTTGCTAATTCGGTGCCTCTTTAATTCCCCTCTTCCCTTGCGAAGCAGGGTCTCAGGAGAGGGGTGCCGAATTTCGGCGGGGTGTGGTCTTAAAATCATTAAAGGTTGGCATATAATAAAAGAAATAATAGCTACTGATTAACACTGATTTGAAGAGATTTGTTTCACTTAGGATAAATTGGTTCGGAGGCTGTTCATAAAGCTTTGTGTCTGTCTTTTTTAGTGTAATTCGTGAAATCCGTGGATAAAACTCTTCCTTCTTTCTTTCAATTATTAATTGCTATTGACCGCTAAAAGCAAAAAAGCCACACAGGAGGTGGCTTTTGCAGGGATTTTATATGTATCAGGAAATAAAATAACTTATATAAGTATCAGAACTTATAGGTCTAATAAATAATATTATATCGATATGTCAAGCTTAATTTGAAACTTTTTAAACAATTCTTGATTAGATGAGGTAAGGTATTGATATATTGTAAGATGTATTTCTAAAATAAGTGGATATGATTACTTCGCCTGTAGTATATGGCTTTAAATATAGCGATATAAATATATTAAAAGAGCATACTTATCTCATATTTAGTAAAATAACTCCAACTACGATTAAAGCATAAGTGAGATATTGATATTTATTAAACTTACTTTTCCAAATAAACTTATCAGTTAGGAAGCCTAAAAGAAGAACATTAGAGGCAACAAGGGGATAAGCATAAGCTGCTTCCACAGTGTTCAACCCTTGTAAAAAGAATAACGAACTTAGTTGGTTGGGAACGCCCAGAATCAAGCCGGCTGTGAAGTATTTAAAGTTAAACTTATCTCCTCTTTTGATAACAATCATCAGGTTAAACAGAAAAGCAAATCCGAAGAGATAAAACAGCATTTGACTGTGCGATGCAGTTGCTACTTCATGAATAATCTTCATCCCTGTTTCTGTTAATCCCGTGGAGATAAAGAGGATAAACAACCACATTTTACTCTTAATATAACTATTCTTGCCCAGAAATAAGAAAGCTATCATTACTACCAGAATACCGAAATAGTTCATAAAAGGCAGAGATTCTGCAAAGAACATAATAGAGACGAGAATAGGGATTACTACCGACATTCTCATCACGGAAATACTAATTGAGAGACCATTCTTGGTAATATTATATTGATAAGATAAAAAGTTTATTAAGAAAAATGAACCAAACAGAGCACCTATTCCCAGATCCAAAAGCTTGATATTAGTGTCAAAACTATCAATCATGAAGAAAGAAACAATGGCTGCCACTAAATAATTACCTAAGAAAACCTGAATAATATTAATTGAAGAATCTTTAGTTTGATATAATTGCAATAAGTTGCCAATCATCACAGAAGCAATTATGCTTAAAACAATATAAATCATAAGAGTTATCCTTTATCCGGCCTGAAGCGATATTTCATGTTTTTAAGTTTAATTTGGGAAATAAAAAGTCCCACAATAACAGTTATAATGCCAATTATCTTATAGATTGTAATCAGTTCACCCAGAATAAAGAAGGCGAAAATGGCTGTGAATACCGGGATAAGATTGGTGAATAGATTAGCAGAGTTGGGTCCGATCCCTTTGACTACTTCTGTGAAGAGAATAAACGCTGCTACAGAGCCGAAGATAGAGAGTTTGATTATTGCTGAGTAAGAAGAGAGTGAATGGTCAGCTGCTAAGAAGTTTCTCCAATCGAAGAGCAGGAAGAAGGGTAAGAAGTAGAGTGCACCGATTTGACTTTGCACTTTAACAATAGTTACACTTTTATATTTATGAGTTAACTTCTTAACCACGATACCATAGGCAATTCCGGCAAAAACAGCAAAGAATTCTAAGCCTACACCTAGCATGGAACCGGATAAATCAGAGTTTTCGAAGATAATAAAGAGTAATCCTCCGAAAGAGATGATAAGTCCTAGTAAGCCCCATTTGCTCAGCTTCTCTTTAAGGAAAACATAAGTGAAAATAGGAGTGAAAACAGGTATTGTTGAGATAATTAAGGAGCCAAGTGTGGCTGAAATGAATTTCAAACCAAAGCTTTCACCTAAAAAATAGCAAAAGGGTTCACAGAAGGAAAGCAGAAAAAAGATTCCCCAATCCTCGCGTTTGATTTTCTCTGTTCTTTTAAAAAGATGAACGAAGATTTCTAACAGGATTCCTGCAAGCAACAATCTTAAAAAGATTATTGTAAAAGGTTCAAAATGTTCATTGGCAACCTTGAACCAAACAAAGGTTGAGCTCCAGAACATCATGGAAAATATCGCAAATATATATATCTTTAGTTTACTCATCAACACCCCATACTAGGAAATAAGTCTTATTACTCAGAAAACATTTACCTGTTTTTTGTAAAGCTAAAAAATAACTTGCCTAAAAAAGTTAAAAATATATATTTAGTACTATGCTATTATAAAATGCAAAATAACAGTTTGGAGAGAAAATGGAACTTGACCTGTCAACTTCGTCGATTATGTTTGCCTTTATGCTCACAGCCTTAGCAGGATTAGCTACAGGTATCGGTTCTTTGATAGCCTTGCTTGCCAAAAAGACCAACACAACCTTTCTTTCTGTATCTTTAGGCTTCTCTGCCGGAGTCATGATTTATGTCTCCATGATCGAGATCTTCCCTAAAGCAAAAGAAGCATTAACTACTCATTTTGGGAATCCTTTCTTAGGTCATCTTTATACAATTATCGCCTTCTTTGTCGGAATGGGAGTAATTGCCTTAATCGATAAGCTGGTGCCGGAATATGAGAACCCACATGAGATAAAATCTATTGAGTCTATGACTCCTGCTAATATTGATAAAGGATTGATGCGGATGGGGTTAATGTCAGCTTTAGCAATAGGAATTCATAATTTCCCGGAAGGTATTGCTACTTTCACAGCTGCTCTTAAAGATCCACATTTGGGAATCGGAATCACTATTGCCATTGCCATTCATAATATACCCGAAGGAATAGCGGTTTCAGTACCTATCTACTATGCTACAGGCAGCAGAATAAAAGCTTTCTGGTATTCACTTTTATCAGGATTGGCAGAACCTGTGGGAGCTCTTTTAGCTTTCTTGGTTTTAATGCCTTATCTTAATGATTTTGTCTTTGGCTTAATCTTTGCCGGAGTAGCCGGTATCATGGTCTTTATCTCTTTTGATGAGCTTCTGCCTACCAGTGAGAAGTATGGAAAACACCATCAATCTATTTATGGATTAATAGCGGGAATGGTGATTATGGCAATTAGTTTAGTCTTATTTGAATAAAATAGGGAAGATAAAGAGCTTTTACACGAATTACTCTGTTGAATCGTTGATTTGTTTATTTGGTGAATTGTTCGAAACTGTCTATAAAAACCTTTTTGATAGGTAACGAAGGTATTCAAACGTTTATTGTTGAAGCGATAATCATTACAGGTAACAAAGGCATTCAAACGTTTATTGTTGAAGCGATAACCACCTAAATCCCTGAAAGGGATAAATAGTTTAGCCCGGGGTCTCATTCTGATTGCAGAATTGACCCCGGGTATAAGGTTTAGTCATTTCCCGGCTAGCCCGTTTAGGGATAGCCGGATAACTAATAAATATTCACAAGGATACAATTCACTTACCTAATATTGAGTAAAACAACTCCCACCATTATTACGGCATATATAAAATATTGGTATTTATTGAACTTTGTTTTCCAGATAAACTTATCAGTTAAGAAGCCCAACAAGACCACAGAAGATGCTACAATAGGATAAGCATTAGCCGCACTTATAGTTTCTAAACCCTTTAAAAAGAAGAGAGAGCTAAATAGATTAGGAACACCGAGAATTAAACCGGCTACGAAGTATTTAAAATTAAATCTATCCCTTCTTATAATAACGATTAGTAGGTTGATAATAAAAGCAGATCCAAACAGATAAAATAGCATTTGATTGTGAGAGGCAGTTGCTATTTCATCGATTATCTTTAAACCTGATTCAGTGAAGCCTGTTATAAAAAAGAGGGCAAACAGCCAAAACTTACTCTTTATATTGCTATTCTTGCCCAGAAATAAAAAAGCAACAAGGACAAGCAGAATACCCACATAATTCAGCCAAGGAAGAGATTCAGAGAACACCAGCAAAGAGATAAGAATAGGCGTTACTACGGAGATTCTCATCACTGCAATACTGATTGATAAACCATTCTTGGCTATATTTAGTTGATAATTCAAAAAGTTGATTAAAAAAAGCGCACCAAACAAAACTCCGATACCAAGATCCTTAACCACAATATTCGGATTAAATTTCTCAATCATAAAGAAAGCGGCAATGGTTGCCACAAAGTAATTACCTAAGAAAACCTGAAAGATGTTAAGATTAGAATCTTTAGTTTGGTAAAGATGCATTAAGTTACCAATAGTAACCGTGCACATAATGCTAAAAATAATAAAAATCATAAGAGCTATCCTTTATTAAAACTTAATGCATAGATAACATTTGCCGGTTTTGTGTAAAGCAATAAAAGAAAATAACTTTTAAAATGCCCAATGCAAAATTTTAATACCTAACTATATTTTATTCATCCTCTTCATCATCCGAGAAATCAACATGATATTGATAATATGTTTCCAGTAATGCATCTTTAAAACCATAACTATCATCATGGACTTTATTCGTGAGCTTTCTAGATCGTTCTAAAAACTTTTCCAACAGGTCATTTTTATTCAGGAAAATCAGGGCAGTCTCATAAAAAGACTCCATTCCTAAATAAAAGTTTTCACCCATATCACCGAATTCATTAGTAGTTTTAATCCCCATCTCAACATAAAAAAACATCAAATCTGCTAATAATTCCGGTGAAGGGTTAAGCTTCTTAAAATCAGTAATTGCTTTTTGACCCTCTTTAAGTTTAATCCTCATGCCTCTTTTGGGATAGAATGCCTCAAATACCTTTTCACGATACTTTTTATGTAGTGCTTTCTCATTAGGTTCCACTAAAAAGTCTAAATATTCTTTCACCGGTTTGTTCTTTTGGTACAACTCACCAACTATCTTGATTATTTCATCTTTTTCCAGCTCTTTAAGCTTAATTTTTACTTCTCTTAGTCCCATAATATTTCCTTAGTAATTTATTTTATTTCCCACTCAACCCACGTTTATCATGCCAAGCTTTTCCTTCATGCCTAAAAATAAGTTGCGTAATACTCTTAGGTCCAGATACTTCCGGATGTTTAATTAAAAGACGGATAAAGAGTCCGCACAAAACTAATCCCTTAAGAACACTTGTCATGGAGATCGACCACCACACCCCATTAAGCCCTAGCAGAGTGGCAGCTGATAAGAAGATAGCAAGAGGGATTCTCATACCTGTAAGTGTGATTCCAATTAATGATGGAGTCAGGGTTCTACCTAAACCGTTATAAGCACCTTGAGAGGTGATTTCAAGACACATAAAGAACTGCGACAAACCTAATATCTTAAGATAATCAGAACCGAGTCTGAGAGCTTCCGGGTCGTTAGGGATAAAAAAGGCGAAAATTGTTTCGGAGAGGAAGATTAATAAGATAGAGGCTATGATGCCGATAAATCCGGAGAGTCCTAATGTTATAAAATAGCCTTTAGAGATTCTATCCCACTGCTTGGCTCCATAATTTTGCCCGACAAAAGAACTTAAGGCTGTAGAGAAACCGCCCGCTGTCATCCAGGAAAGAGCTTCTATCTGGCTACCAACTTTCTGCACAGCAATAGGAACCGGACCCCACTGCGAGATAATTCGGGCAATTAAAGAAGCGAACAGAGTAAATAATCCGGATTGAACGCCGATAGGAGTACCAAAGACAAAGATTTGTTTGAGAACTTTCGGAACAGGTTTTTTAAAGAAGTGAAATTCGGCAAATGGTGCTCTTTTACTTCTAAATAGTATAATAAAGATAGTGGTAACAACCGCTTGTGAGAAGACAGTAGCGTAGGCTGCACCATTAACTCCCAGCTTAAAGCCAAAAATCAAAACAGGGTCTAAGACAATATTAATAACTAAACCGACAGCATTAACATAGAAAGGCGTTTTACTGTTGCCTAAACCATTATATATCCCTGATAGTACGGGGTTTACGAAAGTGAAGATAATACCCCACGAGACTATTTTAAGATAGCCAATAGCTTCTTGAATTACTTTGCCTTCACCAAGTTGGAAGAAACCAATCAGGTGCTCAGAGAATGCAATCATGGCAAAAGTATAAAGCACACCAAAGACAATTGTTAATTGCAGAGCATTTCTGGCAAAATCACGAGCTAATAGGTTATCTTTCTTTCCGATAGATTGGGCAACACCTACTTCTGCTCCAATCTTGGCAATGGTGATTAAAGCAAAACTGAACCAGATTAAGAATCCGGCAGTCCCCACCGATGCGACCGCTCCTGCCCCCACACGACCTAACCACAACATATCAGTCATGTTATACGCCATCTGAATAAAGGATTGAGCCATGATCGGAAGTGATAACACGACTATTGTCTTGAATATCTTGCCTTCTGTTAAGTTATTTGTCTCTTTCATTCTTCCCACTTTAATTTCTTTTGAAACACTGAATTTCACCTCTTCCTATAAGTCAATAATAAAATGTTTTAGATACAGGAATTATTTAGTAAAATTGTTGAATTGGTGAATTGTTTGGCCGGTTGGTATTATTCTTAACACAAAACCACGAAAAACAACCAAAACACAAAAAGAAGAGCTTTATGCAGAGGGTCTTCATGTAATACATTACGCTCTCCCACGCTGATTACACAGAGTAAGAAGGATTAAGAGCAACGCAAACTCTTAATTCCACTCTTCCATTAGCTGTAGAGACGCAACATTTTGCGTCTATCAAAGATGGGTGCCGAATTTCGGCGGGGTGTGGTCTTTTGAAGAAGTGAAAAATGAAAAGTGAAAAGTGAAGGTGTCTCCACACTTCTCCTTGCCTTTTCCACTGCTAAACCGTACATTCATCGAGAACTATACGAGCAATGCTCTATGGTTCCCCTAAGGTGACAAGAATTAATTTAGTTAACAATTAATGAGAAATGTTGAATCGTTGATTTGTTTAATTTGTAATTGGTTGGTATTGGCTATGAAGCCTCTTTACTGGGATTGCGGATGCCCACATCCGTATTCATTTCCCTTCAGCGAAGGGGAATCTTATCCTTCCGAAGCATATCTTATTTCTATCTCCTTGATAGAGACAGGAGCAACACCTTTGTAGCCAATGATATAAAAAATATCCCATCGCTCCGTTAGGCACGATACATAAATATAAATAAATTAGTCGAAGAGTTTCGCACCTACGGAGCGAGGTTTGTAATCGTGTATTCATGTGCTACAAAGGTATAGCTCCTCTGGAGCAAAGAGGACAACATTAAACCACCTATCCTATTGCTGAAGCAACAATACGGAGAGTTGTTAATGCCCTTCGCAAAAAGGTCTTTCGTTTGTCGGATTTCGGACGTCTCGCCCGTATTGAATCTCTTAGAGGATTGATTTATGGATTGTGGATACCTGTGCTGACAATAAAGAGGAAAAACTGAATTTAGCCTGATGGATGAAAAGGTGAAACAATATTCACCGTCTTCTACTGGGAGCGCACTCATCCTTGAGTGCAACCTTGCGAGCTGTAAGGTTAATATTGATATGCTTCTGTTTTCGCTAAAAGCGGACAATTCTACTTATACTTCTTCTTTACAACATAATCTTCTCGTCTGAAATTAATTCTATCCTCAACTAAATAAGCAAGTTCTGTAGCATATTTATTTAATAATGAAAGGTCTTTTTTCTCTAATATAAGAGAGAATATTTTGGTCTCAATGTTGTAAGTAAAGATTGATTTAGGGTTTTGGGATAAGAACTTAATAGGATTTGTTTCAGCTAAATTTTGCCATTTTTTTTCATTCCATTCTTTGTAATCTAAGTTGCTTTCATCTGTGAAGTCTTTAGCATTAACAGATGATGAATAGAATGCTTTAAAGCTTTTAATGATTTTGTTAAGTGAAGTTTCCGGTTGCAGTTTGCCGTCTGATATCAAAGCTTTAATAGTGGGCATTTTGTAGAGTTTGCTCATTGAGGTTTTTTCAATTTCAGAAAGAAGTTGCGCAAGTTTTGAATCATTAATAATCTGCAAAAACTTGTCTTCGGGGAACATCTCAACTAAGAAATCTAACCATGAATCAAATGTTCTAATATACATTCGGGCAGGGATATCTGAGGCAGCATTAAATTCAGCTAAGGAATAAGGATTTTCTAATTCATCTTTGCGGTCAAGATAGTGTTGAATAAGTCTTTCTTTACGATTGAGTTTTTCATTTCTCATCTGCTTAAATAAATCCATCAGCTGTAAATCAAAATTAAGTGAACAGCCAAGTGGTAATAGAGCAGTAGCTTCTTCCAGAGAAACTATTGGTTCTGTTTCTAAATCTTTAGGAGTAAGTCCGGTAAGAAATGAGTATTTAAGATGGCTATTCTTATAATTTCCGACAAAGTCAATTACCGTAAGCTTTTGTTTATTAGCATTCGTTCTTAATCCTCTTCCTAATTGTTGAATGAAAATAGCAAATGATTCAGTTGGTCTGAGAAACATAACTGTGTCAATATGGGGAATATCAACACCTTCATTGAAGATATCGACAACACATAAAACCCTGATTTCTCCACTTATAAACTTGGCAATAGTCTCTTTTCTTTGTTTGGTATTAGAATGGAGAGCTAAGCTTTTTATCCCCTGATTGTTGAATTGCATAGTTGTGAAGTCAGCATGTCTGATACTACAACAGAATGCTATAGTATGCCTTCCCCCTTTTGCTCTATAGTTTTGGATGATATTCTCAGTTCTTTTCTCTGCGGTAAAAGCATTTTCTAAAGCAGTGAGATCATATTTTCCTGACCGCCAAGGAATTGTGTCATAATCAATATCATCATAAATTGCATAGTATTCGAAAGGAACTAACCAACCATTATTTATACCTGTTTTAAAATTGCATTCAAAAGGTATATTATAGTCGCAATGCTGATAAATATCTTTATTGTCTAACCTATCAGGTGTAGCAGTAAGTCCCAGCAAGAATTTAGGTTGAAAATAATTTAAAAATTTCAAGTAGCCGGAAGCAGCAGAATGGTGAAATTCATCCACAATAATATAATCAAAATAATCAGGCTCAAAGAATTTTTCTTTTAAGTACCCACTTTTTCCTAAAGTTCCTATTGAGCCAAAAATGATATCCTTATCAATATCCTTAGTATCAGCATTAAAAAAACCATAATTCGCATTTGGTCTGATCTTCTTGAAAGTATCCTTTGCTTGGTTAAGAATCTCTTCTCTATGAGCCACAAATAAGACCCGTTTAAAGTTTTTAGAATCAAAAGCAGATAAGAATGTCTTGCCAAGACCTGTTGCCATCACTATCAGAGCTTTATCAAAACCCTCTTCACGAGTTCTGGCTAATTCATAAAGGGCAGGGATTTGACACTTTATTGGCTGATAATCAAGGCTTATTGCATTCTCATAATTTAATTCCGGTAAAGAAACCTCTCCACCCGAGTTAGCATCTGCTTTACTTTCAGGATCAAACTGTATTTTCAAAGGAATATAGGTGTTAAAATAGTTTTGCAACCATTCATCTGTTAAATCAAAACTATAGTTTTTAACTAAATCATTATAATGGTGTAAAAAATCAGATATGATTTCGGTATTATCAAAAAGAATATTCCACTCAATTCCATCACTTAAAGCAGACTTTGAAATGTTAGAAGAACCAATAATCATTTGTTCTTTCTCATCTATAAATTTGAAGTAATAACCTTTGATATGGAAAGAAGTCTTTACCTTTTCAGAATCAAATATTGCTAATTTGAAATTCTCACTTTTCAATGATTTTAATCTATAAAGAGCAATTGGTTCAGTAACATTCATATAGGTACTGGTTAAAATGGTAACTTTAGCATTCTTATTGAGGGCAAACTTCAGATAATCATAAAGAAGCTTTACGCCTGAATCCCTGATAAAAGAGACGCAAAAAATCACCTCTTGAGAAGTAGCTAACTTAGCTTTGAGAACTGTTTCTAAAGATTCATTATTCTGATTAGTAATTGCTTTCAAATTATTTCCTTAGTAAAACATTTAACCACGATTCATTTTCTCGACCTTCTCTTTTATCAACAGAAGATGTGTATTCAATTAATTTGAAGCCAATTTTATTATAATTAAGAGCTTCAAACTTATCTTGAGTGTAATCACAGAAGAACCGACCTTTTCTTATCTCTTCCTTAACTCCATGTTTCAGAGAGATAAATAGAAATCCTTCCGGCAATAAAGCATCATATATTTTGGCAAGAGCTAAATTCATTTGCTTATAAGGAAGATGAAGAAGTGAAGCACATGCCCACGCACCAATAAATCTATTCTGATATGCAATGTCTTCTATTTTCTGAATAGAGACAGGAATACCAAGATAAGTTGCTGCCAATTTTGCCAGATTCTCTGCCGGTTCTAATGGCAAAACTTTAAATCCTTTGCTCATGAAGTACTTAGAATCTCTTCCTGAACCACAGCCAATGTCGAGAATCTCGCCATTAGGTGGAAGAAAAGATAAAAAGTAATCTTGTAGGTCTTTCATATCCACATTGAC
>JBAYZI010000070.1:0-13808 GCA_041672585.1 Cloacimonadales bacterium (SeqCode) | reverse complement strand
ACTACATTATGTTTCACATTAATCTCATTAACCTTCATATCGAATACTTTCTTAATCAGCTGACCTCTCAGGTTATAAACATTAATTGTTACAACTTGTGGTTCAGCCACTGAGAAAGAGATAGTTGTTGAAGGGTTAAAAGGATTTGGATAGTTAGCAAATAGTTGAGTTCCTAAGAGAAGCTCTTCTATATTATAATCTTCTCCATCACTGCTAATTGTTACAGTAACAGGACCATTAGTTTGAGAAGTACCATCGAAATCATTAGTTTGCAGCCAGTAGTAATAGGTCATCTCAAGTTCTACTTCTTTATCGACATAAGAGTAACTGGCACCGGTTGAGGCATTGAGAGCTTCAATCATGTTAGGAGTTATTCTTATTGCATCATTAAGAACGTCATGTTCAGCACGATAGATATTATAACCTAAGACATTGTTTTCAGAAGCAGTAACCCAACTAATTTGAGCCAGGTTGTTAGTAGTTTGAATTGCACTAAATGAAGCCAAGGTAACAGGCAGGGTTGAATCAAATGCCGGTACAAATTCCGAGAATTTATCTAAGCCGGAAATAGTAACTTTACTTCCGTTATGAAATAAAGTAGCTCCTAAACTAACTACATCTTCCCAAGGTTTAGCACTATTAGCTCTCTTGTAGAAGGTGATTATGTTGTAATTATCAATCCCTAAGCCTTCGAGGTCAAAGGTGATATCATACATTCCATGACTATCTATAGATGCGTCAATTCTCCAATAGCGTGGTAAGAAAGTATCTGTTAGTTCAGGATTACTTTCAGTACCCTCACTTGTTAAATCAGACATCATTAATACATCAACAGTGAAGCCCTCTTCTATCGGATTTGTGAATTGCAATTCTACATTTTCTGCAATTACAAGACCGTTATCTTCACCGGGAAGGATAACAATCTCTGTAGTTGCTTTACCAAAGTAGAAGTTATCGAAATCTACATAATAGTCATTTGTAGCTCTATGAGCTTCTACTCTAAAGATAATAGATTTGCCTGCATAAGCATCTAAGGAAGCTTTGACTTTAGCAAAATCCTGAGAAACGACATGATCTACAGCAGCGATTTCTTTCACAGTAGTATAAGAAGCACCACCATTCTCAGAAATAAGGATTTGAATATAATCATCTGTTCCTATAGTTTGAGCCAAGCTTGGGTAAGAACTCTCTTCCATCATTCTATAGACAAAACTAAACTCTGTTCCTGTTGTTACATTTTTTAGAGGATGGAATTGCACATAAGCCATAGTTAATGAATCATCTAAGTTGCTATACATACCATTACTGTTCTTACCATGAATCTCGCTGATACTCATATTCCCGGCTGCAATTTCAGCAGGTTGGGTTGTTGAACTATTGAAATCAACATAAACTGGTAAGTCCAGGGATGGATCAGCCATTGTAGTAAATGACCAAACTGAAATATTTTCAGTTGTTTCACCAATATTGTTATAGGCTATGACTTTCCAGAAATAAGTTTCTGAATAGTCTAAACCACTATAAGTATAACTTGTACCGAGTTGTTGAACAGGTGTAACATCGCTAAACTGTTCATCAGTTCCGAGATATACTTTGTATCCGTCAACGCCTGTAGCAGCTTGCCATGAGAGGTCTCCTCTAATAGGTCTGTCTATAGATAGATCGGCAGGAGCACTGTATAAAATAGCAGTCGGCACGGATATTGCTTTAATTGTAATATCATCCAGGCTGATATACCATTGAGAATAATCGATAAATCCCTTTATACCTAAGAAGTAAATGCCATCTGTATCAGGAATAAAACTGCCTGAGACTAATTGATAATCACCATTTACAAGACCAACTTGTTCGGCAACAGCTACCATTGCATCTGTTGCAGCTGTAGTACCATAGTAAATACCGATATTAGCATTGCCTGAGTTAGTACCATCTTGTCTGGCATATAACTCAACATCATAAGTTTGTCCGCCTACAAGTTGGATAGGTCTAATTAGCCAATCAGTATTACTCCATCTTAAACAGGCATTAAAAGAACCGGTTCTTGGGACTTTGTTATAGTTGGTTTCAGTTTCATTTATAGTCCATGCACTAGCACCAACTTCTGAAAACTGTGACCAGCCAATAACTTCTCTCGAATTATGAACATTGTTTTCTTCAAATCCTTCAGTAAAGGGAAGTGAAGAGATAGTTGTGTCGAATGCCTCACCAGCAAGAGCTACGGTATTGGAATTTCTGTTGTAATTACTTGCTTTAGAAGCTGAATTTAGTCTCACTCTAGTACCAAGATCATCTGTAATCACCAGAGTTGCTTCTTTAGCACCTTCAGTAGTTGGAACAAATGTAACAGCAATATCTAAAGATTCACTAGTTGCCAGAGCGAGGGGAATTTCAGCATCGACAACGAAAGCAAAATCACCTACATTCAGTCCGGTTAGTTCAATATCATTGATAGTGAGTAGATTGATACCCACATTAGTTATTGTTACGGTTTTTGTGGGTGAGGTTGTGAATAAAATAAGAGTACCAAAATCATGCTCTGTAACGCTTAGTTCTGCAACTGGTGTTGTTGGAGTAGCCTCAAATGTAATATCATCAATCAAGATTACCTGCCCTTCTCCTGAAGATTCATATTTGAAAGCAAATCTTTCATTAGCTCTTTGTGATCCATCCATATTGACGACATACTCTGTATATCCTTCATTAACTGTTTCTGCCAAATCAAAGCTGGCAATTTCAGTAAATATCTCCATAGTTGCATCGTATTTTCCAATAACAAGTGGATCTGTATTATTAGGGTTTTGCTGGATAGCCCAGAACTTAACTCTATAGGCATCCATGTCCGGTACAACTAAAGGTGAAATCAATTCTATTTTAGTATTAAGATCCATTTGATACATTAAATAACAACAATCACCAGTATGTGGCATGGCGAATTCAATTTCTCTTTGGGCAAATGAATAACCATTGTCTGATGTAACATTAGTTGTCCAACCTAATAACTCAGCTTCTGTTTCAAAACCTACAGTGTAGGGAATGTTAATTTCATAGATATCAAGATCAATTGAATTACCTATAAATTGAACAGTGTGCACAGTGCGAGTTTGATCATCAGTAATTTGTAATTCAGCTGTATGTTCACCAGCTATAGTAGGTGCATACACAACTGAAAGGGCAATGTTTTCACCTGCACCAAGAATTACAGGGTAGTTATTTGCATCTGTCAATTCGAATATTCCTAAATCTGTTCCGGCAAGAGTAATGCTGTTAATACCAAGATTGGTAAGACCAAGATTAGAAATAGTAAGAGTTTTGGGAGCACTCTCTGTATTCATTATTTGATCAGTGAAAGTTAAAGTTTCAGCACTTACAGTGAGTTGAGGTTCCTCAGTAAATGCTTGATAATTGAAACCTGTAACAGGTAGATAAGATTTTAAAGAACCTGGAGTAGCAATATTAGGGAAACTTTCAAAGAAGTTATTTTGATCACCATAGCTACTAAGCGTTCTATTGCCTGTAACTGGATAGCTGTAGAATCTATCTGAGCCAGACGCCCATTCTGAATCAGTAGCATAGAAAAGAACCACTAAGTTATCTGAGCCATTATATATAAAGGGGTTATCCAAAGCAAGGTTAACTATTGATTCTGTTGTGTTTACTGCCATCGAGCCACTATAGACATGAGTAAAGTCTCCTATTTCCCAGTCATTATTATTTTCAAAGTTATCTTTAGCAGTATGCTTCATAAAAATCTCTATAGTTTCAGACCAAGCTGAGTTTTGGTTATAAAGATAGCTAATAGAAGTAATAGCTGATGCTTCTATATTTAACTCTGCTTGCTTATAGATACTTTGTGAGATGGAAAATCCATCGTACGGGTTCATAGGTATTTTTTGATTATCAGTTTTTTCACCATCAAAGACAATATCCGCATCCGGGAAAGTAGGAGGTAAAGGATCAACTGTTAAATTAATAACATATTCTAGACTTTGAGGAGCCGGGTTACTGGAAATTATTAAGAAATAAGTTCCGGGAAACAGCATTTCATTAGTATAAGTTAAAGTGTTAGAGTAGGAGGAGCTTTTTCCTAAAGTTACATTAGCAGGATTAGCTGCATTAGGTTCATCTTTCAGGATGAAAGCACCCATAGATAAATCAGTGGTAGTAATTGTACCATTTAAGAACACGCCAGTCGCAAGAGTGAATTGGTAAACTACATCATCACCATTAAGGTAATTACTTCTAGGAGTAATCCATGCTGAAGAGTAGTCATTAAAGAACTCTGCTGTATTCCCGGAAACATTGCCTGTAGGGAAGGTTAACGGGATTGGATTGGCACAAATTGAACCTTGAAGTGGAGTAAAGACTTCACCCCTAAGAGCAACTTGATTGGTATTTCGACTTCCGTTGGTTGCTCTGGATGCAGAATTAATTCTAACATTTCTTCCCATATTATCTGTGATAATCAGAGAAGCTGATTTGCTAGCTTCGGAAGTTGGTGTAAAGATAACTTCAATATTTAAAGTTTCGTCAGCAGCAAGAGCTGTTGAAGCTCCTTCTGTAGTTGACCAGCTAAACTCAGAAGCATCAACACCTTCTATCTCAATAGCTTCGATGTTTAATATTCCGACGCCAGTGTTGGTAACAGAGATTTGCTCAGAGGCAGAGGTGTTAAGCGTTACTACTCCAAAGTCTAACTCAGTTACAGAAAGAGTAACAATTGGTACCGGTGTTTTACTAATAGTAAAATCATCAAGAGAGAGATACCAAGGAGTGGCATTAATAAATCCCTTGATTCCGAGATAATAAATACCGGATGTGGCAGGCGTAAATGATCCTGTAATTTGTTGATAATCACCATTTACAAGACCGACTTGTCCGGTAATCGGTATCATGTCAGTTGTTGTGGTTGAAGAGCTGTAGTAAATGCCGATATTGGCGTTATCTGAGTTAGTGCCATCTTGTCTGGCATAAAGCTCAACATCGTAAGATGTGCCGCCTATCAGCTCGATTGGCCTCATTAACCAGTTTGTGTTGTGCCATTTTAAAAAGATATTTCTAGCACCGGTTCTCGGAAACTTTTTGTCGTCAATATTAGCTTTATTTACTAACCAACTACTAGTACCTTGTTCAGAAATTTGTGACCAGCAGGTTAATATTTCTGAATCTGAAGAATAGCTTTCAAATCCTTCAGTAAAAGGCAATTCATTGATCATAGGATCAGTAAAAGAACCGACAAGATTTACAGAGTTTGTGCTTCTGTTACTAGCATTAGGGCGGGTTTCTGAATAAATTCTTATTGCTCTACCCACATTATCAGTGATTTGCAGTTGAGCTGTGTGCTCGCCGGCAGCTATAGGATCGTAAATAACTGTAATTTCCAGTGATTGACCTTCTGCAAGAGCCATTGATGCCTCACCGGCAATAGAACAACTAAATTCATCAGCGTTAAGACCAGTTATTTCAGGCGTATTAATATTTAAAACTCCATCCCCTGTGTTCGTAATAGAAAGCTGCTTAGAGACTGGATCAATAGTACTTACAACGCCAAAGTCTAATTCAGTTGCAGAAAGAGTAGCAATCGGAACAGATTTAGAGATTGTAATATCATCTAGACTGAGATAAATTGCACGGTAATCAATAACTCCTTTGATGCCGACAAAGTAGGTGCCGGATGTGGCAGGAATAAATGATCCTGCAACTCGTTGATAATCGCCATTTACAAGACCGACTTGTCCGGTAACATCTATCATGTCAGCTGGTGTGTCTGTGGTGCCGTAGTAGATACCGATATTAGCGTAGGAAGAGTTTTCATTATCTTGTCTGGCATATAGCTCAACCCCATAAGATTGACCTCCCACAAGTTGAACTGTTCTGAATAACCACTGGGTATTGTTTTTAGGCAAGAATACATTACTAGGTGTAGTTCTTGGGTTTGTTCCATACTCGCAATATTCATATCCAGGAAGATAATTGTAAAGCCAGGAGTTAGTTCCTATTTCTGAATATTGTGTCCATTTACCCAAAGCGTTAGTAAAACTCTCAGTAAAAGGAAAAGAGGTGATAGCTGGATCAGGACAGTTACCGTTTAGAGTTACAGAATGTACTCCTCTGTTATCATTAGAGGATTTTGTTGCTGAACTTAATCTAACGGTTCTACCTTGATCATCAATGATTTGTAGTTCAGCTGTGTGGATGCCGATTGCAGTAGGAGCGTGTACAACCGAGACAAACATCTCATTTTGGAAGCCAAGAGTTACAGGAAAGCTATTTCCATCTCTTACCTTGAACTGCTCAGCATCTGCTCCGGTAAGAATAATCTCATTGATACAGAGGTTGGCAATACCAAGATTAGATACAGTAAAAGTTTGCTCGTAACTTTCTTTATGTATATAAGTACTTCCGAAATTTAAAACTTCTGTATTTATGGTAAACAAAGGTTCTACTAGTTCCGGAGGTGTTTCTATATAATTGAAGCCTGTAACAGGTAAACAAGCTTTTAATGTACCGTAACTTGGGCGGTTCATATTCATACCATAATACCCTGAAGTAGCAGTGATTGATCTATTATCTACAACAGAATAATTATAAAAGTGGTCTGCACTATTCATTGTTTCAGATCTTTCATTCATGAATAGAACAACTAAGTTATCTGTGTTATTGTAGGGAAATTGTTGATCCAAATTAATGGTAACTACTGATTGTGAGGTATTCACTGCGAGTGGACCGTTGTAAACTTTAACAAAGTTACCTATTTCCCAATCTTCTTCATGGGAAAAAGCAGATTTATCAGTATGTTTCATATAGATACTAATATCAATTGACCAAGCAGAGTTTTTGTTGTAAAGATAGCTAATTGAAGTAATACTATTATCTTCAATATTTAACTCGGATTGCTTGTAGATACTTTGAGTCATTGTATGGGACAGTTCACGATTTATGGGCAGATTTCCATTTTCAATCCTGGTACCATCAAAGACAAGATCTGCATCAGGGAAAGAGCTAGCCATAGTTTTAAACGACCAGACTACGATCTCATCCTCTTCGGTTTCGGCAATATCATTATAAGGAACAACTTTCCAGTAATAAGTTGTTTCAGACTCTAAGTGGCTATAATCATAGCTTGGAACAAGCTTGTCAACAGGAGTCATGCCGGTGAAACTAGCATCAGTTCCGAAATGAACTTTGTATCCGTTAGCATTTGCAATGGCGTCCCAAGTTAGATTTCCTGCAAAAGGAGAGTCTAAAGAAGCATTGGCAGGAATTGGATTGGCAGCAGCTACAGGAGCACTACCGGTAGTAGTGAATAGCCATGTTTCTTCTGTTTCTCCATTGTGATTACGATTAACAACTTTCCATTTGTATAAAGTGTTAGGATCGAGGTCAGTAACCTGATACTCATCAACCGGAGCTATATTGTTCAAAACTAAGGGCAATTCATTAGCATCTGCTTTGCCAAAATATAAATCTATAGTTTCGGTATATTCAGCATTTACCCAACTAAGTATAACGTTAGTTTGATTGTTTATAGCGTTATCAGGAGGGAACAGAGAAGTAGCACTACTTGGAATAGGAAGTGGATCAGCTGTTAAATTGATAGTATATTGAGAACTTCCAAGAGATGGAGCTTTTGAAATAATTAGGTAATAAGTCCCGGCAGGCAGCATTTCATTATCATAATTTAAGCTATAGTATTCTGAAGTATTTTGTGAAATTACAGGAGCCGGATTTGTAGCATTAGGCTCATCTTGAAGGATAAAAGCACCTATAGGACCATCTAAATCTTCAATAGTACCATTTAATAATACAGTTGTTGCTACTGTGAATTGATAAACCACATCACAACCATTAAAATACCATGAACTAGGAATGATCCAGTCTTCAGCATAATCATTAAAATAGTTTTCGCTATAATCTTTAATATTTACTGCAGGGAATTCTAAGGGTAATGGATTAGAGCAGACACTCCCGAGAATAGGAGTAAATCCTTTAAGTGTAACAGAATATAATCCTCTACTATTAATGGTTGGCTCTGTTGCAGAATTAAATCTAAATATTCGCCCTTGATTATCTGTGATTTGTAATTCAGCTGTGTGTTCTGCTTCTGTAGTAGGAGCGTAAACAACTGAAATTACCATATTTTCATTGAATCCCAGGGACACAGGATAGTCGTTCTCGTCAGACAATGTGAATTGAGTAGCATCTGTTCCGGTAAGAGTAACATTGTTGATACTGAGATTAGCTTGACCAAGATTGGAGATGATAATGTTTTTGGGTTGACTTTCGGTGCCGGTAGCTTGTTGGAAGAAACTTAGGTTTTCAGCACTTACATGTAATTGAGGCTCTTCAGTTAGTGTTTCAAAATTAAAACCTGTAAGAGGCAAATATGAGTTAAGACTACCTTGAACTGATTCATCATTGAGTATATAAGGTGTTTCACCACTATTACTAGCAGTCAGTGATCTATTCTCTTCAACAGCATAAGTATAAAACTCAAAGTTTCTGTTGATATAGCCACCATGTGTAGAAAAGAATAAGACAACTAAATTATCTCTGTTGTTATAGGCAAAAGGAGTGTCCAAGGGAATATTAACTATGGGTTCTCCAATATTTACATTCATAGTGCCATTATAGACCTGAGTAAAGTTACCAATTTCCCAGTCATACTCATCTGAGAAAGTTGACTTATCAGTATGTTTCATAAAGATGTCTATATTTTCTGACCAATTTGCGTTGTTATCGCAGAGATAGCTAATTGAGGTGATAGCTTTTCCCGCAATATTAAACTCTGCTTGCTCATAGATATTTTGAGTAACAGTATAGCCATCGTAGCTACTCATTGGCATATTATTATTGATGATATACCTTTCGCCTTCAAAGACAATATCTGCATCAGGGAAATATATGTCACGAGTAGTAAATGACCAGACATCACTATCTTCATTTGTATCGCCCAGAATATTATAAGTAACAACTTTCCAGTAATAGGTAGTGTTATAGTTTAAATCGCTGAACTCAAAATAAGGTACACACTCTCCGTTGACTTCAACATAATCATCATCACTAAATTGCTCATTAGTTCCGAAATATACTCTGTATCCGTTAGTACCGGTAACATCACTCCAACAGAGTTCTCCGTCAGGAGATATGTTTATAGAGTTATTTTCAGGATAATAATTGTCAGCAGCTTCAGGAATGCTGCCAATAGTAGTGAATGACCAAGTTTCTGGGTCAGCTGATGTACCACTATAGTTACGACTAACAACTTTCCACTCGTAGGTTGTGTTGGCATTAAGGTTAGTAACCTGATATTCATCAATTTTAGGTACATCATTCAATATTAATTCCATATTGCCAACTTCACCAAAGTGTAAATCTATAGTTTCTGAATAATTATCATTGTACCAACTCAGAGTTATATCTGTTGCTTGCTCAATATCTCCATCCTCAGGGGAAGGATAATCACTTATGTCAGGAATAGGTATCTCAGTAGCTGTTAAGCTCATAGTAAAGTTTTCATCTTCGTCTGTAAAGTTAGTAGAGATAATTAAGAAATAATCTCCTGCCGGTAGATAGTAGTCATCAAACCTTAAATATGTATCCTCGAACCAAGCAGCCCAGGCTTCTGTAACCACAGGAGCTGGATTAGTGGGATTAGGTTCTGATTGGAAAATAAAAGCGCTAAAATAGTTAGCATTACAATTAATCCTACCATCTAAAATCATGTTTCTATCAAGAGTGAATTGATAAACAACATCATTGCCGGTAAATTTATTGCTGTTTGGGGTAATCCAAGTTTCAGAGTAGTCATCAAAGAAATTGGCTACATTACCGGAAATATTGCCTGTAGGGAAAGTTAACGGGAACGGATTAGAACATGTTGAACCTTGAGATAAAGGAATACCTGTACCCGTAAGTATAACTTCATTGGCATTTCTATTGGTTTCTTTAGATGCAGAACTAACTCTCATTCTATTACCTAGATTATCTGTGAAAGTCAGTTTAGCGTTTTTGTATCCGGTTGTAAGAGGAGCAAAGTTAACTGTGATTGCTAAGGATTGGTTTTCTCCCAAAGCTAGTGAAGCATCTTCTGTAGTAGAGTAGCTGAATTGATTAGCGTGAGTACCTGTTATTCCAATAGCACCAATGTTTAGAGTCCCTTCACCTGTATTAGTGATAACTAATTCTTTAGAAGTAGGTATGCCAATTCTTGTTTCATTAAAATCTATCGTAGTTTCAGAAATAGAAATAATTGGAACAGTTGGACTGGCTGTAATAACAATGTCATCGATACTCAAATATGCGCAGTAATGAATTTCACCTTTGATGCAAAGAAAATGGGTACCTGAGGTAGCAGGAATAAATCTATGTGAGATTAATTGATAATCACCATCTGTAACACTAACTTGATTGGTATCATCCGTCGTTTTTATTGTTTCCATTTCAGTGGTAAAGTAAATACCTATATCGGCTCGGGAGTAAAGAACATTACTGCGTCTGGCATAAAGTTCTACATCATAAGCTTGTCCAACAACTAACTCAACAGGCTTTATCAACCAGTTGGTTTGTGATTGGGGGTTATAACTACTTAAATAAACATTAAAATTACCGGTTCTGGGAGTTATATCATAATCGTTAATAGTTCCATTTATTTTCCAGTAAGAGTCATCGATCTCTGAATCTATGTTCCACCCATCTATGATTTTTGAATTGTGAACATTGTTCTCTTCAAATCCTTCAACAAAGGGAAATGAGTAAATCATTCTGTCATTGGCAAAACCTGTGAGAGTTGCAGTATTGGCATTTCTGCTGCAATTATCAGCTCCGAAATCTGAGTCTACTCTAACTCTCTGACCAAGATCATCAGTAATAACGAGTGTAGCCTCTTTTGCACCGGCAGAAGTTGGTCTAAATGTAACGCTAATGGCTAAAGAATCAAGAGCAGCAAGAGTGTAAGAAGCATTAGAGTCTGTAGTATATGAAAACTCATCAGCATTTGCTCCGGTTAACTCAATCTCATTGATATTAAGCTCACCAATACCCACATTTCTTATCATTAGGATTTCTATGGGTGAAGTTGAGAAAGTGTTACAAGGGGCAAAATCAAGCTCAGAAACGCTTAATTCTGCAAGCGGTGCTGTGGGAAGAGACTCAAGTATAATGTCATCAATGTGGATATCCTGCCCTCCTCCTACAAATTTATATTGGAAGGCAAATCTCTCATTAGCTCTCTGTGGTACGATCATATCAAATATATATTCTGCATAAGTTTTAGTTAACTCAATAGCATCAATTAGGGTAAATGTTTCCATAGTTGAATCATATTTACCAATTATCAGTGGTTCAGTAGAATCATATTGTTTTTTAGCCCAGAATCTAACTCTATACCCATCCATCTCAGGTATTACTACTGGAGAAACTAATTCTGCTTCACTAGTTGCTGAAGATGGATTAAAGAATCTTGCTGAGTATTCTCCGCTACGAGCATGATAAATTGATTCATAACATTCAGAGCTGGCCTGGGTATTTGTTGATTCTACATTGAAATTCCAGCCTATTAAAGCAGTTGGGTCTTCAAATCCTTGGGCATAAGGAATGTTAATTTCATAGATATTATTATCAATTGAATTACCTACCAGTTGAATAGTATGCACTACTCTGCTCTGATCATCAGTGATTTGTAACTCAGCTCTATGCTCAAAGCCTGTGGTAGGTATATATTTCACTGAAACTAACATATGTTCAAATAGACCCAAAGATACTGGATAGCTGTTTTCATCGACCAATAAGAACTGGTCACTGTTTGCTCCGGTAAGAATAAGACTATTGATATCAAGCTGCTCAATGCCAAAATTGGAAATAGTAAGAGTTTGAGGATCACTTACTACATGCACGAGTTGCTCTTCAAAACTTAAGATATTAGCACTTGAAATAAATTGAGGCTCGTCGGTCGATAATATATAGTTAAATCCGGTAACGGGTAGATAGTTTTTTAAATACCCTGGACTTTGATTTCCGGGAAAATTAGCAAAGAAGTTTTCTTGATTACTATCTCTTACAAGTGATCTATTACCTCCAACAGGAAAGCTGTATAGCTTATTATTATAATATGGAGAGGTTTGTTGACCGGTAGCAAAGAATTGGACCATTAAATTGTCCGTATCATTATAGGAAAAAGGGGTGTCTAAGGTGATAGTGCTTATCGGATCTCCTGAATTAAAATTCAACTTACCGCTATAGACATGATTGAAACCATCATACTCCCATTCAGTATCATTCGTGAAACTATCTTTTGTAGTATGCTTCATGAAGATTTCAATATCCTTTGAATAAGACATTTCTCCACTATGGAAATAGCTAATTGAAGTAATAGCCAAATCTCTAAGATTGAACTCTGATTGAAAATAGATACTTTGAGAGATTGAGTATTTTGCTTGTGGATTCATAGGTAAATTTTCAAAATCATGATTATCACTGTCAAAGATAATATCTGCTTCCGGAATACTATTCAAAGCTTTGACAGTAAATGACCAGGTATTTTCTGAATAACCCGTAACATTACGACAAACAACTTTCCAGTTATAGGTTGTTGGTGTTCTCTCATTCAGATGGAAAACTTCATAGCTTTCAACCGGAGCTACATTATCTAACAGTAAAGCCATCTCTTCACCTGCTTTACCAAAATACAGGTCAATATATTCGGCATAAAAACCATTTATCCATGTAAGAGTTAAGTTCCCTTGTTGATTTGTAGCATTGTTATTAGGAAATGGATGTTGTGAAAAAGTTGGAGCCGGAAAATCGGCGTTTAGATTGATAGTATAATCAATTGAATTATGGAAGTTTGAATGACAGGAAATAATGAGGAAATAAGTTCCGGGATCTAACCATTCGGTGTTATAGTCTAATTGTGAATAATTTGTTGTTTTTTGTATAGTTACTTCAGGAGCATGATATTCCTTAGGTTCACTTAGGAGAATGTAGGCACCCATTCCGGAACCTGGTGTAGTAGAGGTAATGGTACCATTTAATTTCCCATGGGTTGGAAATGTGAATTGATAAACTACATCATTAGCGTTTATGTGCCAATTTGGGGGATTAAGATAATTGTATTTATAATCATTGCCAAAGTTTTCAGTATGACCGGAAACATTAACAGCAGGGAAGGTTAATGGCAGTGGATTAGAACAAGTAGAACCCTGAGGCCTTCGCGTATCTTTTTCCGTAGTGGTTACATCATGATTTAAAAAGTTATCAGTATTGATTGGATTTTGTTCCAATGAAGCTAAAACCAAACTTCCTAGTTCACTTTTGTTAAACTCTGATATACGAGTGTTAGGATAATCAGTAGTATCGTTGATGTTAGCAATTTCTACATTACCGGCAAACGCAGTTGTTAGTGCTAATATGAAGATTAAAAATAATATAATCGACCTTTTCATTTTTTTCCCTCCAGGGAATTTTTACTTTTCTCTGTTTAATGTTTTGTTCAGACTTGAAAGTTTGAATGCCTTTTTTTATAATTTATTTTATTCGTTTAATACACAGATTATGAACTTTAATCTTTTTCAGAGCAGGGCTGTGCTTGCTCTAAGCATAAAGCGTTCACTTCTAGAGATTTATGGCAATAATGAATAAACGAAAGTTCAACTCTTATAATGAAAGATAATTATCTTATATTTGTTAGAATTTTGTCAAGTACTATGATATATAAAAGAAACAATTTAGTTTGATAATAGAGATAATTAGTTGTATAATTGTAATATAAAATTACGGTTTTACTGTAATAAAAAAAGGCTTAGGTCTTGAAC
>JBAYZI010000069.1:0-14035 GCA_041672585.1 Cloacimonadales bacterium (SeqCode) | reverse complement strand
AAAAATATGAATGCTTAGCTTGCGGATACATTTATGATCCGGCAGAAAATAATAATGTAGCATTTGAAAACCTACCTGATGAGTGGACTTGTCCTCTCTGTGGCGTGGGTAAAGATATGTTTCAAATTGTAGAATAAAAGATTGAGGAGGGCTTGTCCCTCCTTATTTCGCTAATAAAATATAAATTTAAAGGAGAATTAAAATGCAAAAATATGAATGTATTCCTTGTGGTTATATATATGACCCAGCTGAGAATGACAATGTAGCTTTTGAGGATTTACCTGAAGATTACACTTGTCCTGTTTGTGGTGTTGGCAAAGATATGTTTCAGGCTTTAGAATAGTTACTTAAAATATTAGTTTGTTTATTAGCCTTTAAAAGCACAAGAAAGGGGTGATATTGGATAAATATGAATGCGTAGCTTGTGGCTATGTTTATGATCCTAAAGAACATAATGATGTAAGATTTGATGAGTTACCTCAAGATTATAGATGTCCTAATTGCGGAGCTGAACTAGAGATGTTCCATAAAGTAGTCATCTTTAATAGAGCCAATGCACCTACTGTTTCTTGAACAATGCTCCCATAGGGTAATAACTTACTAAATAGAATTAGGAGAGATTTTATGCAAAACTTATCAGTAAATGAAGTTATTGAGTTTGCTTTGAACATTGAAAGAAACGGCAAAGCTTTTTACGAAAGTGCGCTTGCCAGAAAAGATTTAGATGCTAATGCCCGCGAGTTAATCACTTTGTTAAGAGATGAAGAGATAGCTCATGAAATGTACTTTAAGAGTCTTAGAGATTCTGATGATTTGGCAGATTTAGTTGATCCAGATGGTTGGGAAATGACCTCCTCTTACCTCGATTCTGTCATCAAAGCACATATCTTCAATAAAAAAGGTGCCTCTATAAAATTAGCTACAGAAGCTAAAGATACTAAAGAGATTATCAGATTTGCTATGCAATTTGAGAAAGATACTCTGCTCTATTTTCACTCTCTCTATACAGAAACCAAAGATGAAAAAGCCCAAAAAGCTATCTTTAAGATTATTAGAGAAGAGATGACTCATCTGAAGAAACTACAAGATATTTATAACGTGCTTCAGAGGTAATAAACATGGTAGATTTATTTTCTATTGATGCAGAAGCTCCTGACTTCTCTCTATTGAACAGCGAAGAGAAAACTATTTCTAAAGCTGATTACCAAGGAAGTTGGCTTCTCCTCTACTTCTATCCTAAAGATAATACACCCGGTTGTACTGCTGAAGCTTCTGACTTCTCAGCTCGCCTGGATGACTTTAGTGATTTGAATGTCAAAATTGTAGGAGTAAGCAAGGATTCTGTTAAAAGTCATAGTAACTTTATCGCCAAGCATAATCTCAAGATAGAGCTGCTCAGCGATCCGGATTTGAAAACAATAAAAGCTTATAAAGTATGGGGAATCAAAAAGAACTATGGAAAAGAGTATGAAGGCTTAATTCGTTCAACCTTTTTAATCGACCCCCAAGGGAAAATAGCTAAATATTGGACTAATGTCAGAGCCAAAGGGCATGCTGAAAGAGTTTTAAAAGAGACAAAAACAATAATAAATGTGTGATGAATAACAATATACAAATATAAAGGAGAAAGAATGCAGAAAGATTATATGATTATCTTAGTAGATACCAGAAAAGAAGAAGCTGTAACAGTTCAGAAGATTTTAACAGAATGGGGTTGCGTAATTAAAACAAGATTAGGACTCCACGGTGGCGTATTAGATGATTGCTCTAAGAACGGAACCATCTTTTTAGAATTAGTTGGAAAGCAAGAGCAACATCTTGAGATGGAAAGAAAACTTAACCTTCTCAAAGGTGTAGCTGCCAAAATTATTGAATTAGAAGTTTAACCTAAGAAATAATGATTTAATTAAATTGCTACGCGATTAATCTACCGCGTAGCAATTTATTGTTTATTTACACTATTTATTACATTTTGCGAATGACCTTAACACCTTGCAAAGTATTTGAAACAGGACACACATCTTCTATATGGGCAATTAATTTCTCTATGTTTTCCTGTGGTGAAGGGGAGTCGATAATGATTTTGTAGCGAACTTCAGAAAATCCGTTTGGAGCTTCCGGATTAATTCTCAAAAATCCATCCGGATCTAAATCTCCCTCAACCTCAACTCTGCACCCATCTAATTTAACTCCATTCTTTTTTGCAAAAGATGCAGCACAAATAGACATGCAACCGCCAAGAGCATTTAATAGCATCTCCACAGGGTTCATTGCTTTATCAGTTCCACCAAGTTCTTTAGGCTCGTCTATTCCGACTGTAAAATCTCGTGAAGTTCCTTCGCAATAAGTGCCTTTTCCCATCAATTTCACATCAGCTTTAAATGTTGTCTTTGCCATAGTATCTCCTTTTGTTTATTTTCTGAAAGTATAATAAAGAAAATAGTCTCGCCAAATTCTATTTGATAAAATATGCAAATAGTAGGGGCGTATTGCATCCACCCTCTTATTTTACTACAGAGTTATTCTGTTAAGATACACGGAGAAGAAGAATTTAATTTAAACAATTAAATAAATAAAATAACTCCTAAATTACAAAATAGTAGATAGTTATCAAGAAAGAGAGAAGATTTACCTAAATAAAATATCAACAAAAGTAAAAAAAGTATTGACAGGAAAAAGCCTTATTATAATTTGATTAAACTTAACTTATACGAAGTATTGGTCCAGTAACTCAGTGGTAGAGTATCTCCCTTTTAAGGAGAGAGTCGATGGTTCGAGTCCATCCTGGATCACCAATTGACCCCTTCGTCTAGTGGTTAGGACTCAAGATTTTCATTCTTGCAACAGGGGTTCGATTCCCCTAGGGGTCGCCAAGAGAGCTTATCAGCGTGGTAAGCTCTCTTTTTTTATTTTAGAAAAAGGTTGCCTCAATTCATAGCCCACATATTATTGACATGTAAATATAGAAGATTAATCATAACTAAATTATAACATTGAGGAGTATGCATGAAAACAATGAAGTTCTTATTCCTGATTATATTCGCAGTACTTATTTTAGTCGGTTGTGAAGATGGGGCTGCGATTAGAATAACCAACCAAACTAATCACAATCTGTATGGAGCCATAGATGGAACCAGCTTTACCATAGCCGGTAAAGAAATATATGAAATACCTGTTGATACTGATCGCAAAGTACCTTTTTTTGCAGATGGAAGAACCAAAAAGATGTTAACCCTGCGTGGAGAAACTTTTAGAATCTTTGATGAATACAATAAGATATACTATGATCAAACAGAAATAATATTCACACCAGGAAATACTTATAGAGTATATTGTAGTCCTAATAGTGCTTCTGTTAAGATTATTAACCACTCTAACCAAAGAATAACCAAGCTCAAATATAGGAAGGTTACCCAATTTACAAACGGTGAATTATTCTTGGTAACTTTTGATCCACCTATTGAACCGGGAGATTTTGCCTACCATAACATAGCCTTCCAAACTAATGAAAATAGATTCTATTATACTTTTGTAGTTGAAACTGAGAACGGTAACAGTTATGATTTTGGCGGCAATGTGGAGGAGAGTTATCTCTCTATAGATGAGCAGTATTTGATAGAATTTTGTGAAAACTAAAAAATAAGGGCGAAATATTTTCGCCCTTTTAAATTTTGATTAAACCTTAATCACTATTTAATAATACCTCAGGTAAAACCATTTCTAAACCTAAAATAGAATAAAATAGCAAAGAGACAGATCACAACAATATAGAAAATCAAGTTAGAAAGACGGTTTTTCTTTCTAGATAACTCTTTAAAAACTTCATTATTTACTTTAAAAAAGTCATCAGGAAGCTTGTTAAAATCAGCATCGTGTACAAATTTATTGCGAACTGTAGCAATATACCTGATCTTTTTTGTGAGTTCAGGAGTAAGCTTCTCCTCTACAGAAGTAACCTTCTCATGCAGTCCTGTACCGGTTGCATTATATTTCAGTGCTAACAACTTTTCGATTCTTTTGGTGTTTTTTACAACTTTAAATTTATTCATAACCAATATTTACCTTAGTTATTTATTATGTCAAGTGTTTTCCATTTTCCTTGTCTAAATCTGAAGATTAACACAATGCTAAACAAGAAGAAGGTTACCACTAAGACGCCCCAACTAAATACAGCGGATAGTCCAAATACTTTTAGAGAGAGGTAAATAACGCCTGCAGCTATCCAATGCATAGCAATGAAGGCAACCATAGTCCAATGAGTATCCCCAGCTCCGCGCAAAGCACCGACCAAGGAGATAGAGACAGCATCGCCAAGCACATAGAGCGTTGCTAATCTCAACATCGAAATAGACATAGGAAGAGCAGCAGTAAATACTTCAGAAGCATCTTCCGGCTTAAACACATTAGCTAAAATATGAGGGAAGAAAGTGTAAAGCACAAATATAATAACTGAATAGAGAAGTCCTGTTTTAATACCGGACATAGCTGCTTTCGTAGCACTTTTGATATCCCTGGCTCCCATATATTTGCCAACTAAGCTCGTTACAGCCACTTGGAATCCGGTTAAGGGCATAAATGCAATGAAGTCCCAGTTGAACATGATTGATGAGGCAGTAGCTACTACATCGCCTTCTGAATGCAATAAAAGCGTGATTACAGTGAAGGCAGAGAGGGTCATAAAGCTTTCAAATCCTTGAGGTAAACCATACCAAAGCAGCTTCTTCATAATAGTAGGATTGAATCTGAATGATTTTCTTATTTGGTAATCCATTCTATTACGCTTACTTAAATATAGTACAAAGAGGATAAGTACACCGGTGAAACCGCCAATATTAGTTCCCCAAGCTGCACCCCTCATCCCGAGAGCAGGAAATCCACACTTACCAAAGATCAACAAATAGTTGAATAATACATTTGTAATTAAAGAGGCAAAACCGGCGATCATGACAGCTTTGGTTCTGCCGATACCTGAAAAGAAACTACTAAAGGCAGTTCTTAACAACATAAAGATGGTACCCCAAAGAAGAACTGAAAAGTACTCTATTTGCAGAGGAAGTTGATTTACCGGGATACTCATATACTTGAAAATCCCTTCTGCCATCGGTGTTGTTACTAGAAGAATTGGGTAGGCAATTAAAGCTATTAAGATAGCTTGGAAAGTAGTTACCGATGCTCTACTTTTAAAACCTGCTCCTATATATTGAGCTACTAAGGCTGTTGAATAGCTGATTAAACCGGTGAAAAAGACTGTAAATGTAGCAAGAAATACACCTCCTGCTAAAGCTGCGTTCATGTGATCCGGGCTTAATTTTGATAAAAACAGTCTATCTGTGAATGTCATAATAGCATCACAACCCATTGATACAAACATGGGAAGGGCTATTAATAACATTTCTGTGATACCACCTTTTGGGTGATTTTGTTCATTCATCTCTACTTTCCTCTTCTTTTTTCATTATAGGGAACTAAACAAGCAAACTTTGCGAATTCGGCAAGCTTTATTTTAAATAATAAGCGACAGTAGGGTGTTTACATCACAAGCTAAAGATAGTAACTGCTATGACGTAGGTGAGGTTAGGGAAATAATTTATAATGAATAATGAAGAAGTAATTTTAGCCACTGAGTGCACTGAAAACACAGAAAAGAAAGAAGAGAAGGATTTAAAAGAGAAAAATGAAGTCAGTGGCAAACAAGAGGGCGTATGCAATACGCACCCTACATTATCGATGCTTTCAATTGTCCCGTCCTATTTTCGATTGTTATTTCAAGCTATATTACCCCTTCATGGTTATTACTTATGTGTATAATGTACTTGTGGTTAGTTCTTGAAATAGAAGAATTCAATAAGATATGCTTCGGAAAGATAAGATTCCCCTTCGCTGAAGGGAAATGAATACGGATGTGGGCATCCGCAATCCCAGTAAAGAGGCTTCGTAGCCAACACCAACCAATTACAAATTAAACAAATCAACGATTAAACATACATTTAATTCGTGTGAAGGTCTTTTCTTTTCAGTGTTTTCTGTGTTGTCAGTAGCTAAAAAAAGGGTATCCCCGAAGGAATACCCTCAATTATTAATTATTAATTATTAATTAAAAAGACCTAGTCTCCTAAAGTTGCAACCATCACAGCTTTAATAGTGTGCATTCTGTTTTCAGCTTCATCAAAGACAACTGAGTTTTCAGATTCAAATACTTCATCAGAAACTTCTTGAGCTTTGAGTCCGTATTTCTCATAAACTTCTCTGCCAACAGCAGTATTTAAGTCATGATAAGCAGGTAAACAGTGCATAAAGATAGTTTCTTTTTTGCCTGTCATATCCATCATAGCTTTATTAACTTGGAATGGTTTTAAGAGATTAATTCTTTGTTCCCACACTTCAGCAGGTTCGCCCATTGACACCCAAACGTCAGTGTAGATAGCATCAGCGCCTTTTACGCCTTTAGCGATATCATCGGTAAGAGTGATTTTAGCACCTGTCTCTTTAGCAATTTCTCTGCATTTGGCAACTAACTCTTCATTTGGGAAAAGTGATTTTGGAGCAACAATTCTAAAGTCCATACCCATTTTTACAGCACCAACCATAAGAGAGTTACCCATGTTGTTTCTACCATCACCGGCGTACGCGAAAACAACTTCATTAAGAGGTTTGGCAATATGTTCTTGGATAGTTAAGAAGTCAGCAAGAATTTGAGTCGGATGATATTCAGTTGTTAAACCATTCCACACAGGAACACCTGCATGTTTGGCTAATTCTTCAACAATAGCTTGTCCGTAGCCTCTATATTCAATCCCGTCGAACATTCTTCCGAGAACACGAGCTGTGTCCGCCATTGATTCTTTATGACCAATTTGAGAGCCTGAAGGACCAAGATAGGTTACATGAGCACCTTGATCTAAAGCACCCACTTCAAAAGCACAGCGGGTTCTGGTTGATGTTTTTTCAAAGATAAGAGCGATATTCTTACCTTTAAGTCTTTGTTGTTCGGTGCCAGTGTACTTAGCTCTTTTTAAATCTCTAGCGAGGTCTAACAGGTAGTTGATCTCTTTAGGTGTGAAATCGAGCAGTGTGAGGAAATGTCTGTTTCTTAAATTAAAAGCCATATTTAACTCCTTAAATATTATATTTATTATTTAATATCCAATAAAAACTAGTTGAATTTTATAGCAAGGACTTTTTTAATTTCTCTTAATTAAGGAAGTTCCAAGAGATGAGAACTATCATAGATTGCGGAACAGATCTCTCTCCTGCAATAACTTGATAATCTAAGATATTCTTCCAATACCCTCTAATTTCAAATTGTTGAGTAATCTGAGCCCCAACATAAATGTCCAATAAAGAGCATTCAGGGTAGAATACTTTATCACTCTTTTCATAACCAAGATATGAATCAAAGAAGTGATGGGAGATCCCGAATCTTAGCAGATTATTATGTTTGATATCTTTGATTAACTCAATGGAGTTGGTCAGATTGAATTTAGGAGTATAGAGAATATTATATTTGTCATATTCTTGATAAATTCTCACAAGAGATTGCAGGTTAAGCTTATAAGTATTAAAAATATAAGTGTAATCTCCGCTTAGTTGAGCTTTAAAAGCTTGGTACTCTTCGTGCAAAGAAGCATTAAGAGCTTCAGTTTCTATCTCTGCACTTCCCAAAGCTATATTAAGATTTAAGTTATGATCAGTGAAGCTAAGTGTTAAGCCTGTATTGTTCTTTTCATTTAGGTAGAGAGAACTGGGTAGGGGAGCATCAGCTGTAGGAATATAATCTGTGAAAAGATTAGCTTTATGAAGTGTTTTTCTAAAGTTGGTAAATACTCCTAACTTGAACTTAGTATTGATGTTATAACTTACTTCACTATTAGAAAGAAGCTGATAGGGAAGAGTTGTTACTAAGTTTGCAGAGAGATTAAACTTTTCATAATCAGAGTTGAATTGCAGATTGAGCAGGTGGTCAATATCTGAGGAGAGTGAATTTAGCTCCTGACTGTAGAAATCTTCATCATGATAGAAGAATTCGTAGCTGATATTGCTGTGCCAATGATCTGTGTTAACTTCTTTAGCAAGAAGTAATTGCCAATATTCTCTACTGAGCGTTTGGGGAGTAATATTCTTATATTTCTCACCGGTGAATCTTAGTCCTACATCAACATATTCATTGTTGTAAGTGGCAGCCGCAGAGCTGCTATTCTCTTCCCAGATTAAAGAAGAGAGACGGAAGCCGGGTGATAGTTTATTAAAAGGTCCTTCGTAGGAGATAGAGTTGAAAGCTATATTGAGGTTGCTCTCTTTAAAAGGAATGACTAAATTAGCACTACTGTTAGAGGCTAATTCATTTCCGGAATAGAGATTACCCTTCAAGAAGTTCATTCTGAAGTCTAGGTTATATCTATTAAGAAAGTAGTTCTTTTTCAAGGCAACATAACCGGATCCTAAGTCATAATCACCCATTCCGGCTACTACTTCGATAGCAGTTACCGGTAGTTGGTAATATTTCTTATTGAGAAAGTAAAAGTCATTACTGTTAGATTCTTGATAAAATCGATTATAGTTTTGTAATTTCTGAAAAGTAGGGTAGAGGGAGTTTAGTTCTGTAAATTTATCTCTTTTAAGATAGTAGTTATCAGCACTTAACCCAAATAAGTGTCCTTGAACTGACCAGAATAGTAACTTATTAGAATCGGCGATATACTCTTCACGATGCTCGCTTTTATACTGTTCAACTTTAGAAAAAAGATCTTTGTATGCTAAATACTTTAATTTTAAAGCTTCATCTTCTTCATTCTCAACAAAAATAGTTGCAGCAGTTAGAGAGTCTAAATCTGCCGCAACATTGAGTGAATCCAATCCAGACACGGATTGGTTCAACGAATCACTGAGTACTAGTAGTGATTCAGTTTGAGAAAATACAAAAGTTACAGAGAACACTAAGATTACAAGACTACAATATTTCTTCCATTCCATTAACTAATTCCTTCAACTTCAATTTATGACAAGTAAATATTAGTGAACTTTTTTTACAAGTTAAATTTAAAAACTACCAACTTCAAAGAACATTTCCACATTGGGTATCCCTGATTTTTTGGCATCTTCTAAAGTTCCATTGAAGAGAAGTTTCCCTCTATCCAAGAAGATTATCTTATCCGCAATTCTGTGAATTGAGGCTAATTCGTGCGTTACAATAACCATAGACATGTTGAGCTGTTTTCTGAGGTTAAGCATGAGAGCATCTAGATCTGCACTGGTAACAGGGTCAAGTCCGGCAGAAGGTTCATCACAAAAGAGTATTTCGGGCTCTAAAGCAAGAGCTCTGGCTAAGGCTGCGCGTTTCTTCATACCACCTGATAACTCGGAGGGAGTGAGATAAATCGCATGATCTAAATTAACCAAATGGAGCTTAGTTTTGATAATTCTTTCTATGATCTTAGGAGGCAAATTAGTATGCTGTTCTAAGGGAATAGAGACATTATCAAAGATGGTAATGGAATTGAGTAAAGCACCGTTCTGAAATAACATACCAGTTCTTTTTAAGACATTATTAAACAACTCTTCATCCATATTGGTAACATCTTCGCCGAAAATCTCGACTGTTCCGGAGTAAGGTTGATATAGTCTGAGAATATTTTTAAGTAGCGTTGTTTTTCCGCATCCACTGGAGCCGAGAATAACGGTTATTTCACCCTTATAGATATCTACGGTAATACCGTCTAAGACTACTTTCTCTCCATACTTGGCAACTAAATTCGTAGTTTTTATTATTATTTCTTTTTTCATAATTATAGATAAATCAAGCTGAATGCCGCATCTGCTAAGATCACAGCAAAGATTGAGGTAACAACGGAGCTGGTGGTTGCTTTTCCCACACCTTCGGCTCCACCTGTAACTTTCATGCCATAGTAGGCACCGATAATTACAATTAACCAACTAAAGACGACTGTTTTTGCTAAAGTTATTAAAATATCTTTCACTGCTAAAATATTAATCGCCCGTGAAACAAATACTTCTCCTGAAATATCTAACATACCGACTGAAATCATTAATCCTGCTGCTAAACTGACTATTACAGAGAAGGCAACTAGCAGAGGCATTGTCAAAGTAATGGCATGAAACTTAGGCACAATAACATACTTAATCGGGTTAAGCGACATCATTTTAAGAGCATCAATCTCTTCTGTTACCTTCATAGTGGCAATTTCTGAGGCAATAGCTGAACCACTTCTACCGGCAATGATAATCGCCGTGATGAGTGGTCCCATCTCTCTGACAATGGAGATACTTAGCAAATCGGCAATAAAGACACTAGCTCCAAACTTCTGAAGTTGAACTCCTGATTGAAGGGTCAGAATAAAGCCAATTACAAACGAGAGCAGAGCAACAATAGGCAGGGCATCAAGCCCAATGGCGATTGCCTGTTCTGTTACAGAACCTTTTCTTCTTCCTTTGCGTTCAAGAACTCCTGCTATACTCCACCAAATTGTATCAGAAGCAAGATAAAGACCATTCTTCATCTCGTCTAAGAAGTTTAAAAATACACTGCCTAAATTAACTAAGAAATTATCAACTATAGGCTTAGAAGAAGATTTTACTTCTGCCGAAGAGAAGACTTCAATAGTTCTGTTAACAGAGCTATCCCCATTCACTATAGCTTCGCGTGTCAACGATTTCGCCTCTAAAACCTCCTCAATAAAGGAGACGCCCGCACCATCAATAGAGGTTACATTACTTATATTGAGTTGCGTTATCTCTTTTTTCAGGAAATCACGCTCCCACTCTTTGAGCAGGTCAGGGATTGTAATAATCACGACCTTATCCGGTAAATATAGAGTTTTATCTGTTAGTGTTAATTTACTCATAATGACTTAGAAGAAGTAGGAAAGTCTGATGAATGAGCTTGTTCTATACACGAAGTAATCTTTTACATTATCATCATAATTAATATCAAATCTGAAATCCCAAGAGACATTATTAATCAACTTGATGTTAAAAATATTGATAAACTCAAAAGTTGGGTCATGATCACCTTGCAAAGGGATAAGTAAATCCGCAGTAGAAGACCAATTCAGTCTTATTTGTGGGATGTTAACATTACCAACAATAGAAGTAGCGATACCTTTTGTTGAGGTATTGGCGATTTCATTATAAACTTTAAAGCCATCTTCGTCTGAGCTAGAAACTAAGACATCAGTGTTGACAGTCTGTAACCACCCTAAACCGGCGCGGAAGTTTATTGTACCATATTTGCCGTTTTTAACTCTGAAGTTCAATCCCATATCTTCTTTTAAGGTTAGAGGAAAAAGCGGATTCTGCAATTTAATATTATCTCTGCTGAGCAGTGAATCAATAAGTACACCATGTGAATCTTTGATTTTATAGTTTGTATCTGATGAGAAGTAGTGGTGCCTAGGGAAGAAGTGAGAGCTGGTATCAAACCTGCCATAGACTCCAAATTGGTTCCAGACATTATAGATAACAGTATTATTAAATCTAAAGTTATCAGCAGATATCTTTAAACTCTGGTTTGATTCTTTACCAAAGCCCAGTTCCCAGTCTATTCTGCCTTCATAGTCAAACTTACCTCTATTGTAGAACATCTTTTTGTCAAACTGGCTACTCAAAGTTATATTCTCATTAAAGGAGTTTTTCTCAGCATCATTATTAGCATTAATATTAAAGTTAAGATGGAAAGCATTCTGAGAAGTGTAGTAGCTTTCTGAAGATCTTTCAGCTTCTTGGGGGTGAATACCTGCGCCTAGAAGTTTTCCATTTACTCCTTCAGGATCGACCACAATAGTTAAATTATAGTGTTGATTAGCTACTAAATCAATAGTCGTGAAGTCCACATAAGATGAGAAGGACGCACCATCAATAGTGATGAAGTATCTTCCGGGGTTAAGAATCCAAACTCTGTTTTCTTCACCTGCTTCATCAGCTGCGGAGAAGTCAAAACCAATAGGTTCATTATTATCTGATTTATAAATATCATAGGACATTCTTACTTTAGATTTCCCACTATCAATAATATTAATAGTTAACGAACTCCACGATGGAGTTACAATAGTGCGATACTTAGCTTTTACTTCAACAGGCTTGACTATTTCAAAGTCTTGACCCTGACCGAGATAGAGTGTATAGTTTCCTACCGGTAAATTCTTTGCTTCTCCCATTAGTATTTCATAAGAGAAGTAACTATCGACATCCCTCACTTCCACACTTGGTACTTTATCGCTTTGAGAGAGATTAGGAATAAGAAGTTCACCATTCTGGACTGTGCTATCATCTGAAGTTTCGTAGCTATCATCGTAATCTACAACATTAACTCCTAGTTCAGGTATCTGGTTTTTTACTTCAATCCCTTTTTCGTAGTAGGTAACAACTTTCTCTAAGAATTTGTCATATTCCTGAGAGATTATTTCGGAAAAAGTCTGCACCACAGAAGTCATGCTATGATCAAAGATTTTATCTTCTCTGTTAAATCTATGCACAATGAGAACTCTCTGTTTAGCATCTCTAAGATAGAAATCCATCTTTATATGAGCTCCGGTATCACCATCATGTTCTGTCTTTTCAATATTACCTACAAAGGTATCAATATAATAGTCCGGAAGGTTAGTATAGAAGTCTTTTTTAGCATTTTCAAAGAAGTTATATCTATGAGTTTTTTGAAGTAGTAATTGAGGAATTGAGTTGTAGGGTTTATCTGCCCAAAGATGCTTGTCCATGTAACTGATAGTGTTGATAGAACTCTTTTCCACGATCTGGTTTCTTTGATAAGAACGCGGTATTTGAGTTTCAGTAATCTCCACACTATAAGGGAACGGAGTCTTTTGTATAAGATCAGGATTATCCAAGTGAGGAATATAATCCAAAATATAATGCTTTTGTACTTCTTCTTGCTTGTTATTTGAGCAACCGCTAATAAGTAGCATTCCTACGACTAATGAAATTATTAAATATGTATATTTCTTCATGGACTCTCCTAATTTTTTGATCTTAGCAATAGAGTTGGATTATCATTAATTTGTTTTGAAAACTCATTTAAGTTCTCCATTGCTTCACGAGCAGAATCTAAGATATCAGCGATATCTCTTCTTGATCTGATAACAGTATTATCAACTGTTGTAACCATTGACTCAAATCTAATAACTGAGTTATTTAAACTTGAAACCAATACATTCAAATCGGCTCCTGCAAGGTCAGTTGAAATAGTATCTAAATTAGCGACAATTTTAGGTATTGAACTACTAGTTAAAATAGTGTTCAAAGCAGACATTGATTCGGCTGCTGCAGAAACTAAAGTATCTAATTTAGATTCAATAACATTGGTGAATTTTGCCACATCTCCGGAAATAATCTCCAGATTATGCATAGTTCCTTCTAAAGAAGCACGGTTATCAGTTAAGATATCATCTAAATTATTGATAATAGATGCGATGTTGTCAATATTACCCTGATCAACCAATTTATTCAGACTTTTAATCAATTCATCTAACTGCTCTGTGATAGAAACAGCCTTATTGGTAATTGTGCCAAAGAGGGATTTCTCCACAGCAATGATAGATTTGGGAGGAAGTAGCTTTGCTTCGTTAGTGCCACCCTTAATTTCAATAGCGTTAAGTCCGGTAATACCTACCGGGGTTAATGTCGCTTTGGCATCGCCTTTAATGGGGGTTCCACCTTTAATGCTGATTGTTACCACAATAGAAGTTACATCTTCAGAAGAAATAACAACTTCTTCTACGCGACCAACCCCTATTCCCTGATAATTAACTTTGCTTCCCACATCTAAACCACCTACTGATTCATTGTGAAAGTGGATATAATAAATATCGCGTTTCTGCGATAAATTGCTTCCGGCTATGATCGCAATTGCTAATAATATTACACCAAAACCGGCAGTTAAAAAGACACCTAAACGAAACTTCTGAGCTTTATTTGCCATAATCACCTACCATTAAAACTCCTTCTAATATAACTGTTGCTGTCCCCATTATTGTGAGACCTGTTTTACTTTTATTAACGAACATTTTAC
>JBAYZI010000068.1:0-14275 GCA_041672585.1 Cloacimonadales bacterium (SeqCode) | reverse complement strand
TTTTATGTCTTATTCATCAGCCACTGAAAACACAGAAAGCACTGAAAAGAAGAAATGCCTTTAACACGAATTATTTTAAATGTTGGTTGATTATGTATTTTCCCTCAATCCCCAACTCTTCACTCTTCACTCTCAACTCTTCACTCTCAACTCTTCACTCTTCACTCTCAACTCTTCACTCTCAACTCTTCACTCTCAACTCTTCACTCTCAACTCTTCCTCCTAAACTCTTCTCTTTCAAATCCTTCTCATAAAACATTCATAAAAGCATAAATTTACTTGACCACGATATTCTATAACCGGATTATGGCAAAGTTGTTTTATAAATGGTGAAAATATCGTAATTATGCATTGCCAAGGTCTATAATAGAACCGGATTAAGAAATTATAAAACAACAAAACAGTTTTGAATATAACATTAAATTGAATGAAATGCAAATTTTCCATGGAGGGAAAATGAAACGAATTGTTTTACTTACTTTATTATTTTTATTAACGCTGACATCTGCTTTTGGACAGTTCAGAGTTGATAATGAAACCAGATCGAATCTAAACATCCATTTCGAAAACCCGAGTTTCAGTATTAAACAAGAGATAATCGGTGCTGCTGAATACGATTATGTTAGTTCTGAAACGCTAACAGTAACTGTAGATGTCGGTTCCCCTGAACTTCCTTTTTATTCTTCAACCATTGAGATTCCTAATAGTGGAAATGCTACAATTAATGTAGAAGTGATTGAATCAAGGCAAATTAAAGATATAAATATCAAGCCTTTTAGAGAGAATGATCTTGAACTGTTAACTTTTAATAATAATATTTACTCTAAGAATATTGTTTATCCGCAAGATATTGTAAGAATTGGTGAACCTGCAATCTTTAGAAATAGAAGAGTTGTCAGCTTTATTATTCAACCATTTAGATACAACGATGCTACCAAAGTTTTAGAAGTAATTGAGAAAGCAAACATCGAAATCTCTTTTGATAACAAACCTTCTGTAAATGAAATTACCAGAAGCATAATGAAACCAACGCATGAGTTCGAAGAGTTCTTTGCTTCCACTATTTTAAACTATCAAGCTCCGGATTCCAGAGATGATTACCAGAATCCGACAATACTTTATATCTATCCTACAGCTATTAATGGGAACCCCATTATGGAAGGACTTTTCAAATGGAGAAGAGAACAAGGTTGGATTGTTCACACTGCCGGCACTTCTGAAACCGGTACCTCTTCTTCAAACATAAAAGCATATATTCAAAATGCTTATAATAATTGGGAAAATCCTCCGGCTTTTGTTACCTTCATTGGCGATGCTGATGGTGCTTTGGCTGTGCCTAACCACAACGGGGGTTACGACAAAACAGGGGATCACTTCTACGGACTATTAGAAGGTAATGATGAATTGGAAGATATTTTCCTTGGTAGATTATCTGTTTCAAGTACTACTGATTTAGCTACTGTTGTGTCTAAGATTATTAAGTATGAAAAAGCTACTGTTGTCCCTGATTACAGTTATTTCAATAGAGCTTTATTAGTGGCTGATACTACCCCTTCAGGACAATCAACTATTATTACTAACCAATATGTTAAAGAAGCAATGCTAAGCCACAATGAAGGCTTTACTTTTACCGAACTTTATGGAGATTCTCCAAGTGCATCATCAGTTAGTAATGCTTTGAACACCGGAGTAAACTTTTGGAACTACCGTGGCTGGATCAATATGGATGGTTGGGGAGCAACACAGGCTAATGCACTCACTAATGTGAATAAGTTATCTATAACAGTGCTTCTTACTTGTTCTACAGGTACTTATTATTCAGGCACTTCTGTTACGGAAGCTGTTGTAAGAGCCGGAACATCTGCTTCTCCTACAGGCGGTGTTTGTTCTATCGGTATGGCAACTTCAGGAACCCATACAGCTTTTAATAACAGCCTTAACGGTGGTATTATGGGACATCTTTTCCAAGAAGGTGGTTGGACAATGGGCGGAGCTATGGGGCGGGGTAAACATCATTTGTGGGAAGCTTATGGCGTTTCCAAACCTGACAGAGTTCAAATCCATACTACTCTTTGTAATATGATAGGTGATTCTTCTCTCAGAGTTTATAAAGGAATACCAAAAGCATTAACTGCTGAGCATTTAGAAAATGTTCCTGCCGGAACTAATCAAATTAGAATAATAACTAAACAATATGGTGATATTTTACCTAACGCATGGGTTACTTTAAATATTGGTGATGAATATACTACCGGCTTTTCAAATCAGAATGGTCAAATTTATTTGAACATACCTACTAATGCTACAGGTCAAGGAAAATTAACTATTACTAAAGAAGGTTATAAGCCTCTGCAAAGCACTATTAACTTTGGTTTGGAAGCTCCGAATATTAATGTTGGTAGTGTTGTTATTACCCGTAATGGTGTTGCTACTGATTATCTAACCCCGAACGCTACATTTGAGTTAAAGATTGCTGCTAATAATGTCAGCAACTCATATATTTACTCTGTAAACGGAACTATTTCCTCAGGCATTAATGGGGTAGCTGTAACTGGAAGTACAGCTTCTTATGGAAATATTGCTCAAGCGGGTAGTGTATTAAACAGAGCTCCTTATCAAATATCTATAGCTAATCGTGCTTATGAAAACAACATTCCAATTAATATAGTTTTTTCAACTTTACAAAATTCTTGGGAAAGACAGGTATTGGTTCCTATTAAAAGCCCAATAATTGAAGTATCTGACTATTCTATAGCTAATTCATATTTTGGACCGGGCGGAACATCTATAATAACTGCTCAATTATTTAATCATGGTAATGCAAATATAGCTCTGGGAAATGCTACTCTTTCTTCTACTGATACCAGGATTACAGTTAATAGTAGTGAAACACTTATAGGTGCTATTCCTGCAGGCGGAACTGCCTCAGTAACTTTCAGCGTTAATGCTTCGGATGAGTTCTTACCCGGTGATTTAGCTCCTATGACTATTAATATCGAAGACTCAGGCTTTGAAACAGTCTGTTACTTTAGTCTTCCCATCGGTGAAGCTACTATAACCGACCCTTTAGGTTCAGATGGCTATGGGTACTATATCTTTGACTCTTTTGATGTCGGATATGCTGAATGTCCGGTTTATAACTGGGTAGAGCTTAATCCTGCGTATGGCGGTACCGGAACTCAAATAAATCTCGTCGACAATGGTCAAAATCAAGACAATGTTCAAGTCGTTGACCTTCCTTTTGATTTCACCTTTTATGGCTTAGATTATGATAAGATTTCAATCTGTAGTAATGGCTGGATTGCTCTCGGTGAAACAGAACAAGCAACACATAGAAACTGGAGATTACCCGGTCCTTTAGGACCATCTCCTATGATTGCTCCTTTCTGGGACGATTTGGTAACCGGCAGTCAAGGAAAAGTTTATATAGCTCATAATCAAGCTGAACAATACTTTGTGGTTACCTGGGATAAATGGAAAAGTGCCTATAATAATAGTTATGAAGAGACTTTCCAAGTTATACTTTATAATCCTGCATACTATATGTCACCAACAGGTGATGCTCCTATTAAAATTCAATACAAAGTGGTAAATAATGTTAATAATGCCAGTGGTAATGAACATGGTGAATATGCCACAGTTGGAATTGAAGACCATACAGGCACAGTGGGTCTTGAATATACCTTTAATAATCAGTACCCGACTGCAGCGAAACCTTTACAAAACCAATTAGCTCTCTTTATTACCACGAGGATTGCTCAAATAGCTCAATTTAATGGCTCCGGTACAGAATCAGATCCTTATCAAATAACAGAGCTTAATGATTTGATAACTTTAAGTGAGAATGCAACATTATGGAATAAGCATTTTATCCAAACCACTGCTATCGATGGGTTGCCAACTTCAGGGTTAAACGAAGGGTCGGGGTTTAAACCGATTGGGAATAATTATATTCCTTTCTCCGGTTTTTATAATGGCAATGGCTACACAATTTCAGATCTCTATATCAATAGATCCAGTACAAACTGTATAGGTTTATTTGGTCGTACTAATAGAGCTAATATCTCAAATGTTGGATTGGTGGATAATGTGATTTATGGTAATCGGTATGTGGGAGGCTTGATAGGCTATTCTGAGAATACTTTAATCACTAATTGTTATGCAACAGGCACTGCTAGTGGAAATTCTGATTTCGGAAACTTAATAGGTTTTGAATATAATACACCGACAAACCCGCAAAATATGACAATAACTATGTTAGGTGATACTGCTCAAATTGCCTGGGATGCTGTAACCGAAGATATTAACCAAAACCCGGTTACTCCCGATATGTACGTCGTCTATTATAGCCAAATCGACACAGAAACTGACAATCTTTTCTATTTCTTAACATGTACTACCGAATTGAGTTGTAATCATCCGGGAGTAGGCGCTTTTAGTAAGCTTATGTTCTATCGAGTCATGGCTTATAAGGATGTTGATAGACAAGTATTTAATAAGCTTGAAAGTTTGATAAATCAGAAACATAAGATGAACCAAACAGAAATAGAGAAATTAATTAGGAAGTAATACCTTTCAAATTACTCTAACCTAATATATAATGAATTTTAAAATTAGTTAAAATAGATTTCCCGGGGAGGAAATATGAAAAGAATAGGATTGATTTTGTGCATGTTAATGCTGACTGTTACAGCAGTTTTTGCTATTTATGTGGAAGTCGGTACTGGAGCTACTACTACTAATTATGTTCCAGTTTATGGACTTTACGATTATAGTTGGTCGAGAACAATTTATCTCCAATCGGATTTAGTTAATGAGATGGAGATTAATTCACTTAGCTATAATGTAGGGAATACACCCAATAATTATACATTTACCAATCAAACATATTATATGAGGCACACTACTTCTTCAAGTATTCAGTCAACGAATTATGTCAATCCGGCAGCTGATAACTCATTTCAATTAGTTTATAGTGGTACAGTAACTTATAATGATAGTGGTTGGCATGACATAATTTTGGATACTGCGTTTGAATACAATGGAACTGATAATTTAGAGGTTGTGGTTCATAATAACCATGGTCAGTGGAGCTCAGGATACCCTAATTTTGTTGGCACAGTTGAAACCCTCGGAAGAGCAATTTATAAATATGCTGATGGTAGTTTTCCGCAAGTATCCGGCACAATAAGCACAACTTATCCAAACACTCGCTTCCATTTCACAGCAGAAGGTGAGCCAAGTATGGCAGCTTTAACTGCTCCTGTAAATGGTAGCTTTAATGTACAGACTCCGGTTGAATTAACCTGGACTAATGGTGCAAATACAGATTGGGTAAAAGTTTATTTTAGTGAAAATGCTGATGATGTTTTAACTATGAATCCAAGAGCACTTGTAGCTAATAACTATACGCAACAGAATTATACAACTAATGGTTTGAATGCATTGACAAACTACTTCTGGAGAATAATCTCGGGTAATGGTACTCAATATTTAGCATCGTCTGCGGTGTGGAACTTTACCACTGCTGCTGCTGATGGGTCTATTCTCATAGGTAATGGAACCGAACAAAATACCGGTTTACCTATGGAACCATATTATGGGTATTCAATGTCTCAAACAATCTATAATCAAGAGTGGATAAATATTGATGGTCAACGAATTGAACAGATTTCTTACTATTTTAATGGTTATAGCACCTGGGTAGAAGATGTTCAGATTTATATGGCACATACTACTCTCAATACTTTTGACAACTCAAACTCCTGGGTATTGGATAATGAGTTGACCTTGGTTTATGATGGTCAAATTGCCACAACTACACAAGAAGGATGGATTACCTTATTATTAGATACTCCCTTTAATTATAACAACACAGATAATTTACTGGTTGCAATGGAAGCCAACACACCGGGCTGTGTTTCAAATTCCGATGATTTCTTTGGCACTTCAGTCGATGGAAATAAGAGTATCTATCAACGCTCAGATTCTGTAAACAGTAACTTTGTTTCACCTGTAACAGGTACTCTGACAAACAAAATCCCTAATACTCTCTTTACTATGGGTGATATGCCTGAAGGACCGGTTATTAATGTTACTCCAACCTCGTTAGATTTTGGTGATGTTTATGTAAATAGAACCGGTATGGCTCCTCTAGCTATTAGAAATTTAGGTATTGATAACTTAAATGTTAATTTATCTGCAACAGGAACTGAACTAAGCTTTTCTCTTGCAGAATTTACAATAAATCCTTTTGATTCCATCGAAATTATGGTTCAGCTAAATCCTGTATCCGTTGGGGCTTACAACAGAAGCTTTACAGTGAATTCAAATGATGCTAATAATCCGGCAATAGTAGTTGCCACGACTGCTAATATTCTGCCTGCTCTACCTGAAGGACTCGCCATAATAGGTGATGGAACCTTAACAAATCAAGGTTTACCTTTTGAACCATATTACAATCACTCATATTCTCAAAGTATCTATCTTGCCGGTGAAATTGGTCTTTCTAATCAACAACTTGAAAAGATTAGCTGGCACTATAATGGTAACTCAGCTTGGGGTCCGGATAATTTTAAAATCTATATGGGAATGACCAATGAAACATATTTTAGGAACAGCACAAGTTGGATAAGTGCTTCGGAAATGGTGGAGGTTTATGATGGTACTATTACTGTGCCAAACAGTGACGGATATATAGAGATTGAACTTGATACTCCTTTTGACTATAGTAATGCCCAGAATCTTGTGGTTGGCGTGTTCCATAGTGCTTCCTATCATGGTTCAAGTGATGAGTTCTATTGTACTCCAACCGATGTTACAAGAAGCCTTCTCTACTATAGTGATTCAACAATTCCTAACCATCAAAACCCGCCTACTGCTACCTACATGAGAAGCTCTTATCCTAATGTAAAAATGCAGTTTATTGAAGTTTCTGATGTTATTGAATTAACTGTTAATCCTAGTAATCTTGCCTATGAAATGGTTCTTTTAGGCAGTAATTCTCCGGAGAAGACCATTACCATGAAATCAATGGGCTTACAAGATGTAGTTATAAATGTTGCTCCAACTATTGTCGGCTTTGATTCAAATCAATTCTTAATTACTACAGATAATAACAGCTACCCGTTAGTATTATCTTTTGGACAAAGAGCTACCATAGGTGTTACTTTTACCCCTAACTATCCTGGTGCTTATAACGGAGAGTTAAGTATCAACAATAATTCACCTACACAACCGATTTTTAGAGTCAACCTACGCGGTGTTTGCGAAACTCCTCCTCCGGATAATCCGGGAAATGTTCAATTTGCCATGACAAACAATAATGCAAGTATTACATGGGATGCTGTAACAGAAGATATTAATCACAACCCAATTACCCCGAGTGTCTATGCTGTCTATTATAACCAATTTGATGGAGTAACAGATAATCTTTTCTACTTCTTAACCTATACTACAGGATTGAGTTATAATCACATCGGTGTAGGTAGATTTAGTGAATTTATGTTCTATCGCGTTAAAGCTTATGTAGATATTGATATCCGAGTCTTGAATAATATTGACAGATTGGTGAATCAAAAGCAAAAAGTTAGTATGGAGGAAATCGAGAGATTAATTAACGATAAATAATTGACTTTGTAGGGGCGGAACATTTTTCGCCCCTAACTTTTATTAAAGAAAAAGAATTTGTAGAGACACAATATTTTGTGTTTCATTATTAGCCACTGAAAACACAGAAAGCACTGAAAAAAGAAAGACCTTTTACATGAATTATTTTAATTGTTGGTTGATTATGTATTTTCCCTCAATCCTAAATTCTCAACTCTCAACTCTCAACTCTCAACTCTTCACTCTTCACTCTTCACTCTTCACTCTTCACTCTTCACTCTTCACTCTTCACTCTTCACTCTCAGCCCTAAACCTTTAAAATTAAAACTTCGCAAAAGGAATAAATACATCAATCTGATGGCTTTTAGTTCTATTCAGGGCATAAGAATAGCGTAACCCGAGCTTTAGTTCAATGCTATCCATGACACTATAATCCAAGATAAGTTCATTGCCAACAGAGTTTAATTCACGAGTCTTAGCTTGCTCTTCTGAATGCCTATCTAAAACAGTCTTAGTATAATTGGCAAAAAAGGCTGTATAGATTCTTTTAAAATAGACAATATTGTTGATTCCTTTTTCAGGATAAGCTACAGGTGTATAGTACTTAAGGGTAGTTTTGTAGATTCTATCCGATTTAGGATAAGCAGTGTAACCATAGGTATTTGTTACCAAGTTATCAAAGATATGCTCATTAGTACTTTTTTCAAAGAGAGTTGAGTTTTCCCAGAGAATAGAGTGACTGTTTCTAAGGCCGGCAAAAGAGAAATCAGCAGAAGCATAAGTTTGTTCTGCCACAACTCCAGACATAGTTTTGCGATAATTAATGAAGTATCTTTGTCCAAAAGGGGAATAAAAGTTGTTTTGGGCTCTCTTCTTAGAGATATTTAAAGAGAGATCACCTTTAAAATAGTTGAGTCCAATATCTGATTTATCAAGAAAGTTCAAGATTTTCCGAGATTTATACCTGTCCAAATGATAAATACCTAAATTACTGTTAATGAAGGATGAATAGCTTCCTGCCCCGAAGTAATAGGGAAGTTTCATACTGCTACCAAAGATCACCTCTTCATACTTATCTGAGACGTGTTGGGCATTAGCGTGAGATATTTCAGTCATAATATTAGGATAGATTTTAGAGATAACATTAGTTAAAGAGGTCTTAATACCTCTGCTGGAAAAGTCAAATTTAGATTCAGCATGCAACAAGAATGTTTTCATCGGATTTTGGGAAACAGCATAGATCAGAGCTTCGTTTTGATCATAACTGAAGCGCGGTTTCTTAAAATCGATAAGCTTATAGAAATAACTAATTTTCCCATTATTTAGCTTGAGAGTAGATTCATAATCAAGAATCCTGTTGCACTCAGGGTTTAAATCTTGAAAATCATTCCACGGAACAGGAGACCAGAATTCTCTGTCTATTTCCACTTTTCTTAATTCATCACCCCAATAACGATTAGAGACATAGACAATTAAACTATCATTAATTGTTGCCTGCGAAGCACTTACTTCAGCATAAAAAGTTTGTGAAGCCAGAGTGTCAGTAGGTGAAAGAACACAGATATTGGTAATATCATTAACAGGATAAGAGAAGTAAATCTCATTATTATAAACTGCTAAGTCATCAATCGGGTCGATAGAGTTGGGGGTAATTATCTCTTCTGTTTGAGTCTTGAGATTATATTTATAAATTGCATTTTGTCCAAGAAAGTTCATTGCTACATAGATTAATTCATCTTGATTCAGCCACTTCAAATCTTTATAGACAAGGCACATAGGGTTAGGGATTATGTGGATTTTAGCCTGGCTGGCATAATTAATAACAATGAGGTTTTGGTTTACATCATCATTATAAGAGACAAGTGCAATGAGATCTTGTTGTGGGGAAAGTGTAGGCTTTTGGTATATCTTCTTTTTGTCCCCAATATAGCTGATGGTTTTATTCTCAAGATTATAAATAGCGATGCGAGAGTGATCAAAGTTATAAAAGTTAGGGTAGGCAAAACTTTGACTCCACATGACATAAGGCTCATTGACACTTAGTTTATCAGAGTGAGAAAACCCAATATCAGCGACTTCTGTTATGTTGTTTGCTTTATCTATTCGGATTATTTTGGAAGTTTCATCATAGCTGGAAAACTTAGCAATTATATCTCCGTTGGCAAGAAAATGGGGATTAGTAAAAGAGGGGTTTTTGTTTTTATCTTTTTGTCTAAAAAGGGGTTTACTTACATCAGGTGGAAAAGAGAAAATATCTGTAATGAATCTTTCATGATAGTAGGCATTGGTGTTTCTATAGAACTCTTCTAAGCTAATACCGGTGTGCCTTTTAAAAGAGCGTGAATAAGGAAAGAATATATGGTTAAAGTATTCAACATCTTTAACGATTTTCTCCCATTTCTCAAATCCATGTTCTACCATAAAATAATTTTGGGCTAAAACTCCATAATAAAGAAGTGAGGGTTGCTTTTTAAGATATGAGCCATTGAACATTTGATTATAAGATGTGTTGCGATTGTTTAAGGCAAAGTCGCGGAAATTATCAAAGAAATCAAGCTGATATTTTCGTTCAAAAGCTAACATGTAGGAAGATGATATTTCCAGTTCTAGAGGTTCTTCAAACCAATCCGGGTAGAGAGCTTTTTTAGCACCTTGCAAAGTTCTGCCACTCGAAATATTATACATATATTGAAGCATATCTTGTTTAAAAACATTAAAATTAAGAGAGAGAGGAATATCTGTAAGTTGTTGCAGATTAGTCAGGGTGATAGGGTCATATTCTAATTTAGAGAACTTCTCCTTATTGAAACTATCATTAACAAACTTATTAAAATCGAAGTTCAAATTCTTAGAAATGTAATTAGAATCAATAATAAAATACTCATTTTTCAATAAGAATCTTGTCTCGGGTCTGCTCTCTGTGATAAAGTGCAGGAATGAGGCAATTAACTTAGCTCTATATTCAAATTGCTCATCATAAATGATTAAAACATCTTCTACTTTATAGTAATTCCATTTTGGGGTATAAAAGAACTTAGTGGTTCCCATTAAGGCAATTACATAAAACAAAAAGATGAAAACAAGAAACTTCTTCATAGGTATAGGTTAAACAGAACTTCTATTATTTTAATATTTATAATCATTAATTAATCATCCTTATTTCAAATAATACAAGCTTGTATAATGTGCATAAAGTGGTCAACATATTCTTATTTTAATTAAAATATTGTTATCTAGAGTGATATTAGGTTGCAGGGAATATATCAATTATGAAATATTCAATTGACAAGAAAAAGAAGATATGTAATTCTTGGATAGCAATGATTTGAAAGCAATATTAATGAACATAAAAGGTGGTTAAGGGAATGTTGTTTGTTGCCTATCCGAAATCAAGATTTGAAAGTAATACCTCAGCAGTAGAGAGCTTTAATGATGGTATGGTAAGTGCTTTGCAACGGACTATATTAGAATTAAGGCAATACAATAGAGCTAATGATCATAAATTCCGTTCCCTTCCTAACCAAAAACTCTGGATTTCTGATATTGGTGGCAGAAGAGGTGGCAGACTGCTCTATTTCAAAAAAGCTGACACATTAATCATTTGGGGGATAGGAAAAGATCATAAGATTGAGGAAGAAGCTGATAGATATTTCACTAATATACTTAAAGAAGATGAGATTCTCGATGGTAAAGTAATTGATGTTACAGCTAAATTCTTGAGTTCTGAAGAGGAAAAAGATTTGGCTGAAAAAAGCAAAGTTTTTGCAGGAAATCTCTCTGATGAGTTCTTACAATATGTTTTACTTCTTAACGACTATCAAATAAGTGAAGTCCGTAAAAGCAATGAACTCTCATTATGGGATCTCAATTCTATAGATGAAATGACAAGGTTTAAGCTGACTCAATTCCTTAAATTACCTCAAAACACTCTTTTAGCAGCTAAAGATGAACAACATCTCTTAGGTTTTATCCGGGGTTCAAATGAGAAATTGATGATTCATTTAGATAATTATCAAGAGGAAATTATTGCTGATACTCAAAACAAAACATGCTTAATTAGAGGTGAAACAGGTTCCGGTAAAACGACCATTTTAATCTATAAAGCTATCTACCACGCGGAAGCAAATCCTGATAAGACCTGTATTCTTTTTACTTTCAATATAGCCCTGGCAAACATGATAAAAGAGTCTGTGGAAGAACTTATGGGCGAACAAATAAGCAATCTCAAGATTTATGGTATTTATGAATGGTTAGTTGAAGCAGCTGAACTCTATCTTGGTGAACAAACCATTATTGAAAAAAGCTCTGAACACAATATCTACTCTATCTTTGCAGGTTTTTGTTCTCCCGAAAGATGTAAAATTCTGTTTACTAAAAGAGCTAAATCAGCACAGGATTCATCCCAAAAGAGGCTTATTTTCTTTATTAAAAAAGAGATTGAAGAGATAATCTTAGAGTTTGGTTTGAAAACAGAAACGGAATATCTCTGTCATAAAAGAAAAGGTACTGATAGGATTTTGGGGAAAAGACAAAGACAATTAGTGTGGTCTATCTATCAAGATTTTCTTAAGTATCTTCATGATAATAACTTAACGACCTACAAAAGAATCATGGTCGAAATGTTAGAAGTTTGCAAAAGAGATGATTTTGCTTTTAAACATGATGCTATCTTTGCTGATGAAATTCAAGATTTATCACCTGTGGCGATTAAAACAATCAAGGCTCTTCTCAAATCAGATAATTCATTAGTAGTTCTGGCAGGGGATTATAAACAATCAATCTACCGTAAATCATTTAGCTGGAAAGAAGTAAGCATGCCCTTCTACGGTCAAAATGTCATAATCTTGAGAAAAAACTACCGTAATAGTGTCCAGATTCTAGCAGAAGCTAATCGTTTAATTGCTCATTTTAACTTTCCTTGGAAAGAACCGCTGAGTAGTGGACGCGAAGGGGCAGATGTTCAATATCTCTATTATGAAGGCAAAGAAAAGATTCAAAAGCTCATAGGACTGATTAATTTTATTCACTTTGACCAGGATATTGCCTATTCAGATATTGCAATATTCTCTCCTGCCAAGAAAGTTGAAAAACTGACAGACCAACTTATAAATCAGGGCGTACCTGCTGTTTATCTAAAAAACAGTGATGGGTTTTATCAACGAGATTGTGTCAAAATATCTACACTTCACTCTGCTAAAGGTTTAGAGTTTCGGGTGGTTATCTTAATAAATGTTGAGAGTGATCTGTTCAACCTCCTTACAGATAATAATAAAGTAAAAACAGAGCAAGCAATTAAACTGTTATATGTCGGGATTACTAGGGCTTATGACTGCCTCTTCTTTTTAGTGCAAAAAGGGGTTGTAACTCATGATAAACTTGACACTTTTCTAAACCAGCCTAAATTGAATTCTCAAAATGATAGTGAGGAAGATAGATGAAAAAGGGCGAATATTGATCCGCCCCTACTGTCTTAATCAGTTTTAATCTGTCTCATCTGCGTTATTCTGTGTTCTATGTATTAATTTATTAAATTGAACTTTCACCCATCAGCATTTCCAAATTATCCAGCAGATATTTCTGCCCTTGACGATTAGCTACAACCTGATCATATTCTTGATTATTATATACACGACGCTCGGTTTCAAAACCAAAATTAGCTGAATTCGGGATAGTAATTGTACTCTTCCGACCTGCATTATCTATAGCTTCACCTAAGATACCTAAGGTCTTTAAACTATTAAATAGCATATTGGCAGAAGCTCTTCGACTTATAGATTCGTCTATTACTTTATTGACAGCTTGAGCAAACTTAGATATACCTATTGTGTCGAAAGGAAGTTCAATTTGCGCTTTTTGTTCTTGCGTAATAATGAATTGGGTGTTGTAGTTCTTTGCCGGAGTGTTCACTCTTTCTAGCGCATCTGCAACAAAAGTGAAGCAACGAATCATTTTGGGATTATTAACAAAATTGGTCTCTTCTATGACTTCGCCTGTTAGTGGATTAATTCCTTGAGCAATCTCTCTTAGAATCTGTTGAGCCCTTTTTACTAGTTCTAAATCAGTGTACATGACAATACATCTCCTTGTTCAATATTTATTGTCAATAATAAGAAAAATAAATAGTGTGTCAAGAAAAAAGTCTTGGTAATTGATAATTTAAGAAAAGAGAAGAAATCTATCCACTAATTTCACGAATTACACAAAGAAGAAAGAAGAAAGAGGAAGATTTACTTTCGCAACACGGAATATGGATTAAGATGATTAGGGAGTCTCCTAAATCCTGAAGGGATGAAAATAGATTAGCCCAGAGTAAATCCTTTCAAAGGATGCAACCCTGGGTACATGTTCCACTCGAAAAATAACCCTTTAAGGGCTACATAAATTGAAATAGCAATGAAAAAACAATCAAACTTGTCAAGTCCTGATATAGTTACCCATGTTTTTTATGTATTTCATATTGATGGATAACTTATTTAAATTACCCACATTCCACATTACTACTACTGTTGAACATGTTGGTTCTTTTTTTTTGGCATAAAAATTTAATTAAATTTTTATGCAATGTGGATTGTGGATAATTTATCAAGAACATAAGTTATCCACAATATTTGAGTTATATACATTTTCAGGGACATTACTGTTTAAGGCATTGTGAGGTCGATAGTTA
>JBAYZI010000067.1:0-14517 GCA_041672585.1 Cloacimonadales bacterium (SeqCode) | reverse complement strand
AGAATTAATAATTTCAGGAGAGAGAATATCTGTTTTATTCAGCACTTTTATAATCTTGTCAGAATCTATGCCCACAACAAAAGCTTCATAATCATCAAGAGAATCAGTGCCATCCGTAATATAGAGAACGAAATCGCTATCTTCTATGATTTCCCGTGAACGCTCAATTCCCAGTATCTCAATCGTGTCTTGGGTTTCTCTAATTCCGGCAGTATCGTAAACCCTAATTAAATAACCTTCTAAGGCGATTACTTCTTCCAGATAATCACGGGTAGTGCCGGGAATAGGTGTAACAATAGCTCTTTCAGATTCGAGTAACTTATTGAAAATAGAGGACTTACCCACATTAGGTTTACCTATTAAGCTCACTTTAAGACCTTCGCGGATAATTCGTCCCTGCTTTCCTGACGATGCCAGAGCTTCTAATTCACTCTTGAGTTCTAGGAGATTATGTCGCAGTTTATCCAGGTCAAGTTCGGGAACATCATCATCAAGAAAGTCAATCTCCAGCTCCAATTGGATTCTGAAGTGGGATATCTTATCTAACAGAAGTGAGATTCTTTTGAAGAGAGAACCGTCTAATTGATTAATCGCCAAGGTTTGGGACTTCTTAGTCTTAGCTTGAATCATATCATTCACAGCTTCAGCACGAGTAAGGTCTATTCTGCTATTAAGATAAGCGCGAAGAGTAAATTCACCCGGATTAGCAAGTCTAATATTCTTTTGCAGAGCTGTAAGAATGGAGTTTGCTACAAACATTGAGCCATGGCAGGAAATCTCGACTGAGTTCTCACCTGTGAAGCTATTTGGGGATCGAAAAACAGAGCATAAAACTTCATCAAGAAGCTTATTATCGCTAATAATCTTGCCATAGATGAGGGAGTGAGATTTAGCTTTGAGAAGCTTCTTAGCAGGTTGGAAGATTTTAGCGACTTGTTCAATCGCATCTTCCCCACTCACCCTAATAATATGTAGAGCCCCGCTACCGGTAGGGGTAGCAAGAGCTGTAATAGTATCATTTATATACATTTGTTAAAAGGGTATTTTAATCTTTTGCTTCTCTTTATCACTGTTTTGACGATAAAGAATTCCGATATTGCCAATAATATCTATCGGATATGCTCCGACTTTTTCAGCAATTTCAGCAAATAGCTCTTTCTTCTCATCTTTGAATTCTATAAACTTAATCTTGATAAGTTCTTTAAGATTTAGTTCATCATCTATTGTTTTAATTACTTGTTCAGATACGCCTTTCGCACCGATCATCACGGCAGGGGTTGCACCATGAATTAATTTCTTTAAATACGCTTTTTGCTTTCCGGTAAGGTTCATTTTAATTCCTTTCTTATTTTATTTGCAATTGCTTCAGGGGTAAATCCAATCTCTTCATACAGCTGAGTAGTCTTGCCATGAGCTACAAAAGTATCAGGATATCCGATGTTTATTGTTTTAAGATTGTATTGAGCAAGGTAGTTTTTGATAGATTGTCCAACTCCATTCAGAACAGCATTATGTTCCATAGTTACAATTAATTCAAACTTATCTTTCAGACTATCCAAGTACTTATAATCAAGTGGTTTGATGGTTCTAATATTGATTAATTCTGCAGTGATATTATCTTCTTTCTTAAGAGAATCACACACTGGTATAGCACACTCTAAAGCATGACCTACTGATAGAATAGCGATTTTCTTGCCTGCAGAGATTTGGGCAAACTTACCAACTTCAAATGGTTTTTGATCACTAAACTCACAGTTGATATCACCACGCGGATATCTGATCACGATTGGTCCTTCTTTATATTCAGAAGCGAAGTCCAGCATTTGGTGAAACTCTTTTTCATAAGCAGGAGCCAAGATAAGCAAATTAGGAACCGGTAATAAGAAGGAAATATCAAACGCCCCGTGATGGGTAGCTCCGTCTTCTCCCACCAATCCGGCTCTATCTAAACAGATAACTATGGGAAGTTTTTGTAAGGCAATATCATGAATAATTTGGTCGTAAGCACGTTGGATAAAAGTAGAATAGATCGCAATAAAGGGCTTGATACCCTTGGTTGCTAAGCCTCCGGCAAAAGTTATGGCGTGCTGTTCTGCAATTCCCACATCAAAGAATCTGCTGGGGTATTTCTTTTCAAACATGGTTAAGCCTGTACCATCACACATTGCTGCTGTGATCGCTACAATCTTCTCATTCTTCTCTGCTAAAGAGACTAATTTCTCACCAAAGCTACCTGACCAATTCTTCTGCTTCTTGCATTCTGTTTCTCCGGAAGTAGCATCATAAGGTCCTAAACCATGAAACTTACTGCAATCATCTTCAGCTATTGAAAAGCCTTTGCCTTTCTTGGTAACAACATGTAGCAAAACAGGTCCTACCATATTATATTTAATTTTATTCAAGACTCTTAAGAGACGTGGAATATCATGCCCGTCCACAGGTCCTACATATTTGAATCCGAGATCTTCAAAGATAATATTGGGGACTAAAATGTTTATCATACTCTCTTCCATCTTCTGAGCTCCACGAATGAATCTGCGACGAATAGAGTGTGGAAGGGTGAAAGAAAAGTCCCAAACCTGCTTTTTAAGAGCGTTATAAGAACGACTGACTAGCATATTGGTAAGGTATTTTTGAAGAGCACCTACATTTTTAGAAATAGACATATTATTATCGTTGAGAATAACCAACATCTTATCTTTTGCCAAATGCCCTGAATGGTTAAGAGCTTCAAAAGAGATTCCACCTGTTAGAGCTCCATCGCCAATGATAGCAATACTATGACCACCCTCTTTATTGAGTTGTTTGGCACAGGCTATGCCGAGAGCTGCTGAGATAGAAGTAGAGCTATGCCCCACTCCAAAAGCATCATATTTGCTTTCAAAGATGTTGTTAAATCCGCTCATGCCTTTATATTGCCTAAGCGTTTCAAAATCCTCATTCCGACCTGTAAGTATTTTATAGGCATACGATTGATGACCTACATCCCAAACTATTGCATCTTTAGGAGGAGTGAAGACTTTTAAAAGGGCAACTGCTAAGTCTGTAGCCCCAAGACTTGGCGCAACATGACCACCATGCCTTGAAGTAACATCGATTATTCGTTCTCTTACTTCTTGAGCTAAAATCTCTAATTCGTCAGTATTGAGTTTCTTTATCTTCTCTATTTTATCAATATCTTTTAACAAAGCTATCTCCTTTAAGAATAATTTCAGACTACTTATTTTAAAATTATGGGTTTATTCGTCAAGTGATATCTCTTCTTGACAGAAATAGCTTGATTCTGAAAATATTATTCTACTTAAACAATATTTAAAAGGACTTTTATGGAAAACTTAAGAATAGGTATTATTGGTAATATTGGGGTGGGGAAATCTACTTTAGTTACAAAAGCCAAAACTGAACCATTTAAACAACAGCTTCTCGCCCTCTTTCCGGGTGAACATGATGATGTTGATATTCATACATTTGATGAAACTTTTAATCCGGCTGTCTTAGATGAATTCTACAAAGACCCGGTTAAAAATGCTTTTATGGCGCAAATAGAATTCTTTAACGGAAGATTAGAACGTCAAAAGAGCATTGAGAACTCACGCGGGATAATCTTGGAAGACAGAACCTTGGCTGAAGATTATCATATCTTTGGGAAAGCTCAAAGAATCTTGGGGAATATGACAGAGGCTGAGTTTCAAGCTTATCAGAGAACCTATCACCTCATGACAGAAACTTTTAAAGAACCCGATATCTTAGTCTTTTTACGAGCAGATGTTGATGTTCTGCTCCAACGCATCGCCAATAGAGGCAGAGAGAGTGAAAAACTGATTCAACGTGATTATCTACAACAACTTAACTACCTCTATGAAGAGTTTATCGCCAACTATGTAAAATGTCCTGTACTGATTATTGACACTAATTCACTACCGGAAGAAGAATTTGTCAAAACTGCTATCGACCTAATTGCCAACAGAATTAGTGAGCTTCACCTCAGAATAACTACTCCGGGAATTAGAAATTGGGTTAAATTACCTGAGACACAAGCAACCCTTAAAGCTATCGATATTGAAAAGAAACTGGAAGCTTACTTAAAAGCCAATCCTACTTTGATTACAATTGCCGGTAATGTTGGTCTTGGTAAATCAACTATTACAGCCATTATGGAGAGAAGCTTAAATTTAACAGGCATCTATGAAAAACCAGAAGAGAATCCTCTACTGGAGAAGTTTCTAGGTGATAAGAAAAGCTATTGCTACGAACTCCAACTTCACTTCTTAAAGATGAGAGCTGAACAGAGATTACTCGGCAAAACTGGAGATAAGAGTTATGTTAAAGACCGTTCTTTAGCCGAAGACTTGCTTGTCTTCTGTCCTCAATTCCATCAAAGCGGACTGCTTACAGATGTCGAAATGGAGAGATTAACTACTGAATTCCATAAAACCAATACCCAACTTCCTAGTGCAGATTTGATTATTCATCTGGTCGGTAACCCCAAATTAGCATGGCAAAGAATCACCCAACGAGGTAGAGAAATGGAGATGCAAGGTGGGTGGAGTGAAGCAGAAATCACTAATCTTAACCAGTGGTATCAAGGTTACGGCGTTAATGTTGTCAAATATGGATTTCATTCAGGAAAAGTTATTGAGATTGATGTTACTATGATTGATTTGCTGAATAGGGTGCATATTGGGTATGTTTTTGAGAGGATATATGAGGTCCTGAGGGACAATTAGCAATTAGCAATTAGCAATGAGCAATTGAAGAAAGAAAGACTTTCACACGAATTAACACGAATTAAGACGAATTAACACGAATTAAATTCATGTTGAATTGTTTAATTGATTGTTATTGGATGCTATACCTCTTAAATCCCCTTGGGGATAAATAGTTTAGCCTGTGTGTTGAATTCTTGTATTTCAAGAATTAACCACAGGTACGGATGTCAAAAACAGACATATCCCTGACGTGTGAGGGCGTAGCTTTATGCGAAGACTCAAGGGGATTAATAGAAAAACGGTCAAATTATTTAGGACTGGACATGAAAGAAAGAACCTTAACACAGAGTAAGATAAATACGCGAACTCTTAATTCCCCTCTTCCTGTACTGTAGAGACGCAACATTTTGCGTCTCCTCCGATAACCAATTAATAATAAATAAGACACAAAATATTGTGTCTCTACAAATCCTGAAAGGGTTTAATAGAAACTCTACAGAATTCTAAGTCAATCTCTTACATCACCAATTAAAGAAAGGGCGAAACAAGTTTCGCCCTTATAAATTCTATTAAATTATTAATTATTTAAGGTCTGTCGGAATATTATTTCTTTGGATTTTCCAGATATTATTACTTTTTCTTTTCAACAAATCTTTAATTTGAGACCAAGTAAGTGCAGCTCTATTCTGATTAACACCATCGTCAGTTGGGATAATATCTGCTAATTCATAGTTCTCATTAAAGCTTACTTTATAGACAGAGTAATAAGTTGGCACTGTGGGAGCAGTGATATTTCTATAGATTGAAAAGTTAGTATCGGTTGTATAACCCTTGACCAAATAGTTTTCTTCATTGTCAGAGTTACCGGAGGTAATTATGTAAGCAAAATACTCACCATTCTGAGAGTTATCTTCCCAGCTCAAATAAACGTTGTTGTAACCATCCATGTATTGAGTTAACACGGTTACCTGACCATCAAATTCAGAGCCTGTAGCAGTGTTAGCAAACAATAAAGTTGATAACATCATAACAAGTAAAGCGAATAATATTTTCTTCATAATCTCACCTTTTATTAGTCTTTATCTATAATATAAAGAGTTCTAATATTATGTCAAGCAATAATTTCACTATTTTGAAGATTCTATTATTTTAGTTTATGTCGCCCCTGCAGGGCTAGTTCCTAATTTCCATTCGACAAGGGGTTTACACCCCTTGCTGATATATACCATCCCTTTGGGATTCAAGAGAATTATAATCAGTGTAAATCATTGTGAGATAGTATGAAAGAAGCACCCTGTATAATCAGCTGAGCAATTCTTCGTTCTTTCTCTTAAAACTCTGTGTAACTCTGTGTTAAGGGCATTTCTTTCTTCTTTGTGTAATTCGTGTAATCAGTGGATAAAGTTCTTCTTTTTCTTCAATTACTATTTAATCCCTAATCAGTGCTATCTTCCCCCGTGTTGTCTCGCCATTAGAGTTACTAATAGTATAGAAGTAAACACCTGAACTACACTTCTTACCCTTCAAATTATTACCATTCCAGCTAAAAGATTGATATTTATCAAGGGGAAGGTCATAGACTAACTGCCCTGAGATATCAAAGATTTTGCATGTTTTAGCTGAGCTTGGCATAACATTGGTAGGGTGATTAAAGATTCTGAGCTTATCTCCACGATCAGGGTAGAAGGGATTAGGTACCACGACAACATGATTAAAGTCTTTTTGTTTATTAATAGTGCTGCCAACAGTAACAGAGCAGAGTCCTTCAGCAGCTCCGATATAGAGTTTACCTGCATGTGGTTCATAGGCTAAAGCTGTTATTTGGTTGGAAATAAGCGGGTAAGAGTTTTTATCATAGTTGAAGAATTCTTCTGAGCTGGTATCATATTTGGTTAATCCTGCATCTTCTGTACCAATCCACAGACAACCATATCCATCTAATGCTAAGGCACGTGGAAAGGTTTCTTTAGATGCAAATAGTTTAGTTTCGCCTACAAAATAGCGGATATCTATTTTCCAACCTGCTTGCCATTTCTCTCTTTTAATGTTCACTCCGTAGCGATACCAATTAGTGCCATCATACATGTAGAGTCCATTATTACTTGCAACCCACATTTGTGTGCCATAAGCAGTAGGAACGTTTACAATAGCATTGATATAGCCGTTTCTTATTTCCGGAACCGGGATATTCTCCCAGTCTGCAATATTCCCTTCTTGTGGTAAAGATTGCGAATTCCAGTGGAGTAATCCGGCTGATTCTCCTAATTGGGCTGCCGGAGCTTTGCCAAAGAAGTAGCCGTATTCATTATGAAAGGATAATCTGGTAAATTGACTTACAGAGCCATAAAGAGGTGATATGGCTAATCTTTTATCTCCGGTTGGTGAGTAGAAAGCTACCCCATACGCTTGGAGGGAAGCAATAATATTTCCCTGCATATCAGTGTTTAAATAGGAGATTGTTTCAGAGGGAAGTCTATCAATACCGGGTATTCTATCGGTGTAATCATCTGTAATAGGGTCATAATCAAACACCCCGCGCGAGTGATATAGTCGCCAAGTGTTTAAGCTTTCGTCATAAGCTGTCATGCCACCACTCCAACCTTGAGGATGATTAGCAGAAGCATACCACGACCCGAACCATTTTTTATTATCACTTCCTACAGTAATAGAGCTGATATTATCACTTTGGATAGGTGAATTAGCCATATTAAAAGTCTGCCAATTTTCACCATCGAAAGAGCTGACACCCCTTGCTCCTTTTCTTAAAGCTCCTGTACCGTAATAACCACACGAAGCCCAAAGTTTATTATTATTATCTACTTTTAGGTAGTTTATTGCATTGAAGCCAATTCCGTTAGGCTCATATTGATACCAAGTATTGTTTCTAAAGATTAGAATTCCTAAGCCCCAGGTTGAAAGAATAATCTGTTCATCAGTTTGTTCGATATTTTTGATTGCTATTTTATCTAAATAAAAAGGACTGTTGTCATTGGAATTAAGTTTATAAACCGGGGTTTGTGTTGTCAGCACAGGCTCTATAACACCTTGTGAAGTAAGCTTATTAAGAATCGTGGAAGAGAGTTCTGACATTGTCGTAACGCTCTCATCCCATTTGCCTGTAGAGTAGAGAATCTCGCCATTGGGAATAGTACTCAAGGCAGTAACAAAAGGATAGGTAACTGTTGTATCTGCAATAGTATAAGTTTCCCAAGTTGGGCTATTAAAGATATCAGAAACTACTTGTATTTTATTAAGTCCGGCAATAACCAACTTATCTTGAATTACAGCCAACTTTGTAGCATGATTATTAGCTAATTCTGAATTAAACATAGTGAAATTCTGCCAAGTATCAAAATCATCTAAAGAGCTTTCCGGGAAGTAATTAACACCATTCTTCGTTGCTATAAATACATAGCCGTTATGAATAAGTAAATCGTTAATATCATCAGATAGCAAGGCTCCCAAAGTTAAGGCACTTGAGTATTTTCTGGAGAGAATAGGGAAAGAGATATCTTCAAGATCATAAAAAGTAGAAAACCCGCCTTCTGTAGCGACAAAAACTAATTCACTACCGCTTTTGATTGCTTTAACTTTATTAGAATTGAGTCCGTTAGCAGAATTCAAAACATAGGTTCCACTGCCACCTAAAATAGTTACACCGTCGTTGTAGGTGCCTGCCCAAAGCTTATCCCCTCTTAAGTAAATTTCCCGAACTTCATTGCTAGGCAAGCCTGTGATGGTTGAATATTTCTCTCGTAACTCTAAGGATATCTTATCGTTAGAGCGATTAACCTCATACTCTTCTATGCCACCCCAGGAAGCAGAAATCAGTCTATTATCAGTCATTATAGTTTGATAGATATGACTATTATTTGTATATAACTCCCACTTTTCAAAAGAGAGTAAATTGATTGCTACACAGGAAATTACCAGGAATAAAATAATCTTTTTCACTTTCGCTCCTCTACTTAGAATCTTTAAATATAGACTGCAATAACAGCCACCCGAAAACAAAACATAAGGAAATAATAATTATTAAAGCAACTAGGAAAATCTGTTTTGTTGAGAAATAGAAACCTATTGCCAATAAGCCGAACAGGGAAGTTAGAAAATAGGCAATATAGCAAATACCTTTTTGCGAGATACCCAGCTTCAGCAGTTTATGATGGATGTGATCTTTGTCTGCCACAAAGATGCTTTTCTTTTTTCTAATTCTTCTTACCATTGCCATAATTGTGTCCATAATAGGAAACAACATAACCACCACCGGCAAGGCGATTGTCATAGCTGTTACACCTTTGAATTGCGATACTCCGGTTACTGATAACACAGCTAAATTAAACCCATTAAACAAGCTTCCGGAGTCTCCCATAAATATCTTTGCCGGATAGAAATTATACTTCAAGAAGGCGAGATTTCCCCCTACTAAAATTATGGAAAGATAGAAGACTAAAGGGTTTTGAGCTAATAGTCCAACTAAACATAGGATTACACTACTGATTAAAGTAATCCCGGCTGCTAATCCGTCTAAACCGTCTATAAGATTGATTGCATTACTAATTGCCAGGAACCAAAAAACAGTAAAGGGGAAACTTAAATAGCTAAGATTTAAGTCGGAACCAAAGGGATTTGTTAAGATATCTATTCTGAAACCTACAACATAGAGTAGAATGGAAATGAGCAACTGGAGTAATAGCTTTTCTCTTGCTTTTAGATTGAGCAAATCGTCAACCAAGCCGACTGTTAGGATTAGAACATTAATCACGCTTAATCCTAACACCATAATCGAGCTTCTTTTATCCCAGAAGAAGAAAGCAAAAGCTATTTGGGCTAAAATAATTATAAGTCCAAACGCTAAACCACCACTTATAGGAATAGGAGTTTTATGAGAACTCCGCTCATTAGGGTAGTCTAACCAACCTTTTTTATTAGCAAACCTGATATTCACAGGTATCAACAAAAAGGTCAGCAAGAAGACAACTCCGCCTGCTAAAAGATATTTCCAGTAACTTATTATCATTGCTTTACTTCTCTATTTCCCTATTTCTTTGTATAATTTTCTATAGTTTTTATTAAAATAATCCATTGAGTAGGTATGTGCAACTTTATTAAAGCTACCAATCCCCATCTCAATCAGCTTGTCTCTTTGTTCATCAAGATTAACCAACAAATCCAGCAACTTTTGCTCTGCTTCTACCTTGATTAAGAAACCATTTGTGGAGTCCACTAACTCGCGATTCCCTTTTATATCAGAAGCGATTATTGGCAAGCCATAAGACATAGCTTCCAGGATAGAAAGGGGTAAACCTTCCCATAAAGAGTAAAGAATAAAGATATCAAACATGTTGAGCCACTTCTCTTTTTCACTGGACCAACCGGGTAAAATAATTCTCTTTTCTAACTTAGCTTCGGCAACTAACTCCTGACATTTGGCGAGATCTTCTCCATCACCCACAAAGATGAATTTAAGATTATTTGTTAATTCGCAGCTCTTTATTGCTATTTGAATAGTCTTAAGCATGTTCTTCTGTTTCCAGAAACGCGACATTGTGCCAATTATTATCTCTTCCTTTTGGAGAATCTCTCTTCTCTCTAAAGCAACTGCTCCATTGGGAATAAACTTGATTTTATGCTGGGGAATTTTTAGCAAGGAATGAGCCAGCTCTGCATCTTCAGCATTTACAGAAACAAGATAATCACAGAATTTACCTGCCCACATCTCAGCTAAAACATAGAAAGCATAGAGGATTTTATTCTGATATTTATGAAAAGGATAGCCGTGAACTGTGTGAATAATCGTCGGAACTTTTACACTTCTGCCAACCATCCGCCCCAACAACCCTGTTTTTGATGAATGAGTATGCAGGATGTCAACTTTCTCTTCTTTCAAAATTTTAGCTAATTCACGTGCAGCCTGCCAATCTTTCAGCGGATTAATCTCTCTTACTAAAGAAGGAATGGGGATATGTTTCCATCCACGCTTCTCAATCTCGGCAATGAGGGGTCCATCAGGAGCAGTAGCCACCTTTATTTCATACCCGTCAGCTTCGATTGCTTCCAAGATTTGAATCATCACATTCTGCACCCCGGAAAGAATCGGCAAAAGTCCAAGATGAAGCACTACAGCCATGTTTAGACCTTGCCTTCAATAAAGGAAAAGAGCTTCTTAACTTGCTGAGAGCGACTATATTCTGCGATGTCAAACTCCACTTTTCCACCTTTTCTTACGAAGTCATAGATGGACTTTAATTGCACCTTCACGGCTTGCACGTTCTCTAATTGGGAACTCCACGGGTTACCTAAGTTGGTCAAGAGGAGCTCTGCCTCACCACCCTCAGGAACTAGCCCTAAGATCGGGCGATTACAGCGTAAATATTCAAAGATTTTGCCGGTGAGAACATTCTTACCACTCTCTGTGTCGATTAATAATAGGAGAATATCAGAGTTCTGCATAGCTTCTATTGCTATTTTATGCTCTTGCTGAGGAGTAATCGTAATCAGGTCTTGCAAGCTTGAATTGTGGATAACATTCAACTCTTCCAGGTAATAATTACCCATAAAATTAACCCTTATTTTAGTTCTATCTATCTCTTGTTCAGCAATTAATTCTTGTAAAGCAGTTAAAAAATATTTGGAAGTTCTGTGTTTATACATATTGCCAATATAGCCAATATTGATAATCTCAGCTTCAGGATATTGGGAAGCAGAACTTTTTTCCGGGATTGCCGAAGGGGTGGTGAAATCACTTTCATCAAACCCATTATAAGCAACGGTAACTTTCTCTGCAGCCAGTTCAAAGCTCTCCTGCAGCTCTTGTTTCATCACTTCACCAATTGTGATAACTCCACGACTATTTGTCAGGAAGAAATTCTCTAAATGATGATAGGCTTGGCGCGATTTATCACAACTAAAATCAAAATAAGTACTTAGTGTCCAGTGATCGCGATAATCTATAAAGAAGGGTAAATTTGTGATTTTCGCTAGAACATAGGCGATTAGCAGGGAAGAAGGAGGGTAAATAGTAACGATAATGGCAGAATACTCTTTCTTCAAGATTTGGCGTATGCCTTTGAGAATTGCCGGGATAAACCAGCCTATCTTCTCATCCATAAAGAAGAGAGATTTGACTAACTTCTTCTTAAAATCATTAGTTTCAAAATAGGCTTTATCGACTTTTTCACCCATACTCGGAAGGGTAATTTGCTTTATTTTATTAAGCAAACTCATCACATCCCAGGAATCTGCCCTAATTACTTCATTGTCGATTTCGGCTAATAACGAAGGATCGTAAGAGTGAAACACAATATCATCGATAGTTAAAACATCAACTTCCCAGTTTGATTCATTAGCGTATTTAGCTATTTTGAGAGGTCTCTGCACACCGGCTCCGCCCAGAGGAGGGAAGAAATAAGAGATTAGCAGTGCTCTTTTATTAGAAGAGGTGATATCGGCAAAAAGGTCTAACAGCTTATTTTCTAATAAACTCCAATTATATTTATCATTAATCAGATCATAGGCAACTTGTTGATGTTTAGCTACAGCTTCATCTTTCATGGTTATCACTTTAAGCATCTGATTAGCAATTGCTTCGGGAGCAAAGACAGTTGTGAAAATACCATCCGACTTATTATAAATCTGTTTATTAATAGGGAAATCATTGGTTATTACTAATAATCCGGCATCTAAATACTCAAGCAGCTTAATGGGAAGTGCATATTTATGACGCGGGGCTTCCGGTGATAAGATACAAATACCGCAACGAGCTTGGGCATATCTTTGATACACTTGGTCATAAGGAATAGCATCAATTAACTCAACGTTCTTTTCCAAGCACAAAGTAGCTATCAGTTCGGCACACTCTGCTCTAAAATGCGTGATTTGTTCCTTTCCCACGAGCAGTACTTTAACTTGCGGATAAACCTTGCTCACCATGAAAGTAGCCTGAATTATCTCTCTAATGCCCCTGGTAGGTGATAAACCACCGGCATAAATGAAATCGTAAATCTTCTCTTCAGAATCTATTTCAAGTCTATTACTTACAGGGTAATTAGGAATTGTAAGGCTTCGTGTTCCCAGCTGTTCATAATGGTTGCTAAGAATATCGTTAACGGTTATGCAGGCAGTAAGTTGTGGAACAAAGAACTTTTCTAAGCGGTCATGCAGAAGTGTATCCAAATATTGCTTTCTTTTGTTTAAAGACTTCTCTCTTTGGGCTAAATTAAAGAATTCATGACAATCATAAACATATTTAGTGTGAGTAAGAGAGTTTACAAGTGAGAGCAAAATCGGTTCTACCACTATGACAACTGCCGGGGCTAAAAACTTAATTTGAATAGCAGCTTGTAGTAGAAACCTCACTCTACTTAGCTTATTCAATCCTATCAATTTTATATCTTCATCATAATCACTCATATCGGCATTATTGTGAAGAATAGTAACAGCATATCTCTTTGTTAGAGTTTTACTTAACTTATAGTATAATCTAACATCGCGGGCTTTATGGCTAATAGTAACAATTAATATATTTTTCATCTTATTCCAGTACTATATTTACAACATTATTGGTCTTGATATTGGATAAAGTAATGACATTATCATTTATTTGGTGATCAACTAAAGTAACTTCTTTTATCTTTCTCTTGCTGTGAACCTTGATTGTGAAGAAGGGAAAATCATCAAGAAACAGGATATTAGCACCCCATTCTACATTAGTGATTAGCACATTCCTTCTGGCTTTCCACCAAAAGGCTATGTTCTTGCAGGAGTTAGTGTAACAATTAGTATCTTTAATTGTATCCAAAGTGAAAGTGTATAGTTTTTCTAAGTAATTAATATCTTTAAAGTTAGAAATTGAGAAGTCTAAACAGAGCAATCCGCCACTTGCACTTATTTTGGCAAGTAAATTAGTCATCCTGATCTTAGCTTGTTCAGAAGAGATATAGAGATATTTTGATGATTTTAGTATTTCATCACTAAAGGTAATGGGTATTTCTAAAGGGAAAGTTCTAATTCCGTCAACTAATCTGTGATGAGGTAAGATATTGCCATTCTTGAAGGTATTGGGGTCGTTGGAGGCTATAGAACAATCATAAAGAAGATTATTGCGGTGCATTCCCAACGCCAGTTTATCACTTAATGCTCTTCCGGTAACGCGAATCCCGGAGAACTCTTCCTTCGTGAGCTTAATCAGCTTGTTCTTGGCTATTTTGATTTTTGCTTGGTCCATCTCATAGGGCGAAACTAAGATGCCCAGTTCATGACCTTTCTCCAGAATCTGCAAGAGTTCATTGGTTATTTGGTTCTCTTCATTAAGAGCATAATCAAAGCCATTTTCTTCTAAAAGAGAGACAAACCAAGTGGAAGTAATCCCATATCTCTCATCTAACTCCAAGTAATTACTGAAGTTCCAATACTGCTCTTCATCGTTAAACAGATACTTAGCACCACTGGATAAGTTTCTTGCAACTTCAGCGAATTTACCTTTTAAGAGCAGAGGTAAAAGATCTAATAAGAATTCTCCAAAGACACCTTTTCCCCATTTTTCCAGTTTATCAATAGAGTGAGTAAGAATAACTGCATAATCTTCTCCGTTAGGCCATAGCTCTTTCTTAATAAGAGGAAAATCTAACTTTTCACAACAACTAAGAATGATCTTTTCAGTAAAAGCCAGCAGCGTATTTATAATCGGTTCTTGATAAAACTCATCAAAAATACTCTTCTGTTCAATAACGCCATCTTCAGCTTTCTTAGCCCGCAATTCACAATCTGTAATATGATAATAAAGATTCCCAAAGATATCAAAGTTTAA
>JBAYZI010000066.1:0-14582 GCA_041672585.1 Cloacimonadales bacterium (SeqCode) | reverse complement strand
GTAGGCGTTTAATATAAATTTGGTCAAATGGAATTAAGGGAGATAGAATGCGGAAATATTATCTAATTCTTTTATTTATTATTACTTTTGGGTCTGTTACTGCTAAGACGTTTGATGTTACTGAATTCAGTAGTATTATAGACATTAACCATGATGGTACTTTGGAGGTTGAAGAGAATTTTCTGTACAACTTTAAGGGTGGCCCTTTTAGATGGGTAAGTCGTGATGTGCGAGCACCTAACAACGGATTTATTGTCTTACAGGAAGCTCTAATTGATGGAGAACCTATTCCGAAGGGACACGGTGCCGGAATGATAAGTGTGAAGCATGCACCGAACCTAGATGTGAAGTTTAATTTTAATGGGATCCATAATCAAGAAACTAAATTTACCTTAAAATATAAAGTTTTTAATGCAGTCAAACCAAACAACACAAAAGCTGTTTTTAAGTGGAGTCCACTTCCTGATGAATATGAATTTATCATCAGAACAGGCAAGGTAGTTGTTAATTATCCAACCAATATTCCTCTGTATGAGATAGTCTCTTTTTTAGAAGAATCTAAAGCTATAATTTACGAGGAATCAGGCAATAGTTTAATCTGTTCTTTTAATAATTTGAAAGGGAAAACATTCAAAATTAAGAGTAATTTACCTTTAGCTGCCATGAGTTTGGAAACCTTTCCTTTGCCTAAATTAGAACCGGAACTCTATGAGAAATATCCGGAGCTAAAAAGTTGGGCAGTTGCCTATAAAATCATGCTGTTTTTAGTATTAGCCTTTTTGATAACTGTGATAATTATCTTAATTATTCGAAATACTAAAGCAATTAAGGAACTTCCGGAAGTTAAACGAATTCCTTCTAAAAAGCATCCTGCTTTAGTAGCCCGGCTTATTCATGTAGGTTCTGATGATATTAATTTAATTCCTGTCTTGATGCACATGGCATTTAAAAAGCTGATTTTCTTTACTCAAATGACCAATAAGAAAGGAAAGACAATCAGAGATTTCTATGTGGATATTTCACAAAACTTAGACCTGGCTGATGATTTTGATCATGGCTACCTTGAACTGTTGAGAAAAGAGAGTGAAAGAACAAAGGGTAGAATAGAATTAAAATCCCTAGTTACCAACGCTTACAGACATAAGAAAGATCTGCTCAAACTTTTAAATGAGAAGTTTATCGAAACCGGATTTGTAGATGTCAAACAAAAGAAAATCTATTTTGTTAAGCTTACCCTATTTTTTGTAAGTCTTATCGTGTGGGCAGCTTTGGGTATTCTGGGAAGTATTTTATTCACTAAAGGTATTGCCTGGGCTCCAATTCCTGCCTTCTTGGTTGTTACTTATTGGATTCATTTAATGCTTCATTTAGATGATAAAGCTGTTCTTAGCGAAAAAGGCTTCATTAGATGGCGCGAATGGAAAGCCTTTAAAAGTCATATCTCTAAAGAACTATTTAGCAGAAGAGGAAACTTAGATCCGATTCATGCAGAAGGGCAATTCCCTTATATCCTTATTATGGGGTATGGTCAACAGTATTTACGACATTTTCAAAGAAGAAATATAGTCCTTGATTTCCCTAATTTAGGCGAAGTTGCTGATGTTATTGATTCTCTCAATACACTCATTACGGTGGTGGCTGTAACCTCGGCAAATACCAGCAGACTTAGTGGTGGAGTTGGCGGAGGTGGAGGTGGTGGAGCTAGTGCCGGCTGAATCTAAATAACTAACTTACTAAAATATACAGTGTGGAGGAAAGATGAGAAATATATTAATTGTAATTCTTTTATTCATGACTAATATTGCTTTCACTCAAGGCTTTGATTCTAATTTAGATGGTTTTGCCAAATATAAACAAGAACAGCAAAAGAAGGAAACAGATTATCATGAATTTGCTAATAATTTCCAAGCTTATCAAGACGAAAACTTCATTAAGTATGAGAAAAGCATTGAAGAGATGTGGGGAAGTTTCCAGGAATCTACTCCTAAGACTTGGGTAGGCTATTCTGAAGATTTTTCCGGCAGAACTTCTGTAGATTTTGATGCCTCTAAAGTAGTTGTCGAGGTTGTGGTTGATGAAAACAGCACAGATGATGAAGTTAAGCAAAAGCTGGAAGCTCTGACTAAGAGAGTTTTAGAAGAGAAAGATGAAACAGGTGCGACTATTCTGGAAGGACAAGTAGCTTCTCCGGACAACCCTAATGCTACCGTAACACCTTCTGATGCCAAGAATATTGTGGAAAGAGCTAAAATCCATGAAAAGATTGTTAAGGGTAAGAAAATCTACTCGCTTAATCTTGATTTAGTCTCTGACAGTGATAAGAAAAGAATAGCCAAATATCAAGATTTAATAACCAAATATTGCCAAGAAGCCGGGGTTGAACCTGCGTTAGCTTTAGCTATTATCAAGACAGAATCTTGCTTCAATCCGCGAGCTTATAATAGAACCGGAAACGCCTATGGGATGATGCAAATTGTTCCTAAATATGCAGGCAGAACCATGAATAAGATTCTCTATAAGAAAGATAAAGAACCGGATAGTAGCATTCTGTTTGATCCTGCTCAGAATCTCAGAATGGGAATAAACTTCCTTGGTCATCTTGAAAAGACCAGCTGGAAGAAAGTCCAAAATGAAATTAACCAACGATATTGTGTAATCTGTAGCTATAATGGTGGAAGTGGTGCGATTTATATTGCTTTAGCCGGGAAAACGAGTAAAATACCTCAAAAGAAGTGGGATGATATGATGGCTTTGCTTAACTCTGATAATAATCAGCAGGTTTATAATTTGCTGCATACTAAATCGTGGGAAGAGACCAGGAACTATATTAAGGTTGTGGAAGAGCGATATGCACAGTACGTCGGATATAATTAATAATTGAAGAAAAAAGATCCTAACACAGAGTTAAGATTGATACGCAACCTCTTAATTCCCCTCTTCACTTTCGAAGAAAGTTTCTGGAGAGGGGTGCCGAATTTCGGCGGGGTGTGGTCTTAAATTAAGAAGACGCAAAATGTTGCGTCTCTACATATTCCCGGAGGGGAATGTGCTTGATTTTAAATCCCAAAGGGAAATTATAGTTTATTCGGAGCCTCCTAAAGCCCTGAAAGGGTGATATTTGTCAGCAAGGGGTGCAAGCCCCTTGTAGAATTGTAGAGATAGAAAATAGCCCTGCAAGGGCGGCATAGATTGGAATAATAATAAAACAGTCAAGTTATTTAGGACTGGACAGAAAGATCCTAACACAGAGTTAAGATTGATACGCAACCTCTTAATTCCCCTCTTCACTTTCGAAGAAAGTTTCTGGAAAGGGGTGGCAGCTTGCTGACGGGGTGTGGTCTTAAATTAAGAAGACGCAAAATGTTGCGTCTCTACATATTCCCGGAGGGGAATGTGCTTGATTTTAAATCCCAAAGGGATTACATAGTTTAGCCCGGGGGCTCATTCTGCTTGCAGAATTGACCCCGGGTAAGGTTACCCGCCTAGCCTGTTTATCCCAGGTGGGATAAACAAAAAAGAACCGAACATAACAAGGCAGGTATGCCAAACCGTCATGCCAGTGCATTTAATCGCAATTTACCTTGTTTGTGAATATTATGGATTAATTTGTGCATTATATATAGATGTAATAATGATTAATGATAAAAATTAAATACTTAGAATCAGGAGTTTTTATGGATATGATGAAGAAAACGCTGTTCCTGTTGGTTATTCTACTCTCCCTGAGTTGTTTTCTCAATGCTCAGGAAGTTGATGTACTGATTGAAGTAGAACAAACCGGAGATACAGGCTTAATCAAAGCTACTTTTACAATACCTGACGGATATCACCAAAGCTATGAAATAGGTGATGAATACTCTCAATTCTTTATTGAATCTGAGACACCCGGAATAAAATTTAATGAAACAATCTATCCACAAACAGAAGGCAAGAGTGTCGGAGATTTGGTTGAATACCAAGGCTCTTTAGTTCTCACAAAATCCTTTGAAGTTACCGATTCAGAAGTAACCGAGCTGAGTGTTGATTATTCATATCAAATCTGTTTAGATTCAGGTTCTTGCTTAAGACCTGTTTATGAAACCAAGGTTTTAGCTCTCCAAACAGTAGTTGGCAATAAAGTACTTACCCAAGAAGCAGCTCCAATGCCAGAGAAAGAAGGTAAAACAAGTGTTTTATATTTCCTTCTTTTAGCCTTCTTAGGTGGTTTAATCTTAAATATTATGCCATGTGTTTTGCCGGTTCTTTCTATCAAAGCAATGAGCTTAGTTAAGCAAAGTCAGCACAACAAAAGCAGTATTTTAATCGGCTCTTTAGCCTATACCCTAGGGATTCTTATCTCATTTGTAGTTTTGGCAGCAGTGGTTGTCGGAATAAAATCAACCGGTGAAAGCTTAAGTTGGGGATTTCAATTCCAAAACCCTTGGTTTGTCTTCTCCCTCTTAGTCTTAATTTGGGTCTTTACTCTCTCTTTATATGAAGTTTTCCAAATAAGAGTTCCCGGCATGAATGTAGCAACTCAAGCATCTTCTAAAGGTGGGCATTCAGGCTCTTTCTTTAGTGGTATCTTTGCAGTTCTTTTAGCTACTCCATGTACTGCTCCTCTTTTAGCTCCGGCTATTGGATTTGCTTTCCAACAATCCGCTCCTGTAATCTTCGCAGCCTTTATCTTAATTGGCTTAGGTTTAGCCTTCCCATTCTTACTTCTTGGATTCATTCCTGCAGCTATCAAAATAATCCCTAAACCGGGTGATTGGATGATTACCTTCAAGGAAATAATGGGATTCTTACTCTTTGCCACCTCAATTTATCTTCTAAGAACACTCTACTTCTTATTAGATGGCAGTGCCTTTATTAACATTATTTGGTTCTTACTCGCTCTTAGCTTCGGTTGTTGGATTTATGGTCGTTTTGCCGGTCCTTCCTCTTCAACTGGTAAACAGTGGACATGGACAATTATTGCCTTGCTCTTGATCTTCGGTTCAGCTCATTACTTGGTTGATTTCAAAACTGATCCTGCACTTGAAGGACAAATCTCAGTGAAAGGTTTAAAGCCGGGCTGGCAAGTCTTCACAGAAGACACTTTTGACCAATATCGAGCTGAACAGAGGCCGGTATTTGTAGATTTTGGGGCTGAATGGTGCTTAACTTGTAAGACTAATGAAGCCAATGTTCTACATAATGAGAAGATAATGCAAGTCTTTAAAGACAATAATGTTGAACTTCTTTATGGTGATAATACCAGAAAGAATGAAGTTGTGGAAAAGTGGTTAGCAGAATACAAAAGAGCAGGCGTTCCTCTCTACTTATACTTTGCACCGGGTGCTACAGAAGCAGTTGTTTTGCCGGAATTAATCACCAACAGTCATGTTACAGATTTATTTGAAAAGGAATAGGTACTTATGAAAGGAAAAATAATAATATTCGCCCTACTGCTAGCTTCCCTATTTGTAGTAAGTTGCGATAGGTTCGAAAGACCAACTAAATCCGATAACACTAACCCAATTGAGCAAGCAGTAGCTGAATTCTTTACTGAATTTTCCACTGTCGCCAAGACGGTAGCTAATGGTGATTATGACGAATTTATGGCATTCTTCCATGCTGATTATCTTAATAATGGCGAAACAAAGCAAGATGTTGAAGATAAGATAGCTGCAATCTTTTTAGTGAATGCTCAACGCTTCATTAATGTTGAACTGGTCAGCAACAATAATCTAAATGTTACCTGGAAATTAATAGTAACCAATGAATTACGCGAAGTAATTTCTACAGAAACTATAACTGATAAAATGTCTAAAGTAGGTGAGAAGTATTACCTTTATGGTGATCAAGAAACCGGAGAAATTAACGAAGATAAAATGATGCCTTTTGCTGAAATCATGACTGCCACCTGGTGCGGAACCTGCCCTGATGTGGAAGCAGCCATGCACACTTATCAACTTAATAATCCCAATAACTTCTTCTATCTAGAATATCACACTTTAGATTCCATTGCCGGTGAACATCCATTCTTTGATAACTTCTATGCTCAAACAAGTCCTCCGGTTGCTATTTTGCAAGGAAAGGATATATTTGTGGGAGCATATAGTGGTGTTTATAAAGGTATCTTAGACAGTTATAAAAACATTGATGCCGAACTTAAGTTGACTAACCTTGTACCTACCCCCAGTGAGACTGATTTTGTAGCTCAACTTGATATTCAAAAACTAATCTCCGGTGAGTTTGATACAACTAATCTCAAGCTTAGATGGGCTTTTTATGAAGAAGAGAGTTCTGTCCCTAATAACGCAGGGTTACCTTGTCTTAATGTGGTGATTACTGAAGGTTATTACGATATTTCAGAAGCTGATTTGAATAGTACTTTCTCTATTAATCATGCTTTACCCAGAAATATTCCTGAAGATATGGGAATAGTTTTCTGGTTACAGACTGCCGGTGAGGCTCATGGAGACGATTCATTTGTTCATGCCTGGATAAAACAAGAAGTAAGGAGTAGATAATGAAAATGAATAGAATAATTATAATAAGTGTTATCTTGTTGTTAGCTTTCTCGCTTATGGCAGAGAAGAAGTTTACTGATTTTCGCTTAGAAGATGAAAAAGGAAGCACACTACAGCTTAGTGATTTCACAGGCAAGGGCTTGATAGTCGTTGACTTTTGGGCTAGCTACTGCGACCCTTGTAAAAAAGCACTGCCTCACATGGAAGAGCTTCATACAGAGTTTGCAAATGTTGAAGTCTTAGCTGTTAATATTGATAATCCACGCTTGAAAAGAAAAGCTATGGCTTATATTAAATCTAACAAGTTTACTTTTCACACCCTTTACGATTCTGACAACAAAGTAGCCGATAAGATGAGAGTTACCGAGATTCCTTATACATTCTTATTAGACCGTGCAGGAAATATCTTGTTTGAATTCAGTTCCGGTAAAGCTGATGCTTATGAAGTGCTTAAAGCTGAAATTGCTAAAGCCACAAAGAGTATCTCTAAAGAAGAGGCAACCAAGCCTATCTTAAGGAAAGAGGGTGATAAGTAATATGTCAACAAGAATAACATTAATCTTAATCATGGTTTTAACTTGCGGAATAGTGAGTGCAGACCTCTATATTTCAGGTTTTAATACTGCTGAATTCATTCACAGAACAGCCGAAGATTCTCTTAAAAACTACTTTGAAGATGAACTTGGCGTAACAGTAGATTATAACAAACTCTCTTTTGGGATTACCTTCAACGCTTATTTACCCAAGTATGATGATAATCAACCTCTGGCTGAACTTAGATCAAGAGATCTTGAATATGAATGGAGTGAAAGATATTTGAGCTATACCGGCGATAATATCGGCTTTAAAGTTGGTACTCTCTCCGAATCTTTTGGTACAGGAATGACCTTCCGGGCTTACGAAGATTCAGACATTGACCACGATACACGCCTAGAAGGAGCAATGACTGCCTTCCATTATGATAGATTCAAAACCAAAGCTATTTATGGTGTTACTCCTAATAGCAATGATGAAGAGAAATATGACTCTTTTGGTGGTGCTGAATTAAGCTATGCTTCAGACTATTATGTTCTTGGTGGGACAGCTCTGCAAGTTAGAGAAAGAATCACTAACACTATGTATAGCAATAGAAAAGTGTATGGCACTAATCTGAATCTTTTCTTTGATTTCATGGATATTTATGGTGAATACGCTTATTCTGAATTAGAAAATATTAATATGTTTTATGGACACGGAATCTATGCTAATACTAACTTCTATTTAGGTGATTTCACCCTTTCCGGAAACTATAAGAAGTTTAAAAACTTTGATTATGACCTAAACGATTTGCCTACTCTCAACCATGCTGACGAACCATTAGATGAAGATGTCAGAATCGGTCTTGATGAAGAGGGAGCAATGGGAGAACTTACTTGGGACAACTCTTTTGCTAAAGTGTTTACCAGTTATGCTGAAGCGTGGTCAAGTGACTATAACTACAGACTTTCCAATGGCTATATTGAAACTTCAAAACTACTTGGCAATAATCTTTTAACCCTAAGTTACGAGCATTTTGAAAGAAATAATAAAGCAGGTGAAGCTTGGTCTAAAGAGCTAACCCCTACTGTTTCAATTGATATTCCCTTACAAAATAACTTCAGTATCTACCTTAAAGGACACTATACCATAGTGGAGAAAGAACATTTTGGTGATTTAACTGAATATGTTGAACCCCTCTTACAAACTGATTTTATGTATAAAGATTATGCAATTTCCTTCATAACAGAAGCCCAAATGGATGATATCTCTTCCATTTCCGATGCTGATTTATGGTTCGGTGCCTCTCTTAAAGCTGCTGTTATGGATAATACTGATATTAACTTGTTTGTGGGTAAGCAGAAAGGCGGTAAGGTCTGTCAAAATGGTACCTGTAAAATGGTTCGACCTTTTGAAGGTTTGAAACTTGAAGTAACAACTAAATTCTAAGGAGAAAATGATGAAAAAAGTTCTTATTATAATGCTCTTAATGATTTCAATGTCCCTATTTGCTACTTTAAATATTGAAATAGACTTTGATACAGATGTTGTGGGTGGAAGTGGATTAGAAACATTTGTTTCTCCATTCTTTAATATTACCAATGAAGGTGATGCAGCTGAATTCACTTTTGAAATGAATGTAATACAAAATGACTTTGATTGGGTTATGACTTGGTGTCATGAAGACCTCAGCGACTCCGGATTAAGTGAGGGATGTCATCACTATACCCAACCTTGGAATATTACATTTCCGGCAAATACAGTGCTGGCTGTTGACTTCAAGGTGAATGGTATGGTTGGAGATGAAGGGATGATTACTTTTGAATATATTATCACCGGTGGTGATCTTGAAACTCCTATCGTATTACCTTTTACATTCAGAACTGCCAACTATGTCTCTAATGATAACAGTGTAGAAGCTCCGGCTGACATGCTTCTTTCTAACTACCCTAATCCTTTTAACCCGGAAACTACTATCAGCTTCAATTTAGCTAAATCAGGTAATGTTGAATTAGCTATTTATAATATTATTGGACAGAAAGTTACTACCCTGGTTAACGATTATCGCTCTTCCGGCAACCATAATGTTGTCTGGAATGGTAAAAACAGCGATGGTAATAGCCTTGCTTCAGGTATTTATCTCTATAAGATAACCAGTGGTAAGCAAACCCAGATTAATAAAATGATTTTGATGAAGTAAACTTCATCAATTAGTAATTAGCAATGAGCAATTAGCAATTCACACGAAGTGACCCTTGTGGGTACCCTCTTTTTAGCCACGGATAAACACGGATTAAGATGAATACGCGACCTCTTAATTCCCCTCTTCATTTGCATTGCAAATCTCCGGAGAGGGGTGGCAGTGAAACTGACGGGGTGTGGTCTTAAATGATTGAAATTGATCAATCAACAAATACGGTCAAATTATTTAAGACTGGACATGATGACATTTGTAAGGGCGGAACATTTTCCGCCCTCTTTACTGAGAACGCACTCATCCTACTTCGCTAAAAACTTCGTACGATGTATCCCTGAGTGCGTCATTGCTTCAATTCCCCTCTAGGGAGGAAGCTCACTTTATTAACTTCTCCTTGAAACCCCAGAGGCTATCTCGTTCCATTTTCGTTGCTTAAACGATATACTAAAGGAGGTCGCCCTAAAGACCTAATAAAAACCACTGAACTGCCCAAAATCTATAATTCGAAGAAGGCGAATAATGATTTGCACCCACAATATCACTAGTAATTATCTTTTTCCAATTATTTCAATTGACTAAATATCCCCTAACCCAATATCATGTAATGAGTGAATAATTTCGTAACCTTTCACCGGGACTGCAGGAACTCATGTCCCGAACTCATAACAGTCCTCTTTCTTGTGAAGGCGACGCTTCCTACTCCGCTAGCGATGCATAAAAGAAATTTAGGGACTATAATTAAGGAGAAAATGATGGCTAAAATAGAAGCACCGGATTTCCAAAGACGCAGAGCAATTCCTACTAAATACAAGACTCTTCTTATCCTTTTTTGTATAATAGGGATACTTATCCACTCTTTTTGGAATAAGAAAAGAATCGATTCTCTGCTTGTTGATGAACAAACTATTCTATTTCAAGAGATAAATACTCAATCGGTTGTTGTTAATTTCGCAATAACCAATATTACCAGTATGGAGAAATCTGAAAAAGTTAAGATTGAGATAGTTGACCAAGATAATTATTTAATCACATCAACAATTAGAAATCTGAAGTTTCAAAGTGGGAGAAATTTATTCACAGAGCAAATTAAGTTTAGCAGAAGATTTCCCGAAATTCAGGATAAATCTTTAAGAGCGATTATAACTATCCATCCACGAAGACTTTAAAGGATAAAACAAGGCAACTTAGAAGTGAATTAGAAAAATAATATAAATATTACCCAAGAAGATTCTATAAGAAATAAGCTCTATTCTGCGTTTAGGGAATGTAACTTGCATTGATATAAATACAAAATACTATAATTAAGGGATAAAAATGTCATTTTTGATATTAGCAACTATACTATTAATAGTTTATTGGATAGTAGAGTACACTAAACATTTGCGCAATGTGAAAAAGGTACCTATTAGAATTCATGTTAATGGAACGCGTGGGAAATCAAGCGTAACTAGATTAATTGCTGCCGGATTGAGAGCCGGAGGGATAAGAGCTGTTGCCAAGACTACAGGTACTTTACCGCGGTTTATTCATACTGACGGCACTGAAAGCGCAATTGTCAGATTAATGGGTGCCAATATTATTGAACAGAAATACATCTTTAGAAATGCTGTGGCTATGAAGGCTGAAGCAATTGTAATAGAGTGTATGGCTGTTAATCCTATTTATCAATGGGTGGCAGAAAGAAGATTAATCAAAGCAACAGTCGGAGTTTTAACTAACGCAAGACTTGATCACACAGATTTGATGGGAGAGACTGTTCCTGAAATAGCTATGAGCTTATCAAACTTCTTCCCTCCTAAAAAGGTTTGTTATACTGCTGAAGATGTAGATACCATCTATAAGGTTCTTAAAGATAGATCTGTTAAATTTGGTACTGATTTACAGCAAATTCTGCCAACTAATGTAACTAAAGAAGAACTTCTTGGTTTTTCTTATATTGAACATCCTGATAATGTGCAACTTGCTTTGAAAGTCTGTGAACATCACGGAATTAAAAGAGATGTCGCCTTAAAAGGTATGCAAAAAGCAAGTCCTGATCCAGGAGCACTTACGCAGCATAGAGTTCTCGAAAACGACAAAATCATGATGTTTTATAATGTTTTCGCTGCTAACGACCCGGCATCAACAGATTTCCTTTACCGCAGAATCTCCGACAATATTACCCGGGGAACTAAGTTTATTATTTTAAATAGTCGTTCAGATAGGTTCTTCCGGACAGATCAATTATTAGAAGTTTGCAGTAAATTAGAATTTGATTATTTACTTCTCACCGGAGAATCACCCCAAAAGGCTTACGAACATGCTTTAGATTTAAAAATCCCTAAAAATAAGGTAATTAAAGTTGGTCAGCCTTTAGTACGCGAGGTTTACGAAAAGATTTTAGCACTTACAGATAAAGAAGCTCATATTGTAGGAATCGGTAATATTGCCGGTGAAATCAAATATGGTGCGCAAATAGTTGCTCATTTTAAACATTTAGAGCATAATCAAAAAAATAATTAATTATATAATAAGGAGAAATTAATGGTCGAAGCTGCCGTTGGTTTAGGTGTATTAGTTAGTTTAATCTTCACAGAATTATTAGGAGCTTCAGCTGGTGGAATCGTTGTCCCCGGCTACATAGCTCTTTATCTTGATCGTCCAGTTCAGATAATCACTACCCTGCTCGTAGCATTCGCTACTTGGATGTTAATAAGATTAATCTCTAGCTTTACGATTCTTTATGGTAAAAGAAGAATGGCGTTAAGTATCTTAGTTGGCTTCATTTTAGGCTGGATAGTATCAGGCATGAAAATGAACGTTATGAGTTTTAATATTGATTCAGTTGGATACATTATCCCTGGTCTTATTGCCAATTGGTTAGAAAGACAAGGTTTAGTAAAAACAATAACAACAATGATCATTGCTGCTGTTTTAGTTAGAATAACTTTAATGGTAATATCAGGCGGAGAGGTGAATTTCCATGTTTAGACCATCATTAAGAACAAACTTATCCTTAACATTATTAGCCGTTTTTGCCGTAGTGCTATTTATTATCATAGGGCTTAGTAATGGACCTGATTATGCTCACCAGAAGAGTGCTGCTGAACGCATGGATCGCTCTATTAAATTAATCTCACAACAATATCAGACTCTTGTAAATGAAGGGAAAGTTTCTTGGAATGAGAAATTAGATCCTAATAAAACAGGATTAATAGGTCCTGAAACAAGTCCTATCGTTACAAGTAGAGCAGTTCTTGCTGAGAAGCAAAGAGCAATCAACCCTAACTTAGCAGCTGTCTATGTTAAATGGTTAAAAGAAGCTAAACTTCAGCCCGGTGATTACGTAGCAGTTGGTCTTACAGGATCAAGTCCTGCTGTAAACATTGCTCTCTATTCTGCAATGAAAGAGTTGGAGCTAAATCCAGTGATTATTACAGCCTTGAGTTCTTCACGCTATGGTGCTTGTAATATTAACTATACTTGGTTGGATATGGAAAAAGCTATGTTGAGTGAGACAGGTTTCCAAACTTATGTAGCTTCTCGTGGCGGTAATAGAGATATTGGAGCAGGCATGAATAACGAAGGGAAACAGATTTTGGGTGATATTATTGCTCAAAATAATCTTAAGCTAATCGAAGGTCATTCTGCTCGCATAACCATGTATGAGAAAGCACTTCCTAAAGATAAAAAATACAAAGCTTTCATTAATATTGGCGGGTCTGTCGGTAATGTTGGTTCTGTTGTAACAGCAGGATTAATCAATGAAGGTGTGAACAAGAAACTTCCTGAATTAGAAGCTAAAGGTGTTCTCGGATACTTTGCTGATAAGAAAGTTCCTATTATTCACTTCTTTAGAGGAAACGACACTTTTGATGCCTATTATTTATCTGAAGTACATGCTAATACCCAAAAAATAGGTAAAGGAAATGTGTATGGATACAGCTGGACTGTAGCTTTAGTCTGCATGATTCTCTTACTCTTAGCCATTGCAGTGGTAGTTATCTTTGATAGACACGACCGACATTTCATGGCAAATATAGTTTCTAGCAAGGAGGACTAAATGAAAAAGATACTTATAATTGGGTTACTACTGTTCTCTTTTATCCTGGTTACTGCAACTGAAAGTAAAATTAAATCAACAGATTTACCGCCGACAAACAGTGAAAAGGTGGTAAATATTATTAATAATCAGACTGACAAAGGGAGAGATTACTTTATCCTCAACAACACTCTTAACTTAGAGTATGAGGTAGAAGCAGGCCATGAAGTTTACGGCTTTGTAAGAACCGTAGCTGCTGATGAATTAGAGCCTGATCTCAATGTGTTTTTAGATAACACACTTTCCATGCTTCTTTCTGTGTTTGTAGATGAATCAGTTAAATATGTCTCTGCTGAATACCCTGATCTTTCTCGGGCTAAAAGAATTGATATTCCTGCTCAAGAGAAAGCATATAAACTTCGTTTAACAACTTCAGGTAAATTACCTTTAATGATCAGAATGTATTCTCGAAAAGTAAGTTTTCTTAATAGATTTGATAATCAGTTAGCACAGGAATTAAAAATATGAAAAAATTGATTTTATTAGTGTTTACCATATTAATGACACTTAGTCTGTTTTCTGAAATATCAGTAAATATCACTAATAAAACTACTTATAGTGATAATGTGTTTCAATTGTCAGATAAAGATTTAGACAGACATGACGCTGGCGACAGTATATTTGATTACATTAAAACAAGTGATGATTTAATCAACAGCACACGCGTAAGCCTTAGGTACAAAACCAAAATAAACAAAGTAAGATATAATTATTATGTTAGAGGAACCTATGATGCTTATGTGAAGAATAGCGATAAATCAAAACCTTCTGTTTCTACCGGTTTCGGATTAGATACACGCAAGCTTAGTGCCTCTGTTATGTACGGCTACTATCCTGATAATTATGTAAGAAACTACCTGGATAAAGATGGTACTTTAGATTACGAAAAGTTCGAATATGATAAGAATCTCTACAAAGTAAGTGCTGAATATAGACTTACCAGACAAGCTTATTTGCTCGGATACTTCAAATTTGAACAATTCTATCATAATGAGTATTTCACTGAATATGATGGAGAAGTCTATACCCCGGGTGTGGGAATGCGGTATTCATTTAATGAATTATTCATAGAAGGCTGGTACCACTATAGAAATTATGAAACTAAAAGAGACATAGCTCCCGAAGATGCAGTTTCTGACCAATCTCATGAGAGCAATACTTATAGTGTGCAAGCTAAAATGAAAAGAATCAAAACTTCAAAATTCGATTATCGACCTGTTTTTGATTTCAGTTATGAAAAAAGATATTATGATGGCTGGGATAAATATCACACTGGCAGAGAAGATGATAC
>JBAYZI010000065.1:0-14690 GCA_041672585.1 Cloacimonadales bacterium (SeqCode) | reverse complement strand
AAAGGATTCCTCTTTATAAAAGGTAGGCTTAAAAATGTGATTATCGGCTCAAGCGGAGAGAACATTTTCCCTGAAGAGATTGAATCAATAATCAATGAGAATGAGTATGTGGTTGAATCTTTAGTGTTGCAACAGGATAGTAAATTGGTAGCACAGATTCATCTTGATTATGATTATATTGATAAAATGCATAGCACTAAAAATAGCACTGAAGCTAAGCTTAAAAAAGAGATTGATCAAATTCTGCTTAACCTAAAAGTGGAAGTGAACTCAAAGGTTTCCGGCTTCTCTAAGATATTTAAATGCAATGAACAAACTGTGCCTTTTGAAAAGACGCCGACTATGAAGATTAAGCGATATCTTTATAATTAGCAATTAGCAATTGAAAAAAAAGACAAGGAGAGGGCACGAGAGGGAGAGAGGGAGAAAAACAAGACACTTCATATTCTGCATCCCAAACACCCCAAATCTCACGGTTAATAAATAACATTTGACATTTTTTCACTAGGAGTGATTGTTGTATAAACTGTGGAAAGATTAATTCTTAGAACACATTTAGATGGTTGTTCTCTTTTCACTCTAATCTTAAAATAATTTGGTAAAATATATGGCAAAACAAAAAAATACAGATAGAATAAAACAAATTCTTAACAGAAAAGCAAGACATGAGTACCTCTTTATCGAAACTTATGAAGCCGGCATTGTCTTAAAAGGTACGGAAATTAAATCGGTCAGACAGGGTAAAGTGAGCTTTACAGATAGCTTTGCCAGTATCGATAAGAATGGCGAAGTGTGGTTGTTAAACTTGCATATCTCGCCTTACGAAAAGACTGCGTTTTTCAATCATGATGCAAAACGTCCGCGCAAACTTCTTCTCAATAGAAGAGAGATTAAAAAGATTAATGCTAAGATTATTGAGGGAGGAATGACCTTAATTCCTGTTTCTATGTATATCAATGATAAGAGTTTATGCAAAGTTGAAATTGCCTTGGCAAAAGGTAAAAAGAATTATGATAAACGCGAAGATATGCAAAAGAAAGATCAACAAAGAGACCTTGATAGAGCTAAGAAAATGACTTTTTAGGATTGTAATGAAAATAAAAACCATATTAATTAGCTTGGGGATTCTCACACTTTTAACTTGTTTATGGGGAGATGTTAAAATTCAATATGCAGATAGTGATGAATATTATCTGTTAGAAACATTTGAACATAAACAGTTGAACTACTTCAAGTTAAATGAGTTTAATCAGATTGTAGCCGGGCAGGTTAAAGAGACCTTGCTTGATGATAGACTATATTTCTATCTCTTCAAAAAAGAGATTACCTTCTGTTTGGAAAGCTCATTTGCTCATGTATCCAGCCATAATCGTCATGGAGATATTTCTGAAGATGAATATTATAATTTCTTCTATCCTATCGTATATTTAAACGGAGAATATTGTTTGCCTGAACACTTCTTAAAAGATATTTTCCCTCAGATCTTTGTCACAAATTCACAATACAAAGACGATTTCTTGATTTTAAATAAGAAGAATAGAGCAACTATTAAGGTGATTGTGCTTGATCCCGGTCATGGGGGAAAAGACCCTGGTGCAGAAGGAGCTAACGGTTTACAAGAGAAGAATATTGTTCTCTCTGTTGCTAAAAAACTGAAAGCACGGATAGAACAAGAACTGGATGTTTGCGTGTGGTTAACCAGGGAAGATGACTCCTTTGTCTCATTAAAAGATAGAACGATCTTTGCTAACAATAAATGTGCTGATCTGTTTATTTCAATCCACACAAATGCTGCTGATAACAAGAAAGCTAATGGGGTAGAGGTTTATTATCTATCCGAACCTGAGGATGCTCAAGCCAGAGCTGCTCAAGCTTTAGAAAATTCAGTAGTTGAAGAGTTTGAAGGAGAAGAAGCTTTACAAGAATACGCTCAAGCATCCCTTATTACAAGTGATATTACTCAAAGAGCTTATCTAAATGAAAGTGTGAACTTAGCTTATAAATTTCAAAACAATATGGTTTTTGAAACACAAGCTGTTGATAGAGGTGTTAAGTTCGCTAACTTTTTTGTGTTAAGAGGCGCCTTTATGCCCTCTGTATTAGTTGAAATGGGGTTTATTTCACATAAAGATGAAGGCATTAAACTTAAACAAGATGATTATCAAAATCAACTTGTTGAGAGTATGTTTTATGGGATTAAATCCTTTAAATCACAGTGTGATAGGGATAATGGACAGTATTAATTAACAATGAATAATAATTGATTTAAAACTTAGAGATGTTGAATTATCAGCATTCTAAATTATACTTAACGATATATTTGAACTAAAGGATTTGTCATGACAAATGAAGACTCGATCTTTTTCTCGGACCGTATAAAGAATAAACATGAAAGTATTAGAGATAAATTCTATTATCATTTACAATATTCCCTGATTAAAGATAAAACAACACTTACAGCCCATGATGTTTATCAAGCTTTAGCACTTACAGTTAGAGATAATGTTATTCAAAAATGGCTAAAGACAGATTATGAACACCAAAAGAATGAAAATAAGGTTGTTAATTACCTCTCCATGGAGTTTTTAATTGGTAGATTAATGATCAATTCTCTAAACAATTTAGGCATTATTCAAGAAGTTAAAGAAATTCTTAAAGAACTCAACTACTCTTTGGGTGATATTGAAGGGATAGAACCAGATATGGGACTGGGTTCTGGTGGGCTTGGCAGGTTAGCAGCTTGCTTTTTAGATTCAATGGCTACTCATAATTACCCGGCTATGGGCTATGGGATTCGTTACGAATTTGGCATTTTTAAACAAGTTATCAGACAAGGCTATCAAGTGGAAGAACCTGATAATTGGTTAAGAGATGGCAACCCGTGGGAGATTAAAAGGCCGGAGATTAAATATCGGGTGAGCTTTGGCGGTAGGGTTGAATATTTAACCAATGAAGATGGCAAAAATATTTACTACTGGGTTGATACAGAGGATATTATGGGTGTTGCCTGGGATATACCAATTTTAGGTTATGAAACTAATAATGTCAATACACTCAGACTTTGGCAAGCCCAAGCTACTGATGATTTTGATTTTGATTATTTTAATACAGGTGACTATATAAAAGCTGTTGAGAAGAAGAATATTTCAGAGAACCTCTCAAAAGTCCTCTATCCTAATGATAACTTTCATCTGGGTAAAGTTTTGAGGCTAAAACAAGAGTACTTCTTTGTCTCTGCTACTCTACAAGATATCTTTGCTAAATTTAAAGCAGATTGTAATGATTTTAATAAAATACCTGATCAAATTGCTATTCAACTTAATGATACGCATCCTTCTTTGGCAATCCCTGAATTAATGAGAATTCTAATTGACCAAGAGAGACTGGAATGGGATCAAGCGTGGGAAATAACAACTAAAACTATTGCTTACACTAACCATACTGTTTTGCCGGAAGCACTGGAAAAATGGGGATACGAACTATTATCACAGCTACTTCCACGTCATTTGCAAATAATTCAAGAGATAAACCGCAGACTTCTTGAGAAAGTAGATAAAGCCTTCCCCGGCGATGTATATAAGATGAAAGCTATGTCCATTATTGAGGGAGGGGAGAATGGGTGTGTCAGAATGGCTAATCTCTGCGTGGAAGGTTCTTACTCTGTGAATGGAGTAGCCAAGCTTCATTCTGAAATAGTGAAAACTAGAATATTTAAAGATTTTTACGATCTCTATCCTGAAAAGTTTAATAACAAAACTAATGGCATTACCCAACGTCGTTGGTTAGATGCCTGCAATCATCATCTGGGCAATTACATCTCTTCCTTAATAGGAAATGGTTGGAAGACAGACCTCTATGAACTTAAAAAGTTAGAACAATTCTCTGACAATGAGGAAGTTCTAAACCAACTTAGAGAGAAAAAGCTTCATAACAAAGAGATTCTTGCTAGAGAAATATATGAACTGACCGGAATAAGAGTTAATCCGAACTCTATGTTTGATGTGCAAGTAAAAAGATTGCATGAATATAAAAGACAACTTCTCAATATTCTGCATATTATTCACCTCTATAATAAGATTAAATCTAATCCTAATGCTAATTGGACTTCTCGAACCATAATCTTCTCTGGGAAAGCTGCCCCAACCTATTATATTGCTAAGAATATTATCAAATTAATAACTGCTGTAGGGGTTAAAATAAATTCAGACGCAACTATTAATGATCTGCTAAAAGTTGTCTTCATCCCCAATTACTCTGTCTCATTGGCTGAAAACATTATCCCTGCTGCTGATCTCTCTGAACAGATATCTACTGCCGGATTTGAAGCTTCCGGGACAGGTAATATGAAGTTTGCCCTTAACGGTGCTCTCACACTTGGTACTCTTGATGGAGCAAATGTTGAGATGCAAGAAGAGATAGGGGATGAAAACATGTTTATCTTTGGCTTGAAAGCTGAAGAAGTTGTGCAGATGAAGAAAGAAGGGTATAGTCCGGAACACTATTATCAATCAAATCCTGATTTGAAGAAAGTAATAGATATGTTAAGAAGTAATTACTTCAATGATCATGAACCGGGTATTTTCCAACCCATCTTAGATACTCTGCTTAAGAATGGTGATTTCTTCATGGTCTTAGAAGATTTCCAAGCTTATTGTAATATGAATGAGAGAGTCTCACGAGAATTTAAAGATACTAAGCTGTGGTATAATAAAGTTCTACTCAACATTGCACGCTGTGGGAAGTTCTCTTCAGATAGAGCTATTCATGAGTATGCTAAGGATATTTGGAATATTAAGCCGGTGAAGGTCTAAGACAATTAGCAATTAGTAATTAGCAATTAGCAATTGAAGAGAAAGGCCCTAACACAGAGTGAAACAGAGGTTAAGAGGAGTTTCACAGAGTTTTAAGAGGAAGGATGAAGAGCTTTATCCACGAATTAAGATGGATACGGAACCTCTTCACTGGGAACGCACTCATCCTACTTCGCTAAAAGCTTCGTACGATGTATCCTTGAGTGCCTCATTGCCAAGCAATGAGAGTCTTAAATCCTGAAAGGATGAAAATATAATAGGGAGTGCTCGAAGACACTCCAAAAAAGTTCCTTTAAAAGAGGTTCGACCGCTAGGGAGAACCAATGAATAAGCTGGTCTATTTAAAACAACTCGTTGTAAGGGCGGAACATTTTCCGCCCTCATTTATTAATCTTATCTAAAAGAAATCATTAAATTCAGTAGCTAACAGCTCTTTAAGTTTACTCAAGCTTTTATTCTTGACATAGGCTAAAGCAAACACGGGATTTGTCTTATGGTCAAGCAGCACATAATCCATAATCTCACTATTCTTAGCTAAGAAAGAGCGAAACTCGGCATGTTTAGGAATAGCTGTGTTGACATCAATCTTATTCCCATTATAAGCAAGAATCCAGCCATAGTTATTCTCTTTGCGAGACTCCCAAATCTTATCCCAATTAACAGGTGAATTATCAAAGTAAGCAGTAATTGGCTGGAAATCGTAACTATTATAAGTCATATCAGACAAGCCAAATCCACCATAACGCATAGGATTTAGCTCAATTGGTACCATGATGCCATCTTGAAGCTTAAATTCTGCATGCATGGGGAAGCTTTTCAACTTCATAACTTTGTTGAGTTGAGTAAAGAATTCTGTAAAGGTAGCTAAAAATCTATCAAATATATCTTTATTACTATAATACATTAAGTGAAAGTAGTCGGCTATGACAGGATCTGGATGAAGATAAATATTCATAATTGCCGGTTTGCCTGCCTCATCAAAGAACATATCGACAGCATATTCATCACCGGTAATAAACTCTTCAATTACATATTCATCTTTAGTCAGAACAGATTCAGAGAAGAACTTAGCGTTAGTTTCAACTTCTTTGTTCATCTCTTGTGCCAGATCTTTGAGATTTGTGTTCTCGTCAGCATACCTTACGCCTGTTCCGAAGAAGCCTTTGAGAGGTTTGATGAAGACTTTTTTGCCTTTTAAATCTAAGTGGGGAATCTCAGCAAGTGCTGCTTTGGTGAAGTAGAAATCAGGGTACATAGAACTCAAAGCTTCACGACAGAAGTACTTGTTCTTAAGCTTATTAATCCCTTCCACATAGGTTTTATCTTCCATTCTCTCCATCACTATACTTAATGATGTTTCTGAAGGGACATATACTTTATCATTTGAACTAAATCTAATTTCACTTTGGGCTAACTCTTCTCCACTCATTGCAATAATATCTTTGCGTCTGGCTAAATCTTCTATAAACTTACTATTGTAGGTGTTTCCTGTTATAATATAATTCATTTTACATCCAATATAATTTTTCTTTTCAGGAAAAAGGAAGAGGCTTATAGTGTCAATAAAAAATCCTCATAAACTACGAAAGTAGCTCACGAGGATTACAAAGAATATATCATCTAACCACCACTAGGGATGATTAATATCTATCTATTAATATCAAATATCACAACACCGTCATCACGGGTACCGACATAAACTCTATTGTCTTTATCGATTTTAACACTGTTAGTATAACCGGTTGAGGTTTGTCTTTCTACAAATCTAATATTTTCAGGGTCTGAAACATTATAAAGATAGAGGTTTCCACCGCCGGAAGCAAGAACTGCATAGTTATCATTAACATCTAAATTCTGGGCATAGCCGGTAGTGTCATAACTGTACACTTCTTTCACATTATAGATATCAGATATATTATACACGCGGATACCGCTTTGTCTGCAAGCGACATAGAGGTAGTTGCCTTTAATTTTTAGATTAAGAGCTTCTCCGGGTGTGCCAAATTCAGTAAGAATATTGTAGTTTTGTCTATCTGAAATAAAGACACCTCTTTGACCTGCAGCTGCAAATACATAATTATCGGTCATATCTGCACCATAAATTCTACGAACAGGATATGACCAACCTGATTGGTCACCAAAACCTTGAATCAAATTAATAGCAGAATTCCAGCCAACCTCAGTAACTTTATTATCATTTACATAGAAGCCTCTAGCTGTGAAATTCTCGAATTCAGTTGGATTGGGGTCAGTATATTGATAGAGTTCAAGTTGTCTGATAGCAAAGGTTCCACCCAGTATAGAAGAGACTATTTTTAAAGTATCTGTTTGAGTAAGATCAACAATACGATAGTTGTCAGCATCTTGTTCTTCAGTGAAGAGCAAGAAGCCTAAATCTTCAACTAAGTTAATTACTCTGTTTCTAGCTAAGTTCAACACAGAGTTATCATCCATACCGACAATTTCTGTGTACCAAGTACGGTCAAAGGTGTTTCTATCTATTAGAGAAATACCGGCATCAAATTCAGCAACAGCTATATAACTGTCTGAAATATCAATACTAATACCATCACCATTAAGTGGTACTCTTGTTACTTCTCTAAGTACTCCTTTCGTTGTATCAGTTGGGTCACTCGCCTTAGCACAGCCAACTATTAGAAGCACGGTTAATAATCCAATTAATATAAAATTTCTCAAGTAGATCCTCCAAAAGGGTTTTTAATTATTCTTACTATTATTATATGCAATTTACATTCCATCAATAATAGTTTACTAAGATACCTTGCCTTTTATGTCATTAATAGTCAAGTTATTTTGTGAAAAGTGTTTTGTTAGGTCAGCTAAAATCTCTTCCATTATATGGGGATTATAGAAGTTAGCAGTTCCGATAGCCACTAAAGAAGCACCTGCATAGATGAATTCTAGAACATCTCGATAGTTTTCTGCTCCACCCATGGCGATGATAGGGATATTCACACTTTGAGCTACGCGATAAACATTGGCAACAGCTACAGGTTTAATTGCCGAACCGCTATAACCACATAATCTTTTATTAATTCGTGATTTCCCGGTCATGGGGTCTATTGCCATTCCCAGTAGAGTATTGATTAAAGCAAGCGAATCAGCTCCGCCTTCTTTGGCTGCCTGGGCTATTTCCACGATATTTGTTACATTAGGTGTTAACTTTATTATCAACTCTTTGTCAGTTATCTTTCTGAGTCGGGAAGTTAAATCTTTCACTGTTTTAGCATCAACTCCAAAGGCGATTCCTTCATTTTCTACATTAGGGCAAGAAACATTAACCTCATAGCCGGCAATAGAATCTACACTTTCCAGACGCGTAAGTACCTCTACAAATTCTTCTTGGGTAGAACCGGAGAAGCTGACGATAAGAGGAGTCGTGAATCTCTGATAATGAGGAATAGTTTCGGTGATAAATGCCTCTACCCCAGGGTTTTGCAAGCCAATAGAATTTAGCAATCCCCACTCTGTTTCATAGAGGCGTGGCGAAGGATTTCCCGGTTTTCTCTCCTTAGTAATCGTCTTGGTTATGATTGCTCCGAGCTTATTAATATCCAGATAATCAGCCATCTCATAGCCAAAGGTTCCGGAAGCAGTGGTAAGCGGATTCTTAAATTCGAGTTTATTTAATTTTGTGGTTAGGTTCATTTTGATTTCTCCCATACTATTTCTTCTGCCTTAAAGACTGGTCCTTCCTTGCAAACTCTTTTATAGAGAGGTTTTTCATCTAATGAAACAACTTGGACAGCACAACCATAACAGACTCCTATTCCGCATGCCATATACTCTTCTAAAGATACTTCATAAGGAATATCGTGCTGTTTGAGAATTTTATAAACTGCTTTCATCATAGCATTGGGTCCGCAACTATATGCCATATCTATCTTATTTGCTTGAAGAATTGTTTCTAAATTAGTGGTTACTAAGCCCTTGATTCCGGTAGTTCCATCTTCTGTGCAGGGGAAATCGCAAGGGAAGATATCACTGGCAGTTTTGCCTCCATGAATCCAGATTACCTTACAGTTGAGAAGTTTGTCTTTTAAGAATTTAAGCGGTGGGTAGCCAACTCCTCCCGAGATTAGAAGAACAGTTTTGTTCTCTACAAGGGTAAATCCTTTGCCCAGTGGAGCCAGAATATCAAGCTCTTGGTTTACTTCTGCCTGAGCCAGAATCCTTGTTCCTTCACCCAGTATTTTAACAAAGAGAGTGAAGCTTGTTGCATCTGCTTGATAAATACTAAGGGGGATACCAAGTCTCTGTCCTGCTCTTTCTTGAGGAAGCTTGACGGTAACGAATTGCCCTGGGACTATCTCTTCGTGAATATTACTTCTATCGAATTTAAGCAAGTAGTAGTTATCATTCAGTTTGGTGTTTTCCAATAATATACATTTCATTGTTGTTTCCTAATTTTGGCATCTTAATTATAATCTATTTCGCCCATGCAGGGCTATCTCTAATTTATTGCATAACAAGGGGTTTGCACCCCTTGCTGATATATGTCATCCCTTCTGGATTTAAGAGGTTTGGTCTCAGTTTATAATCAGCAGACCAGTTCTTCATTCTTCCTCTTAAAACTCTCTTTTTAAACTCTGTGTTACGGATTCTTTCTCTTCTTTCTTTCTTTTTCTTCTTTGTGCAATTCGTGTAATCCGTGGATAGAGCTCTTTGTCCAGTCCTGAATAGTTTGACTGTTTTTCCTATTAATCCCTTTCAGGGATAGGTCTTTTTTTGTGTCTGTACCTGTGGTTAATTCTTGAAATACAAGAATTCAACACACAGGCTAAACTATTGATCCCCAAGGGGATTTAAGAGGTCTCACAACCGATATCAGCCTATTAAACAATTAAACAAATCAACGATTCAACAATTCAACATGCATTTAATTCGTGTTAATTATATAATTCGTCTTAATTCGTGTTAATTCGTGTGAAAGTCTTTCTCTTATGTCTTCATTGCTAATTGCTAATTGCTAATTGCTCCGCCTGCCATGTTATTCTTCCTTCACAGATAGTATATTCCACTTTACCTGTCAACGATTTATTAATATAAGGAGTGTTAATCGACTTCGATAGCATAGTTTCGCTATTAATTTCTATCACTCCTTCTAAGTCAATAATATTCAAATCAGCAAGATATCCTTCTTTAAGCTTACCGCAATTCAGACCTAAGAATTGGGCAGGTTTATCACTCATAGCATTGACAATAATAGCTAAATCAATCACACCCGGTTTTATCAAGAAGGTATTAATGGAAGCAAAAGCTGTTTCAAAACCATTGATGCCAAACGGAGCAATATCATACTCTTTTTCTTTTTCATAATCAGAATGGGGAGCATGGTCAGTGGCGATGTAATCTATGGTGCCATCTTTCAAACCTGCAATACAGGCTAATCTATCTTTCTCATGACGAAGCGGAGGCTTAACCTTGGTGTTAGTATCAAAACCATATACAGCATCTTCATTCATAGTAATGTGATGAGGGGTAACTTCAGTCGTAATTGCCACTCCTTGGGCTTTAGCGTTTCTCACTAATTCAATCCCTTTAGCTGTGGAAATATGGGCAATGTGAAGTCTCACTCCGATATCCTCAGCTAACATGATATCGCGGGAAATAATGATCTCTTCTGCTAAACCGGGAATCCCTCCTAAGCCTAGCTGACTAGAAATTCTACCTGCATTAACTAAGCCTGTGCCTGCTAGATTGTAATCTTCAGCATGAATAATCACAGGTAAACCAAAATTATAGGCATACTTCATACAGTTTTGAGCTATTTTAGCATTCTGAACACAACCACCATCATCAGAAACGGCTACGATTCCGCCTTCTTTCATGGTTGCATATTCGGAAATCTCTATTCCTTGCGAACCCTTAGTCATAGCTCCAATAACCTTAACTTTACATTTTCCCAAATCTGCAGCTTTTCTTTGAATATACTCAACCGTTGCGATGCTGTCAACAATTGGGAAAGTGTTAGGCATAGCACAGATAGTAGTAAATCCACCTTTAGCAGCTGCAGCAGTACCTGTTACGATATCTTCTTTGTGGTTTTGCCCCGGATCTCTAAGATGAGCATGTAAATCAACAAATCCCGGAAGAACAACCTTGCCTTCTGCATCTATCACTGTATCAGCAGATTCTTCTATTACATCAGCAATTTTCACTATTTTCTTATCTTCAATTAATATATCTTTTTGCACTAATTCATTGTTTATAAAGGCTTTTCCGTTGGTAATTAATATTCTCATTGTTCCTCCTAAGATTGTCCGCCTAATATCAAGAATAGCAACGCCATTCGCACTGCTACGCCATTTGCCACTTGGTCAAGAATTACAGAATGTTTAGAATCTGCTATTTCGGGTAAGATTTCGATACCTCGGTTCATAGGTCCCGGGTGCATGATTAAAGCGTCAGGTTTAGCCCATTTTAAAGTCTTTTTTGATAGTGAATAGTAGTTTGTGTACTCTTCCAAACTGGGGAAAAGTCCATCTCTTTGCCGTTCTAATTGCATTCTCAAGCCCATCACCGCATCAGCTCCTGTGAGAGCTCTTTGCAAGTCATATTCAACCTTGCAACCATAAATCTCTTCCATTTTGCTAGGCATTAAAGTTCTTGGAGCACAGATGGTTACATCAGCACCTAGCTTTTTCATTCCGATAAGATTAGATCTGACAACTCTGCTATTGGCAATATCACCTACGATGGTGATTTTTAAGCCATCTAAGCTTCCTCTTTTTTCCCAGATAGAATAGATGTCCAACAGTGCTTGAGTGGGGTGTGCATGACGACCATCGCCACTATTAAGAACGGGTTTGTTCGTGTATTTATGCACCATTTGGGGAGAACCGGGATAGCTGTGTCTGATAATATAAGCATCAATTCCCATGGCATTTAAAGTTAAGACAGTATCTTGCAAACTTTCACCTTTATTAAGGGAAGAAGTGTTTGCGGAAAAGCTTACTACATCAGCACTTAATCTATGAGCAGCTAACTCAAAAGACATCAAGGTTCGGGTACTGTTTTCAAAGAAGAGTGTACAAACTGTTTTTCCGCGTAAAGTAGGGATTTTCTTGTAAGAACGCGAATTTATCTCTTTCATAGCTTTTGTACTTTCCAATATGTGGAGAATCTCATCAGCACTGTAATCATCTAAGTCGAACATGTTCCTGTTCACAAAGTTAAACTCATTTTGCATAAATACTCCTGTGGTTTGATAGTGAAAAAGGGGAACAGTTGTCTCGTAATTGTATTGGGGACAAGAAGCAGTCTAAACTTAGGTTTTTAACTTTTCTCATTGTGTTCTCCTTTCTGCCTCGCCGGGCAAGATTAAAGGTTTTTATTTACCATTAATATGTGGGGATAGGATTTGTCAAATAAATAATTAATATTTTTTACCAAAGAAAAAGCTGAAGTGAATTCACCTCAGCTTTTCATGTTAGTTATCTATTGAGAGCTTAATTAGAGAAGATGAAGTTATCATTTGCATAATCTACTTTAATCTCATTATTTGGTAATATTTCGCCGGCAATAATCTTGGCAGCTAATCTATTTTCTATCTCTTTTTGAATTACGCGGTTGAGCGGTCTGGCACCAAAACTTGGGTCAAATCCCTCATCAGCGATTTTATCGATACAGCTATCGGTAAACTTAATTTTGATTCTCTTTTCTAACAATCTGTCAGCTAATTTCTGTAAATTAAGCTTAACTATCTGTCTAATTTGAGGTTTATCCAGCTTCTGGAACACTATTATTTCATCTAATCTATTGATAAATTCAGGTTTAAAATACTTATGCAAAAGCGGATTAAGCTTCTCTTTAATCTTCTCATTATCATTGCTTTCATCTTCGAAAATCATCTGAGCTCCGATATTAGAAGTCAGAATTATAGTAGCATTCTTAAAGTCTATAGTCCTGCCCTGTCCATCTGTAAGTCTTCCATCATCAAAGATTTGCAATAGAATATTAAAGACATCAGGGTGAGCTTTTTCTATTTCGTCAAAGAGAATAACCGAGTAAGGTTTTCTGCGAATCGCTTCAGTCAGATATCCTCCTTGGTCATAGCCGACATATCCCGGAGGAGCGCCGATTAAACGAGCCACGGAGTGCTTTTCCATATATTCTGACATATCTACTCTTACGATAGCTTTATCAGTATCAAAGAGGAACTCTGCCAAGGTTTTAGCCAATTCAGTTTTACCAACTCCGGTAGGACCTAAGAAGAGAAATGTCCCAATCGGCTTATTCTGATCAGAAATGCCACTGCGAGCTCTTCTAATAGCATTAGAAACAGCAGATATACCTTCTTTTTGACCAATCACGCGCTTAGCCAGAATATCTTCCATATTGATGAGCTTACCCATTTCGTTGGTAAGAAGTTTGGTTACCGGAATATTAGTCCATTTGGCAACTATTTCGGCAATTATCTCTTCATCAACATTCTCCTTGAGAATCCTCTGATCAGGCGGAATTGCCATAAGCTTCTGCTTATTCTCCGCTAATTCAGCTTGTTTTTTAGGAAGAGTCCCATATTTAAGTTCGGCAGCTTTATCTAAAGCCCCGGTTCTTTCAGCTTTATCAGCATCAATTTTGAGCTGATCAATCTGCTCCGAAACAGTATTTATTTTGTTGAGTAAATCTTTCTCATGGTTCCATTTAACCTTTAAGATATTCTGATTCTCTTTAAAATTAGAGATTTCCTCATCAATCTTTTGCTTTCTCTCTTTAGAAACTTCATCTTTATCTTTCTTCATCGAGAGCTTTTCAATCTCCAATTGCTTAATCTTCCGAGCTAATTCATCAAGCTCAACCGGCATAGAATCTATCTCCATCTTGAGTTGAGCACAAGCTTCATCAACTAAGTCGATAGCTTTATCCGGCAAGAATCTATCCGAAATATAGCGATTAGAAAGATAAGCAGCCGCGACTAAGGCACTATCTGTTATTTGCACCCCGTGATGAATCTCATACTTATCTTTGATACCTCTGAGAATCGAAATTGTGTCAGCTTCGGTTGGTTCTTTCACCAGAACAGGTTGAAATCTTCTTTCGAGAGCGGGATCTTTTTCTATATATTTACGATATTCATTAATAGTTGTGGCTCCTACACAGTGGAGAGAGCCTCTTGCTAATGCGGGTTTTAACATATTAGAAGCATCCATCGAACCTTCGGAAGCTCCTGCTCCTACGACGGTATGAATCTCATCAATAAAGAGGATTATTTTGCCTTCATTACTCTCTACTTCTTTCAGAACCGCTTTTAATCTGTCTTCAAATTCACCACGATACTTAGCACCGGCAATTAAAGAAGCCATATCAAGTTCTAAAATCTCTTTATTTTTGACGTTTTCCGGGATATCATGATCTATGATTCGTCTGGCAAGTCCTTCGATAATAGCGGTTTTTCCCACACCCGGTTCACCAATCAGCACCGGATTATTCTTTCTTCTGCGGGAAAGAATTTGCAGAACGCGGCGAATCTCTTCATCTCTGCCAATAACAGGGTCTAATTTTCCCGCTTTGGCTAAGGTTGTCAGATTACGTGTATATTTCTCTAAAGCTTGATATTTTACTTCCGGGTTTTCATCGGTAACTCTTTGATTGCCTCGTACTTCCTTCAGAGCTAAAATCATGTTATCGTGGGTGATTCCGTATCTTTTAAAGAGTTGTTCACTTTTCTTACCCTTCAAAATCAGAGCCAGAAAAAGATGCTCAACACTTACGAATTCATCTTGCAACTTTAAGGCTTGCTTTTCGGCTTCTATAAAGACATCATTTAAATCGCGCGAAAGATAGTTATTAGTCTGTCCTTGCACTTTAGGAAGCTTATTTAATTCACTTTCTGCATCTTTAAGTAGCTCTCTA
>JBAYZI010000064.1:0-14723 GCA_041672585.1 Cloacimonadales bacterium (SeqCode) | reverse complement strand
TATGACCATAGATGAAGATAAAATCAGCGATATCAGCCCTTTTGAGAAGTTTGATTCTGCTAACAAAATAGTAATTGATAAATCTGATAAAATAATTCTGCCCGGACTCATAGATACCCATGTTCATCTTTCTCAGTGGCGGATAAGAGGAAGCTATAAAAGCGATTTACTTGAATGGTTAGCTACATATACCTTTCCTGAAGAGGAGAGATTCTTCAATCTTGAGTATGCCCGCATAGTAACTAAAGAATTCTTCTCAAACCTAATTGCAGCCGGAACAACTACTGCCACAATCTATGTTACTGTTTCTCAGAAAGCTACTAATATTGCCTTTGAACAAGCAAGTAAGCTCAACTACCGGGCGTTGATTGGCAAAGTTTGTATGGATAGAAATTGCCCACCTGCTTTGTTAGAAAAAACTGATACATCTTTTGAGCAATCTGTTGAATTATGTCAACAATGGGATAATGTAGCCAACCTGAATTATGTCTTTACTCCTCGGTTTGCACCCGTGTGCAGTTCTGCTTTAATGAGTAAAATTGGTAATTACGCTCAAGCTCATAATAAATATATTCAAACTCATCTTTCAGAAAACAGAAACGAAGTTGCCTTGGTGAAAGAACTTTTCCCACAAGCTAGCTCTTATACTGATGTGTACCGACAATGCCAAATTTTAGGGTCAAAAACTATTATGGGGCATGCGATTCATCTTACAGATAATGAAATTAATATGCTTATAGAGACAGACACAAAGCTTGCTCACTGTCCGGACTCCAACCTTTTCTTAAAATCAGGAAGGTTTCTTTATAAAAAACTTGTAGATAAGGGGTTAATAGTAGGTCTGGGTTCTGATGTAGCAGGCGGCACATGTTTAGATATGTTTTATCATATGAAAATGGCAAATTATACTCAAACTGATGGTTCTGTAGGAGTGCATGAAGCTTTCTATCTCGCTACTTTAGGAGGAGCCGCTACGCTGTCCAAGGCTGATGAAATAGGAAGTATTACAGCTGGGAAAAAGGCTGATTTCTTAGTAGTGAATTTGGATAATAGAGATGGGGTAGAGGAGATGTTGTCTGAGCTAATTTTTGTGAAAGGAAAAGAAGCGATTGAAGAGGTATATTGCGGAGGGGAAAAACTAAAGTAGAAAGCTAAACTTAGTGTTTGGCTGTGGTTGTTTAAAACTAGAAGCATTTGCTTTATAAGCTTTAGATTAGAAATAAATATGCAAGCAACAATTAATTTTTAAGGAATTTGATGTTGCTTTTATAATAATTAAAACTAAGCTTAAAACATTGCTATATAAAGACAAACAATATATAACAAAAATTCATTTAATAAGGTAAAACTACCAAACTAGATGTTATCAAACAATTTTCAATATTTATAATTTGCATATTTATAAAAGTTGTCTATATTTAGAGAAGAACTTGTTTATAAACTTTTAGGTTTAACCATAATTGTGTCTAATTTTATCTAAAATTATAACTCAATACTAAAAGGTTAGGAAGTTTATTAAATTTACATACCTGATTAAAAATAGTATAATAATTGTTTATTTGGCAACTAAGCTAAAAAGATTATACTACATTAATATAAGATGTACAAATATAAATAATAGGAGTAAACTATGAAAAAGTTACTTTTTGTAGTGATTATCGTATCACTTTTTGGTGGACTCATGGCTCAAGACAAATGGGAATTCTCATTTGATGCTCAAGGAACGCTTAATCAAAGCTTTTACACTGACAACTGGGATGGAAAAGAAGAATCCAACATCAATTGGTTAGTTCAAGGCAATATGAAAGCAAATAAACAATTATTAGATTGGTTTAGATCAATGAATACTTTGAAAATGAAGTTTGGTCAAATTTATGATACTAAAATGGATGGCGATGAACAAGCACCCGGTTGGAAAGAACCACGTAAATCAGATGATGAAATTGATTTACTCTCATTGGGTTTAATTACCCTTAACGGTTGGGTAGATCCTTATGTATCACTAAGATTACAGACTGTTTTCGAAGGTGATAATTTAAGAGTCTTTGATCCTGCAAGATTCTCCCAAGGTATTGGTGCTTCTAAAATTATCTTAGAACAGCCAAGAATGGGTTTATCTACTCGCTTAGGTTTGAGCTTAAGAGAACTTCACACCTACCAACAAACTACTATGATTGATGGTGGTTTTGAATCAATTACTGATTTTATGTGGGTATGCCCTTACGATAGAACTAAGTTTACCTCAACAGTTAATCTCTTCCAAGCAATATTTAACTCTGAAGAAGATGATTTACCTACAGATGATTGGAAAACATTAGATATTGAATGGACAAACCAAGTAAGTATTCAGCTTTATAAGTATGTTTCATTTAATCTTTATACCCAACTTCTTTATGATAAGGAAATTCATCATAGTGGAAGATTCAAACAAACTTCAGGTCTTGGCTTAACTTACAAGATTTTTTAATAGATATTGACAAGATAAAAAGTTAAATTTAATTTGATTGAGGATTGCCGAGAGGCAGTCCTCATTTTTGTTCAAAGCAACTATGAATATCGTAGTCTGATTGAAATATTAATTTTATATTGACAACATTAACCCATTACAACATTAGTATATTTTAAACAATAATTGTTGAATTGTATTGGAGTTAAAAAGGAAAGGGTTTAAGAATAGGTGGTATAATGATATTATTAAAGAATTGTAGTATAATAAATGATGATGAAATAGTTAGTCGAGATATTCTAATTGAAAATGATACTATTGTTAAAATAGAGAGTAAAATTGAAGAGAATTTAGATTGTGAAATAGTAGATCTTGAACATAAGTATGTTTTACCGGGATTTATAGACTTCAATGCTCAGTTAGATGATGAGGTTAACGGTTTTAAATTGGCAGACTCGTATGATTCAGGCACTCGTGTTGCCCTGAAAAATGGCATAACCACGCTATTTAGCTTCATCACTCAACATAAGAATGAAACTCTGCGTGATGCTGTGGAAAGAGTTCAACAAAAAGCTAGCGGTAATATTTGGTGTGATGTTGGCTGGCATCTGGTTCCTACTACTTTTGATGAGCCAAGTCATGTTATTATGGCTGAATTAATAGAAGAAGGTTTTGTGTCCTTTAAGCTATATACAACTTTCAGGAACAGAGGGTTGTATAGTTCTTATTCTGAGATTGAAATATTTGCTAAAAAATATGCCAGTAAACAGATTTCGATTTTAGTGCATTGTGAAGATGATGCTTTGATTACTTCTAACATGAAAAGAGCCAGGGTTGATATGGATAACTTTGTTAAAGTAAGATCCAAAACAGTTGAACAAACAGCAGTTAGTAAAATATTAAGAATTGCTCGGAAATCTCGTGCTCATTTCCATCTTGTAAATATCTCCACAAATGAGGCAATGGTAGTTGTTAACAGAATGAAATATCAAAACTTTGTGAGTTGTGAAATTTCACCTCAATATCTCTTTTTGGATAATAGCGTTTATTCTCAACCTAACGCAGAACAATATATTTGCTTCCCTCCTCTTAGAGATAAAGAAAACAATGATTCTTTATTAAACGGCCTTAAAAACAATTACTTTAATATTATTACTTCTAATCATAGTCCTTTTGCCACTTCTAATAAAAGCAGTGCCGATAAATTCTCTGATAAGTCTGCCAATGGCTTTTGTGGTTTAGACTTTTTACCTTATTTAACAGCTAATATCTTCTCCAGGGAGTTTGATAAACTCAAACATTTGCAACAAAAACTAGCCACAGAGCCTGCTTTAGTAGCCGGGATTTATCCGGAAAAAGGTACTTTACAACCAGGTTCTATAGCTGATTTAATCGTAGTTGATTTTGATCAAGAACATCTCCTAAAAGGAAGAGAAGGTATGTTTAACCCTTATAAAACAGTAACTTCCTCACTTAATATAAGAAAAGTAATGAAGGCTGGAAGATTCGTTGTAGAAGACGGTGAGCTTCTTATTTCCTCTCCTGCAGGGATAATGATCTAACATGAATTTACCTTTGTGTGGTTACAACATCAACTTCTTAATCTTCTCTTATCAAGAAAACCCTTAAATTATTTGACACTTTTATTCAATCAAGATAATATAGAATAAGAGGTAATAATGAAGCCTAATAAAAAGATTTTAAATAGAATTAGAAGATTTAGCTTTATCATAGTGCTAAGCAGTATTGTCCTGATTGCTTTAGCTTCTATTTCTATCGACTACTATTTTTATCGGTCAAACTTAAACTTTTTGGTAGATAAACTTAATGCAGATGCTGAACTTAATCTGACTAATTTCAATAATAGTATCAAGAATTTCTCCCAGAGCATGTATAAAGATGTTGATGAAAAATTAGTCCAAATTTTCAAAGAAAAAACCTATCACGGTAAGAAAATAGTAGAATCTATCTTAAGTGAATATGCCACTAAAAGTGAAAAAGAAAAGCTCAGATTAGTAGATGTAGCCTTAAGAGCAAATAGATTCTTTTCAGATAGAGGTTATCTCTATATATATGACGAATCCGGTAAGATTTTGTTTAATTCTCAATTCCATGAATTAGAAAACAAGATTATGCAAGATGAAAATGAAAACGGCAATGTCATGAATGACGAGAACTATTTCTTAGCTGCCAAAAAACTCATGGAAACTAAAGATGAAGGACTCTATAAAGGTCTGATGAAACAACCCGGATATCCCGATGATCAGCTCTTTTTAAAGTGGAGCTACCTTATGAGAATTGAGAATAGCAGTTGGTTTATCGGAACAGGTGATTATTACTATGATTATATTTCTGAATATAAAGATGACCTCCTGGAAAACATTGCCTTACTGCACAACGAAACAGATGGTTTTTTTTATATAATAGATATTACTGCCGGGGCATTTATCGTTAAGAATAATGAGATTGTAGATAAAACAACCAGTATTTATGTAACTACTACTAAAGATGATGATAAGATTTTTGAAGAAGCAATAAAGGTTGCCCAAAAAGATGGTAAAGGATTTATACCTTTTCATTTTTCAGAACATAATGACACAGGTTTAGATGATGCTATAGTTCAAATTACTAAAATACCGGGCTTGAATTGGATAATTGGTTCGGGTATTTACAAGAGTAAGCTTACAAGTTTTTATGAGAGAGATGAAGCTATCTTTACCCAAAAATCACAAACTAGTATTATTGTGATTATTGCCTTGACTTTCCTAATAATGTTCTTTTCTGAATATTCCTTTAAAAAGAGTATTAAGATTTTTAGAGATATTTTCGATACTTTAGAACTATTCTTCAAAGATTCTATAAAAACTAATCAATTAATGAATTTAGAACAACTAAAATTTGATGAATTTAGATCTATTGGTATTTCGGTAAATAAAATGTTAGAAGCTAAGAAGGAAATATCAGATACACTGAGGAAGGATAAGATATACATCGAACAGCTAATGATTGAAAATCCGGAAGCTATAGCTTTAGTTGATAAATCTAGCTCCATTATTAGGATTAATCCCTCCTTTACCAAGCTGTTCGGCTACACCCTTGAAGAGTGTGAAGGAAGTAATATCGACAAGCTTCTTTGCTCTGTCAAGACCATCGAAGAAGCACATTTAAATACAAGTAAGGTTTCCACAGGAGTTACAGTTCGTTTTATGGGTAACCGTTTTAAAAAAGACGGTACGGAAATGAATATGTCTATTACAGGAATCCCTGTTGTTTTTCAGAATCATGTGCATGCAGTGTTTGCCATCTATCAAGATAGAACAGAAACCATAAAACATGAAATTGCTCTGAAAATCGCATCCGACCAAGCGTTAGAAGCTGCTAAAACTAAATCCCAATTCTTAGCTAATATGAGCCACGAAATAAGAACCCCGATGAATGGGGTTATCGGGATGACAGATCTTTTAACAAAGACAGATTTGAGTGATGAGCAATTGGATTATGTTGAAACGATTAAGATGTCGGGTGAAAGCTTACTTCGGGTCATTAATGATATTTTAGATTTCTCCAAGCTTGAATCAGGCAAATATAACTTTAATTATACAGATTTTGAAGTCTCCTCATTAATTGAAAAATCATTAGATATCATAGCTTTAAAAGTTCAAGAAAAAGACGTGAAAATCGTGTATGACATAGAGTGCAGTGTTCCTGTATTTATCAATTCTGATTTTGAAAGGCTTCAACAAGTTTTAATAAATCTGCTTAGTAATGCTTCTAAATTCACCTCTACAGGAACGATAAAAGTCCATGTTAGAGCTCTTGAATGCGACAATAAACAACAATGCACCCTACAGTTTGAAGTTTCTGATACCGGCATAGGAATACCGAAAGAGAAACTTATCACGATATTCGATTCTTTCTCTCAAGTAGATGGATCTTCCTCACGAAATTACTCCGGAACAGGCTTAGGCTTAGCAATATCTAAAGTTATTGTTACTAGTTTCCATGGTAAAATTTGGGTGAAGTCTAAAATCAATGTTGGTTCGACTGTATATTTCACAATAAAGACAGAAGCTAAAGATTTTATTCTGGAGACAAGCAATAAAGACACTCGTTTAAACAAACTAAAAGTTGGTGTAATCTCCCATCAAGAGGTGTTTAATAATATCAAATGCATCTTAATAGATAGAGTTGATAAGATTGTTCTTCTTGGGGATTCTGAAAGTACAGGTTTCATAGATAATTTGCAGGAAGATTGGCATTATCTAATTGTTGATCTCTCTCTTTTTGAAATTTACACAGAGACTATTACCCGCCTGCTTAAAAAGCCAGGCATGGCACAAACGGTGATAATTATACTTAAAAACATTAATGATGATAAAGTAGTTTCGGATATTGGCGAACATAACCTATATTACCTTAACTATCCTCTACACAAGAAAAAACTTATTAATGTTTTAGCTGATGACGATGATATACAGTTAGTTAATATTATAAAGAATAGCGTTAAGTCTAGTGAGAATATAAAGGATTTGAAAATCTTAATTGCTGAAGATAACAGTATTAATCAAAAACTTATGTTTAGTGTGTTTTCCAAACTTGGGATTTCTGTGGATATAGTAAACGATGGACAAGAAGCAGTTGACATAGTAAAACAAAGTTTCTATGATCTGATCTTTATGGATATTCAAATGCCACGCTTAGATGGATTACAAGCTACTGAAATAATTATTGAAAACATGAAAGAGAAAGCTCCTAAAATTATAGCTTTAACAGCCAACGTGTTGCCTGAAGATAAAGAGAAATGCATTGATGCAGGCATGGTGGCTTTTATCCCTAAGCCTATAAAATTACGAGATATAGAAGTTATCTTACAAAAATATATAAATAAGGAGTTGTAATGAAAAAAGTTATTTTTATAGTTGTTTTATTGTCGGTTTTTACTTTCTGTAATCTTAACAGTGAGGAGTTGACAAAAGGAGTAGGATTTACTGCCGGACAGTTATCCGGGATTGGCTTCAATTATAGACAGTACTTTGATAAAAATGGTATGCAGTTTACCTTTGGCTTCATCTCTACTTCTGACAAAGCCCCAAAGTTTACCGATAGTTATACTAATACAAAAACCGGTTGGGAAATAAATGGCTGGCTATCTGCTATGTATTTGCGAACAATAAGAGACAGTGATAACTCAAGGTTTTATTTCTTTGCAGGAACCAGTATTAATATTGATCGCAAGGACGTATATGTACAGGATAATTCAGGAACAGTGGTTAAAACTACTAAAAATCATGATAAAGTCTATTTTGGACCAGGTCTTGGAATGGAAGTTAAAGCAAGTAAATATTTCTCTTTGCTCTTTGAGTTACCAGTTTCTATTTCTGATAATAAAAAGATTGTAAGTTACATTCCACAGGGCGGATTTATCATAAAGTTCTAAAGAAAATGCTTTCTCTTAAGTAATACCGGAATATAAGAAATCAAATAAATAACAATAGATTAAAGCTTAACAATAGTTGAGTTTTGGAGGATTGATGAAGTTAGAAGGTAAAGTCGTTGTGGCTCAAGGTGGAGGACCAACTGCTGTGATTAACCAGTCGTTAGTTGGAGTAGTCTTAGAGGCACGCAAATTTCCGCAAGTAACAAGAGTGTATGGTGCAGAAAGTGGAGTGGATGGGATACTAAATGAGAACTTTTTTGATTTAAGTCAAGAAACAACAAATAACTTAGAGAAAGTAGCTCAAACTCCCTCTTCAGCCCTGCTCGCAACAAGATGTAAGCCGGATATCAAGTATTGCCAAGAGATGTTTAAAGTTCTTAAAGCTCATGATGTAAGATATTTCTTCTATATTGGTGGCAATGATTCAGCAGATACTGTTAGAATAGTAAATGATGAAGCCCAAAAAGTATCTTATGAGTTCAGAGCAATTCACATTCCTAAGACGGTTGATAATGATTTAGCACTTAGCGATCACACTCCCGGATTTGGTTCTGCAGCCCGTTTTGTCGCTAATGCTTTTGTAGGAGCGAACTTGGATAACAGGGCTTTAGGTGGCATTTATATTGGGGTAGTAATGGGAAGACATGCAGGTTTTTTAACAGCTGCATCAGCTTTAGCCAAGAAATATCCTGATGACGGTCCGCATTTAATCTATTTGCCTGAAAAGACTTTCAGTGTTGATAGTTTCCTCAATGATGTAAAGGCTACTTATGCCAAATATAACCGTTGTGTAATTGCTGTTTCAGAAGGGATTACAGATAAAGACGGCATCCCGATTATGTCCAAGTTGGCAAAGTTTTCCGAAAAAGACTCTCATGGTAATGTCCAATTATCAGGAAGAGGCGCTTTAGGTGATTTATTAGCAGATCAAATCAAAAGTAGATTGAAAATAGATAGAGTACGTGCTGATACTTATGGCTATTTACAACGTTCTTTCATTGAGTGTGTTTCCAATGTAGATCAACAAGAAGCCAGAGAAGTAGGTGAAAGAGCAGCTCAATATGCAATTTGGCATAACTTAGATGGCTCTGTAAGTATTAAAAGAACAGGAAACTATTCTGTAGATTACTCTTTAGAGAAACTAGAAGATGTTGCCGGGAAGACACGCGTGATGCCTGATAACTTTATTACTCCGGAAGGAAATAATGTTACCCAAGACTTCTTATTCTATTGCCGTCCTTTGATTGGGTCAGGCTTTAGACAAGCACATAGACTTAGAGCTCCACGAGCTGATAAAATTCTTAAATAAGCATATATTATATATATAGTATGTAAGGGCGAAGTTTTTTCGCCCTTATTTTGGCTACTTTGGGTTAGTTTTGTCAATTGCTAATTTCTAATTGCTTTTTCTTCTTTCTTCTTTCTTCTTTCTTTTCTGTGCCCTCTGTGTCTGTGGTGAGCAAAGAGGGCGTATGCAATACGCACCCTACATTACAATCATCATTGCGATGCATCCTCCGAAGCTACTAAAGCGAAGGGGGATACATCCTCCGAAGCTACTAAAGCGAAGGGGGAAGCAATACCGCAACTTTTCTCTTTTAATTAATTTTCTTATCGGTGCTTCTCGGTGTTATCGGTGGTTTCATCTTCATTCTTCTTCCTTTTTCTTTCAATTGCTCATTGCTAATTGCTAATTGCTCATTGTTCTTCCATATTACAGTTGACTAAATTGCGTGCATAATTTATATTGATAAACAGACCAAATCATGAGGAAGTATAGTGCAAAGAATAAATAATGAAGCTAATTACGAAGAGAAAATAGATAGAAGCAGATTCTTAGTTAACGTAAAATATGTTGACCACGTTGATGCTGCTAAAGAGTTTATTAGTGCCATCAGTAAAGAGCATCATAATGCTACGCACAATTGTTGGGCATTTGTAATAGGGAAAACCGGAGATTACGCCCATAGTTCTGATAATGGAGAACCGCCCGGAACAGCTGGTAAGCCTATCCTAAACGCTATTCATAAGAGTAATTTAACTAACATTGCAGTGGTTGTTACCAGATACTTCGGTGGCGTGAAGTTAGGTATTAGGGGTTTGATAGATGCTTATGGTGGTGTAGTAGAAAAGGCGATTGAGCTAAACGGCACTAGTGAGCTGGTTGATTATCATCATTTTGCTATAGAAACTGCCTATGATTTTCATAATATCTTAGCTCATCAATTAAAGCAATTTGAATTAGAAATTACAGATACAGAGTTCACAGAAGCTGTTACTCTCCAAATTAGAATAAAAGAGTATTTTGCTCAAGAATTTATAGAGTTTCTCACAGAATTAGAAAGTTCACAAAAAATAAAGTTTAGAAAAGAGGATTAAATGCCATATATCAACCTATTGTTAGTCATAATTATTTTATCATGTTTGGGATGTGCCAAGACTGCTGATTACGAAATTGTAGAAGCTCAGAGTGGAACACCTCTTAATTTAAATGAGCTTTCAGACGTTCTTCTCACTTATGATGTAATCTTTTTTGGGGAGTTACATGATGATTCTCTTCTCCATCATATAGAGCATGAATTATATAAAAAGCTGATAAAAAAGAATAAGGATCTAGTTCTTTCTATGGAGATGTTTGAAAGAGATAATCAGACTGGGTTGGATAATTATATTCAAGGGAAATCCACTTATGAACAATTTGCTGCAAATGTGAGGTTATGGAGTAATCATGAAACAGATTATGAGCCTCTATTACAGCTTTCCCGCAAGTATTCACGCGATGTTATAGCAAGTAATGTTCCCCGTAAATATGCTACTTTGGTAGCTAAAAGTGGGGAAGAAGCTCTTAATGCAGTAGAAGATGATGAGAGGCAATACTTTGCCGAGAACTTAATTGTCCTAAATGATAGATATAAAGAAAAGTTTTATTCTACTATGAGCCAGATGGGTAGACACGGCATGCCTCAACAAGGCGGACACGATGCACTCTTGAATATCTACAAAGCTCAATGCTTAAAAGATGACACTATGGCTGAATCTATCAACAACTATTTGCTAGCTAATCCCGGCAAGAAAGTGCTGCATATTAATGGTGATTTTCACAGTCGTTATCATCTAGGAAGTAGTCAAAAGTTAGCTCTCCTGAACCGTGATTTAAAAATAGCGGTCATTGCACCCGTGGCTTTTCAATCGCAAGGTACATTACAATGGCAACCAGCCCAAAGTGAAGCTGGTGATTTCTTGATTCTATTTTACAGAACTGAAAAATATTAAGGATTTATAAATGAGAAAATATTTTAGCGTACTTCTGCTTTTAAGCACTTTTGCTGTAAGCTTTGCTTCAGAATATAAGATTTTTAAGAACGACACCGGTCGTGAAGTTTCACTCACTGAACTGACACAACAACTTGCAGAAAATGATGTTGTCTTCTTTGGTGAGCTTCATGATGACTCCCTCTTGCACTCTCTCAAACAAGATATATTTAACAGACTAATCACACAAAATAAGAACTTTGTTTTAGGTCTTGAATCATTCTCCCGTGATGCTCAAGAAGCTGTAAACAACTATATAAAAGGTGATTTTTCTTATGAACAATTAGATGCACATTCACATTTATGGTCAAATTACAAAGAGGCTTACGAAAACCTAATGAATCTGGCTCGTAAGAATGATATTGAAGTTTTGGCTACTAATGTCCCGATTGATATTTCCGGACTAGTCGCTAGAGAAGGCTATGAAGCTTTGAATAAACTCCCTGCAAGTGAAAGAAGAAATTACGCTCGTGTTCTGAATCCTCTTGATAATGCTTATAAAACTTTGTTTAGCAAGCAGATGAGCGATTTAACTAATGGACATAGTAAGCAAGTTGATTCTCTTATTCTCGAAAGATTATACCAAGCTCACTCCTTGAAAGATGACACAATGGCAGAAACTATTTTTGATTATTTAGAAGATAATAAATCAGCTAAGATCTTTCATATCAATGGTGATTTTCACTCTAAAAACCACTTTGGTACTTATCAGAAGTTGGAATTGCTAAACCCAAGATTAAATATTGCCTCATTATCGCCTGTTCCTTTAGAGCCTGGTCAGCCATTAGAATGGAGTTTCCCTATGTTCTCTTTAGGTGAATATGTAATAGTTTATCACAGAACAGCTAAGTCTTCAGTGATTAACGATAAAGCAGATACTTCAGAATATCTCTCTATCACTAAGCACCAAATATCTTTTATCTTTGAGCCTTCTGCTCGTGCCTTCACAGTCTCTGATAGAATTACGTTTAATCATAATTTTGGTAATAATGAATTAATCGTGAGTAAAGATATGAAGAATATCCAAATCTTTGCTAACAAAAAGAAGATAGATTATGAAGTTAAGAAGTTTGACAAAAGCTTCAATAAACTACAAGTTAAATCTAACGCTAAAGTCTTAGATGTTGTTTATATTTATGATTATCCCAGCGTTTCCGGTCGTCTTTATTATGTGAATTTACCAGAATATCAGTGGTATCCGGTAGTCTCCTTCAGTGAGAAATCAACGTTTGAAATTAATGCTTTAGCCCCCAAACAGATGAAGTTTATTGCTCCTGCAGAAGCAACTATCACTCCACAAAAGGATGATGCAATTATGTACACTTGGAAGAGCTTCGGGCAAACAGAAGGTTTTTCCATAATCGGGGATCTCTATTTCACCAATAGCTTTACAGTTGACGATGTCTTTATTACGCTTTATAGTTTTGAAGAAGACTTTTATCTGTTAGACGATTACGAATACTTTATAGATCAATACTTCAAAGACTACAAACGCTATTTGGGTCATTTTAATTATGACACCTTTTCTGTTGTTCAAGCAGCTGATAATAACTATAAGTCTCTCGGCAACATGCTATTAGTCTCTAAAGATGTTTTTAAAAACAAAGAGGTATTTATTACTCCCGGAGTGTTTGGACATGATTTAGTTAAGATCTGGATTGATTCTCACTGTGTGTGGAACAAGTCCGGTGCGAATTGGCAAGAGATGCTTTCTAATTACATAGCTAATTACCTGTGGTTAGAGAAGAAGCGAGCTAAAGATGCTTATCTGTGGAGAAAAGATGCTTTAGAAGATATTACCGCGATAGCAGTACCGGAGATTAAGCCAATTAGTGAATTCACCTTTGCCCATGATAAGTTTAGTGCTGTAAATGGATACAAAATAGGCGGCATGCTCTTCTATTATATCTACAATAAAGTAGGTGAACAAAAGTTCTTTGAGTCTCTGACTTCTATTCTTACCACTAACAAATCTCTCTCCGGCGATCAATTCTTTGCTCAACTAATAGCCAAAACTAAGGTAACGGAGATTAAGAAATTCTTAGCGACTCCTTACCCCATCAGGATTTTCATTAAAGATGTAGAGGTCAAAGATGGAGTTACCCGCTTAACCGTGATTCAACAAAATAGCGATCCCTATACTTTTGACCTGGAAATTAAGGTTTCCAAAGGCGATAGCTTTGTAGAGACAACTTATGTGATTGATAAGAATGAAACCACCCTTGAGTTTGGATTAGAAGCAACTGAAGTTTCGATTGATCCTAACTATAAGTTATTGCGTCACTTGGATAATAGCGAGAATGTCTATTCTCTAAAAAGAACCTTCTTAGAAAACCCTCTCTTTATCGTCCCTGAGAATAGTGCTAAGTTTATGGAGATTTATAACATCGGCAATACCCTCAAAGCCAATGGGGTTGCTATTGATATGTTGCCCTATTCAACAATTGCGAATGTAGAGTGGCAAGATAAATCACTTATTTATGTAGGCGAGTTTGCTGATAATGCTCTCTTCAACACATTAAAACCTTATCTTCCATACGGATTTCAGTTTGCTAAGAATAAGTTCAGTTATCTTGGTGTTGAATATTCTCAAGCTAAATATTCTCTTTTGATTAATACTAAGAACCCACTGGCTGTGAATAAATCCGTTTCGCTTTGGTTATGGAATAACGAAACCGAACTTAACAATATTAACTCTATCTTTAATCATGTGGCTGCTTCTTGGGTGATTTTAGAATATGACGGGATTGCTTTTAAACAAGTTTTAGCAGGCAATTTAATTGATGATAACAGATTCCCGACAACAATAAAGATTAAATAAGATGATAAATGATATATTAGCAGAATCTCTTATTTTTTCGCAAGAAGTAAAAGCAGCTTTATTAGAAAATAGACCGATCTTGGTTCTCGAATCAACAATTATAACGCATGGAATGCCGTTTCCTCAAAACTATGAAACTGCTAAATCGTTAGAGAATCTCTGCAGAACAAATGGTGTAACTCCAGCTACGATTGCTATCTACAAAGGGAAAATACATATAGGTTTAGATGATAATATTCTGACTGAACTTAGTGCTCTAAAAGGTGAAACAGAGAAGGTTTCAACAAGAGATATAGGGTATTGCTTAGCCCTCAATAAAAGTGGTGGTACTACTGTGGCAGCTACCTCTTTTATCGCGGATTTAGTAGGTTTAGAGATTTTTGCAACCGGTGGAATCGGCGGCGTGCATCGAGGCGTAACAGATTCATGGGATATTTCTGCGGACATGCAATCTTTGAAAAGTAATCATGTTTTAGTTATTTGTGCAGGTGCTAAAGCCATCCTGGATATACCCAAAACCTTAGAGCTGTTAGATAGCTATAGTGTCCCTGTGTTTGCCTATAAGAGCGATGATTTCCCAGCCTTTTATAGCAGTAAAAGTGGCAATATAGTGAAAAGGGTTGACACTCCTGTGGAGATTGCTAGAATATGGCAACGACAAAAAAGTTTGGGCTTAACTAGCGGTATGCTAATAGGTAATCCCATCA
>JBAYZI010000063.1:0-14896 GCA_041672585.1 Cloacimonadales bacterium (SeqCode) | reverse complement strand
ACTTTATAGTTATAGTTTATTTCCAGACCATTATTGAATAGGTTGTGATTAGAATTAATATTAATCATATTGAAGGTTTGATCCTCTTGAGTCTCTTGATTACTATCAATCTTGCGAATCGTGTGATTTATATTAGTGTTATGATTAGCAAAGCTTAAGAGCAACTCATTAGTTGAATTTCGCGAGGATACAGTCCTCTTCCAGCTTTCATCTTGCAAGATTAGTTTTTCATCGTTCCAATAGGAAGTAGAGACAGCTACATTCTTAATATCATTGCTTTGCAGGGTATATTTGTACTTCTTATATTGATAACCAAAGTTACCGGTATTATGGGAAAATTCTTCATTCTTCTCTCTAATCAGCTCAAATTGTCCTGCTAAATAGTAAACCTTTTTTCTGATAGAGAAGAGATGATTGGCATATTTCAATTTATCTATTTGTGAGATTGAATAATCTGTCTTTTTCGTGATATATTGATAGGTTAGTCTGGGTAAGAAGAGTTGCTCAACTGTATTTATGCCTGAAGATATATAGTTGCTTTCCAGAAGGGCCGGGATTTTTTGGTTGTGATAAAGAAAGTTAAGCTTAAAATAATCTATCAAGTCGAAATTATTCTCTAGCTTAATACTCTGAGATTTAAGTGTATCATATTTAGTAGCCACGCCTGCATATCCGAGTTCTAAGGGGTCTTCTAAATCAGTAAAGGTAGCCAGATTCTTGGTTTTATTTTCCCATGAAATATGATTTACAGTCTTCCATTCATCCTCTTCATGCTTGAAATTTAGTCTGATTTTGGAAATGTTACCCTGGTTATCACTATCTTCTTTAGGAGAAAGAGTGTTTTCGTCGTGTTCAGAAAAAAGCGTTTCTAATTCAAGATTAAGAGCTTCAGTACCAACTTTGAACAGCACATCATAATTACTTAGTCGCTGTGGTGGGGCTAAGATTCTCACAGGCTCATAATTGCCATTGTTGGCTCCTACAAACTCAAATCTATTAGGAGCATACTCATTATAGCTACCCTGACCTGCTTCCACAGGGGAGAAATAAATGTTGAAGTTTCCACCTGCCGCAGTTCCCACCCATGTATAAAAGAGTTCGCCGGCACTAGTTGTCTCTTCAATATAATGTCCTTCACCTATGCCAAGCTCATAAATGCCATTAGCATAGACAGGGTTATCGCCTGCTTCGGCAAAAGCTTCCAGATCCTCTTCTGTATGAATATCTTCCAGTGGGTTTTTACTATCATCAGCACGGTGCATAAGGTTGACATTCACATTAAGAAAGTCTGTTATTTTATAGGCAGAAGAGATTAAATAGAGGTTGTTTCTATATTTCTCATTAGTATATTCAAAAGTAACATAAATCTCATTTTCGGAGGTTACAAGCTTCTCAAAAGTAATGCTGCCTTCGCTGTAATCAAGATAATAATCAATACCGCGGGTAGCCTTGATGCCATCAATATATAAGGTCTCAGAATTGGCAATAATACTGACAAATTCATGGGTATCGGAAATGTAAATGTAGTAGGGTCCTTGCTTACCATCAAGACATGTAAAGCGATAACTATCATTATTACCCTGTGAAACAGCTAAAGCTCCCCACACCCGGTTTTGAATGTTAAAATCGTTATCATAAATCTTATTCTTATTAGCAAAGAGACCTATTTTAAGTCCATCAAACTGAGAGAGATAGTTAATATATGAAGTGTTCTTGATTTCATGGGTAAGATCACCAAAAGAGAGTTCGAAATTATCATTAAAGAGAGTGATGAAGACTTTATCTAGGGAGCTGAATTCACGCGAACCACCTTCTGTTGAGATAGGTGAATTACTGTCAGAAAGTTGGGCTTCGATATTTAGATTAGAAGCGATTTCGCCTGATAGCTTCAGATATAAGGATTGATTAAGGTCAAAGCTTTTATTGTCAGAAAAAGAGACTGCAAAGGTTTTGGAACCGTTTATTAAAAGTTTATTATCTTCTAAGAAAATACTTCTTTTTTCCTTCTTCTTTGTAACGAAAATAGAGTCCGGTGTTACTGAAATGCGATAAAGAAAGAGGGGATTCAAAAAGTCCGGAGGAATGATTTTATAGCTAATCTTTAATTGTCCATGGTGGTTGATGTTTTGAGAAAGAAGAGTGATTAAACCCTTGTCGTAGTTTATCTTATAATCAACATCTCGTGTGTAGGTTAAAGTATCATGTACTACTTTTTCAGAGAATTTAACCAGCTGTTGATGGGGTAAGGTAACAAGAGAATCAGAGACTAAACAATACTCGGTAAACCAGTAGTTTAATTGATCTCCATTAAGGAAACAGATACCAGAAATGAATAGAATTAATAGACATTTCTTCATTAAGGTTAATAGAATTTAACTGTATAATCTATAAGTCTTTTCTCTTCATAAATGAATTTAGCTGAAAAGAATTTGCCCTCTAACATCCATTTAATGAAATGCATATCACCTTCCCAGAGATTTAGCCGCATCAGCTGACTTGTGGGAATCCATTTTAAGCTTCCTTCATCAGAATCAAGTAAGTCACCACTAAACCCGGTTGCTTGGTAGAGAAACACTTGCCAATCGTTGACCCCGTCAAACTTGGGAAAAGAGAGTAATCCTGCTAAGCGGTAGGAGTGTAGTGTAAGTCCACTTTCTTCTTTAATCTCGCGTTCTAAGCACTCTTCCGGAGATTCTCCCTGCTCAAATTTACCACCTAAACCATTCCACTTATCTTGATGGATATCATTTACTTTTTTCACGCGGTGCAACATTAAAGTCTGGTCTTCTGTTTGAATATAACAGAGAGTTGCGTTAATTACTTTCATATCAATAATATCTGTTTAATACTTTTCTTAATGAGTTCTATTTCATCAGTTATAGTTTCTAAAGAAGTATGATAATTGTGTTGTTTCTGAATATTAAAAATCTCTACTTTTCCTCTATACAAAGACTCATTGTCGATATGGATGAAGACTGAACAATTTGCATCTTTCGCTTCTTGCAGAGCATCACGGCTATCAGGATTAACCTTTCCTTGCACAGTACAAACCATCTTCTTATGCAGCTCTTGCAAAATCTGCAACTCATTTAACAGTAAATCCTCGCTTTCAGAACAGATAAAGACCTTAAATTCGAAGCCATTAGTAGGGATAAGATTGCTTTTCATAATTAAATCAAAGAGCGTATCTAATGCTAAATCAAAACCTATGGAAGGAATTTCTTGTTTCGTAACATAATGAGTAAGATGATCATATCGTCCACCACCACCCACTAATATCTCTTCATCACCCTGAGTAACATAAAGATTGAAAACCATTCCATTATAGTAGTTATAGGTTCTTTTCAACTCAGGATTATAGGTATATTTAATTGTCAAATTAGAGAGAAAGTGTCTGATTTTACGCAAGCGTTCCTGGCAATTTTCACAGTAGGCACTATCGTTTTTACTATTTTGGTAGTAATTAGGATGGGGAGTATTTAAACCTGTTTGATTCTCATTGTTGCCTTGCCATTTGTTCTTCATGGCATCCGGTAGATTTAATTTACAATTCTCGCACCCAAAGTAATTAATCTCCACAGAAGTATTACCAAAGCCCATAGTGTTGAGTAATCTTAAAGCTGTAGCAATCACGGTAATGTCTGAGACTACAGTATCATCGCCATATATTTCTGCACCCAAACGATAAGTCTCTTCTATTTCACCATTTAAAACTCTGATCATATTGCCCAGATAATAGTATTTACTTACCTTGCTTAAATCATAGTTATTCAGGAAGTTAGTTAATAAATTAATCGTTCCTTCCGGGCGTAAACTAAGATTCTCTACATTGGCTAAATCAATAACAATATTCTTTAACTCTTTTTCACTTGCATGGACAAAGAAATCTTTCTGTAAACAGTTATTCAAAATTGTCTTATCTTGGAGATATGATAACCGAATCTCTTCAAAATCATGAAGCTTCATGACCTCATAGATCATTTCCTCTACTATTCGCCACTGAGTTGTGTCAGAGCTACTTACATTCTTTAATTTCATAATAAAACTCTTTTCTTGTGGATTGTAATTCTTATAATAATCGAAACTAGCATTCCAATTAAAACTCCAACATAATTAGCCAAAATATCGTAAGCACTAAAGCTACGACTTGGAACAAATATTTGGAGTGCTTCATCTATCAGAGGGTAAAATTGCAGAGGTATAAAGATTGATAGCTTAACTTTATAGCTCCAATTAGAATAGTGTAAAAAGTTATAGAGTATAATAGAAAAGAAAAAGAATTTGATAGCATGCAGTAGTTTGTCATAACCGAAGATGTTGTCAAACGGTATTTTATGCGAAGGTAACAGTGTTGTTGTCAGGCTGGCAATAAACCATAAGACTAGAAATATCGCAAAAATAATTTTAAACTTGTTCATACTCTTCATCTTTATTAAACAATTCCAATTTAATATATTCAATTCTTTGTCCATTAATAGAAGTTATCGTGAATTTAGCTAACTCCGGAAGTTCAAAAACTTCACCTTCAGTAGGAATATGGTTCAATTCTGATAGCAAGAAGTCGGCAAGATTGTCGTACTCGTCAGAATCTATATTTAGTTCAAACTTCTCATTAATTTCTGAAATACTAAGCTTTCCGGAAAGAATATAAACATCATCAGAAATCTCGTCAATCTCTTTTTGTTCATCTGCATCATATTCATCTAAAATATCACCAACCAACTCTTCTAAAATATCTTCTAAAGTAACTAAACCTGCGGTTCCGCCATACTCATCAACAACAATTGCAATCTGCATTTTGTTAGCTTTAAAGTGATTGAATAGCATTTGTATTTTAGCATTCTCTGTAATGAAAAAAGCAGGGCGTTTTAACTCCTTGATAGAAGTGTAGTTATTATTAAGAATCAAATCTTTCACATTTATAATCCCGGTAATGTTATCGATATTATCATTATAGACAGGAATGCGTGAATATCCAAATTCTTTGATTTTATCTTTTAAATCTTCAATTGTTTCATTCTCTTCAACTGCCACAATATCAACCCGCGGCATGATAATCTCGCGTACTTCAGTGCTGGAAAAGCGGAAAATACCGGCAATAATCTCTCTCTCATTCTCCTGAAGAGGATGGTCGGCAGATTCAGATCTAACTAAGTTCTTAAAATCTTCTGAAGTTATGTTGTAATTGCGTGTTGTGGAAATCGCCTTTTTCTTAGAAAGCAGGTTAATAACAAGCTCAATCGGTTTAAGAATAGGGTAGAGGAGATATTTCAATAAAATAAGGAGATGGCTGGTAAAACCGGCAACTTTCTCACAATTACCAAAAGCATATAGTTTGGGTATAATCTCGCCAAAAGTTAAAAGAATAACCGTGGTAATTAGAATTTGAATAGCAATTAAGATAGGATTGGTTTTACCGCTAAACCAATGATGAGCTTCATTTAGGTCTATCGCTATAATAGTAGAAATTGATGCTACTGCTATGTTGACAAAGGTATTACATAACAAGATTAAAATTAAGAGATAGGTTGGTTCCTCTAAAAGCTTAATTATTCTTCTAGAAGTTGCATCCTTGTTACTCTCTAACTTTTTAAGTTGTAGTTTATTTAGGGTGAAAAAGGCAGTTTCTGCACTTGAAAAAAATGCTGACAACAGAAATAATCCTATTAATATCAGGTATGGCAACGAGTCGTCCACTATTAAAGTTTCTCCTTTACAATTAAATTATAATATTCTTTTTCTTTTTGTTCCATGATTACTCTACCTCTTGCTGATAAATGATCAAAGCCGAGTAGGTGAAGTAAGCCATGCAAAAAAAGCACTTTGATTTCTTCATCCAAGCTTCTTTCTCCTCTTTGTTTAGCAGCAACAGATAAATCAATAATAATCTCCCCATAAGTGGGTAAAAATGCTAATTCTGAAGCAAAAGAAATCACATCAGTTTCAGAATCTTTGCCTCTGAACTTTTTGTTATAACTTCTAATTCTTCCATTATCTAACAATAAAAGAGAAATGTCCTTCACTTCTCTATTCTCCGACAACAGAACTCTTTCCACAATACTTTCTAAACTATCCGCGGGAATATCTGTGTCTGTCTGATTATCTATATCAAGCATTTATACCTCATTAAGGTGATTTTTTTATAACGTAAAGATTAGTCAAGTGTTTTATTGAGAGCTATGGAAAGGCAGGGAATTCGCTAGCTAAAACTGTATAATGAAAATATTTATAGTTAAAAATATTTCATTAAAATATAAAAGAAAAGAGAGACTCATCGCAAGATAAATCTCTCGTTTCGTAACTTTTATTAATTAGTTAGAAAGAATAGGTTAAACCCAGTCCATAAGCAAAGATATCCATTTGGTGAATACCCGGCATATTATGGGGAGCCTTGGTAACTTCTCTCTCCTGACCAAAGTAATATTCAAGAGCTAAATCAATAGTGAAATTATTAAAGGTATAGCCACCACCAAGGGTTGCATTATGGTTGGTAGATGAAGGGAAAAGGATGTTAAGGGTTTTGTCCGGAGCAGGTGCAGGATCATAAAAATAACCTGCTCTAATGGCGAGATCTTTTGTAGCCTGATATTCTGTTCCAACTCTTATCTGCACTGCATCTTCCCATTCCATATGAGTAAGCACATTCTCAGTCCCGTTTTCCATGATGATTTCTGAAACCATCTTATCATAAGTACTCCAACGAGTTAGATGTCCGTCTAAATTAAATACCCACTTATCGGTAGCTCTCCAAGAAGTGCCAATTCCGACCCAGAAAGGTATTTCAAAATCTCTTTTGACATATAATTCTTCAGAGGTATTTCCATCAGCATCAGGGATAGGCATTTTGGTAAATTCAGCATCGCCTTTTAAAGAAACCACAGAAGGTGAACGGTAAGATATACCCACTGTAAGCTCCTCAAATGGGGTGAATTGAAGTCCGAAACCGAAGCTTGTTCCACTACCGGTAACATCTTCTTTATATTGAGTATCTAACATTCCTGCAGCATCAGGTTCAAGTGCATTGGTGAAATTATTAACCCTATTTTCCCCTCTTTCAATAATCATTGAACCGTGATGAATATTGATAGTAAAGCCAACATTAAATCTGTCGGTAACCTGATAAGCAGCAGAAGAGCTGACTGTTATCATCGAGATTTGGGAATACCAATCAAACTCTTTTCCATAAGAATTATTGTCGAGAAAATAATTTGGGGCTGCTTCATAGGTCGCAGGACCATTCAAACTTAGAAAATCTTTTCCATCCCACTCAATTCCCAAAGCATGAGGAACGAAGAAACCGAATCCCCACGCAAATCTATCCTTAGAATAGTTCGCAAAAGCATGAGGTGAAATAAAATGCACATCATCAACTTTAGCATCAATGCCCAGAGCATCATTCTTATACGAAGGGTATAAGTAAACATCTACCATTGAGGCTGTTACAGAAGGTTTCAGACCGATCAAACCGGCTGGATTCCAATAAACAGCAGACGCATCATCTGCCTGCCCAATAAATGCACCACCCATCGACATAGCTTTGGGACCAATACTGTTTAAACTTATTCCATTGGACATCAACGCTATAGATAGCGATAATAAAATAAGTAGCAATAGACTTTTCTTCATAATAACTCCATTATTGTTTATTTTGATTACTATAGAAACTAAAATGAATCTAATTCAGTTATCCGTCAATCTTTTTTTCTTTTATCTGCTTTTAACTCCCCTCTTCCACTGGGAACGCACGCATCCTACTTCGCTAAAAGCTGCGAAGGATTTAAGAGATTTTAAAATCAACATAATCCTATTCTAATATTTATTCATTACAATATATCAACAAAACAGAGAAATATTATTCACTATGCTTGCCTAAAATAAAGAAGTCTTTCCAGCTAAATTATAATTTTCAGAAGCCAATCATAGCACACTAACTCCTTGATATTAAGATATATGCAAATTGTTCTCCATCACTCCTAAGAAAAAGTATTTAAAAAAGTTATTGACAAGAAAGCAAGCTACTAATATTTATATCTTCACATGGATAAGCGGGAGTAGCTCAGTGGTAGAGCACAACGTTGCCAACGTTGGGGTCGTGGGTTCGAACCCCATTTCCCGCTCCATATTCATTAAACAGTTATTAGTGTGAATTTATGAATAAAATTGGGCGACATAGCCAAGTGGTAAGGCAGAGGTCTGCAAAATCTCCAGCCCCAGTTCAAATCTGGGTGTCGCCTCCATTTTTTTGCAGGAGCCGGAGTGGTGGAAATGGTAGACACAAGGGACTTAAAATCCCTCGGTAGCAATACTGTACCGGTTCAAGTCCGGTCTCTGGTACCATAGATTTTTCGAGCGGGAGTAGCTCAGTGGTAGAGCACAACGTTGCCAACGTTGGGGTCGTGGGTTCGAACCCCATTTCCCGCTCCATTTTTTAATTCATAAATAGCCTTTTAGATTTATTGCTTTATCTTTGCATAAAGAAGATAATAATGCCGGAGTGGTGGAAATGGTAGACACAAGGGACTTAAAATCCCTCGGCAGCAATGCTGTACCGGTTCAAGTCCGGTCTCTGGTACCATATATATTTTAAGCGGGAGTAGCTCAGTGGTAGAGCACAACGTTGCCAACGTTGGGGTCGTGGGTTCGAACCCCATTTCCCGCTCCATTTTAAGCCAACGCAAGTTGGCTTTTTTGCCCAATAGCTAATGGATTAAGTTAAAAAGCAATGAAATGGAAACTAGCAGAGGAATAAAGGGATTAAATGCTCTGTTTATTCTCTCATTTGTTACCATATATATTTTCTAAGCGGGTGTAGCTCAGTGGTAGAGCACAACGTTCCCAACGTTGGGGTCGTGGGTTCAATCCCCATTACCCGCTCCATTTTTTAGCCAACGCAAGTTGGCTATTTTTGTTATTTGATAAGATTTTTTTCACCACTAAGAACACAAAAAACACGAAAAAATAAAAAAGATTTAACCACAAATGAGCACAAATAATCACTAATGAAGACTGATATGGACCATCTTCACTGAGAACGCACTCATCCCTGAGTGCATCAGTGCGGTGAGCAATGAGAATCTTTAATCTCTAAAAAAGATAAATATTCTAGCCCTGTAAATGCCGAATTTCAGCGGGGCTATCACTTCCATCTCGTTCATTACGCAAGAACTCATCGAGATACCCTCTAGGGTGCCAAGGAGATTCAGAGGGAGATACTATTATAATATTTTTTATTTGTTGATAATTATATTATTAGGCGCTATTAACATATGTGATGATATTATGTGTCGCCTATTAGATATATCTAATAGGGAGAGATATTATGAGGCAAATTCAAGAACCGGGACAAAATGAAGAAAAGTTGGCACTATAGTAAATAGAAGATAATTAATAATTAAAAAAAAGAAAACTTTCACACAAATTAATTGCATGGTGAACTGTTGATGTCTCTACAGTTTTCTCTTCCCGCGGGAAGAGAAAGACACTGGGATTGCGGACGACCCGTCCGTATTAAACCTATTCCTATCATAGGGATAGATAGACTTTCTTTGTGCAAGGTAAGGACGCTTCTCCTCTGGAGGTGAGTGAATACGGACGGGTCGTCCGCAATCCCAGTTAAGGGCTCTCCTACCAATCTTAATCTGTCTTAAAACAAAAATGACCTAGATAAAAAAATAAAACCCGAGCCCCAACGGGGAGTTAATAGAAAAACGGTCAAACTATTTAGAAAGGACTTGTTTACTCTATCTTTCGTATCACAAATTATTCGTATTTCATCATCGTTATTGAAGTGTTTTGTATTGAAAGTAAAAATGCTTTGACAAATAATTACATCAATTTAGTTTCGATATAATGAGTGAAATTTAAATAATCAAGAAAATATAATGATTTTGATATTTACCTAAAAGGATAGTATATGACAAGGAAAAACTGGTCGAGAGAAGAAACCATTATTGCATTCAATGTTTACTGCAAAATACCCTTTAAAAGTAGTAGCAAAACTAATCCGACTATTATTAAATACGCAAAACTAATTGGGCGTACACCATCTGCCTTAAATATGAAAGTTGGAAACTTTGGTCGTCTTGATCCAGATTTAAAAAAGCAAGGAATTGGAGGTTTATCCCATGGAAGTCGATTAGATGAGCAAATTTGGTATGAATTTAATGGGAATTGGGAGGAACTTGCTTATGAAAGTGAATCACTATATAACGATATTCTTGAAAAGTGGTTTCTCTGTTCTGAGAAGTATCTAATAGAGCATCAAAAGGTTATTGATCAATTGGTTAAGGAGGATTCTTCTTTATATAGAATATATAAACAGAGTCCTTTTAAAAATACCGGACACTATAACAAGAACAGATTTGAAAAGCTAAGTAAACTAATTAATAGCTAAAATGAATAACTCCGACCTTCTAAAAAAGTTCAATTGGGGAGCCTTCCTACTGGCACCCGTATGGTGTCTGACTTATCAAAGAATAGTATTTGGAGCCATTAGCGTGGTAATAATCTCTCTGGTTAGAGGCAAGCATGCCTTAACTTCCATTTTATTATTGCTAGGTCTTGGCATTAATATCTTCGTTGGTGTTACTGCTAACAGATATTTGTGGGAGAAATTTCCTGATAGATACGCAAGTGTGAATGAGTTGTTAGAATCACAAAGAAAGTGGATTCCGTGGGGTATTATTGCTTGGGTTTTTGTAGTTTCTATGGCTCTGGGATATCTTTATAGTACGTTATAGAAGAGTTTAGGGTTGAGTGAAGAGTTTAGGGTTGAGTGAAGAGTTTAGGGTTGAGTGAAGAGTTTAGGGTTGAGTGAAGAGTTTAGGGTTGAGGGTTTAGAGTTTAAATAAATATAGGGAAGAGAGGAATTAAGACCTCAATCTGCCGGAAATACCGGCATCCACCTTCGCTAATACACCCCACATATCGGTGTTCCCATATATTCTTCTTCCTTTGTGCCTTCGTGGCTTTGTGGTAAAACATCTTCTTCTTCCTCTTTCTTCTCTGTGTTTTCAGTGTCTTCAGTGGCAAAAAAGGAGAGGGTGAAAGATGTTTCGCCCTTACTAATTAAAAAAAACCTTGCCATCAATATTTATCTTCTCAATAATGGTATTGCATTGCTTTACGTAGAGAAAGCACTATCACAGCAAGCTTATTAAACATGGGAGCAACAATGATAAATTACAATGAGTTACTGCCTCAAATTGTCAGGGAAATGGTCGCCGATAAAGGGTTTTCGCTAACGAATCTACCGCTTAAAAAGAGTCTGGAAGCCGGTATTTTATTCACGGATGTTACCGAGTTCACCAAAATGACAGAGCTTGTGAGCAAGGGTGGATATTATTCCATTGAGATAGTGATAGAGATTCTGAACACCTATTTTGAAGAGATGTACCAAGCGATTACGCAGTATGATGGTGATTTAATCAAATATGGGGGAGACTCCATTGTGGCTATTTTTCCCGGTTCTAAAGAGTCTGCCGAATTCCGCATGCAGGCGTGTTTATTAACTATGCAAGAGAGACTTAGCCATTTAAATAAGTCTTTACTTATAGATTATTCACTTGAGCTTGATTTCCATGCAAACATGAGTTGGGGTGAAATAACGATGAATATTGTGGGGGATTCTCATCATCATTTAGATTATTTTATGACAGGTGAAGCAGTGCAGAATCTCTTCCAAAGTGAAGTTTGTGTCCTTGATTATCCCATTGATAAAGCTGAATATACCACTCTTCACAAGACTATTAGGGTTGATAATTCCAAGCTTAGACAATTCTTTTCCATCCCAGTTCAAGAGCGTTTGGAAACAATTAAGTTTAGCGGAGAGCTTAAGAATTCGGCAGTGCTTTTCATCAATGTTGAGAACTCAAATTCGCCTTCCAATGAGATTAATATTGTTACTTATAATGAATTTTACAAGCATTTGCAGGATATTGTTTATTTTTATGAAGGAACTATCAACAAGATTGATTATACAGAAAAAGGCTATCTTATTTTGGTAACTTTTGGTGTGCCTTATATCCATAACGATGATATTGAGAGGGCTTTTATTTGCAGTCGGAAGGTTGCTGAATTTAAGCATCCGGAAATAACGACCAAAATAGGGCTGACCTACAATAATATTTATAGCGGTATTTTGGGAGCAAAGAAGCGGTATGAGTATGGTATTATCGGAAATGCAGTGAATATTTCTGCTCGTTTGATGAGTAAAACTCCGCCTCATGATTTTACTTTTTCGGCTGAAATAGTTCCGCATGTAAAAGGCAGGTATGAAACAGCTAAGCTTGATGTTGTCAATGTTAAAGGAATAGCAGAGAAGATTGAAATACATCATGTAGAGAAGGAGCTGTCTGATCTTTGGTCTGCGTATGAGAGTTTATTTATAAACAGCAAGCTTCTTGGTTATGATGAAGTTATAGTGGAGCTGGAGAATCACTCTTTATCGCTTATATTGGGAGAATCGGGAAGCGGTAAATCTCATTTAATTTATGAATTCTTGAAGCAAAGAGAAGCCAAGCTTGAACAGAATTCCCTAATTGTTTTGAGTGAATATGACAAGCTAAAACCTTTTACATTAGTCTATTTAATCATTAATAAACAGCTTTCGATAAAGAATATTGTGGAAGACATAGCAACTGTGGAAAGATATGCAGTTCAGAGTGGTTTGAAGCTTGATTTTAGTATTGTTGCTGATTATTTTAAAGAAACCTCACCTGAAATAAAAGATAAATATTACCCTCTTGTGTGCGATATTTTCACTGAATTATTAGCCCATGTTCTCGAACAAGTGGAGCTTTCTGTCATTGAAAATCTCCAGTGGCTGGATTCTCAATCCCAAAACTTACTCACTAAATTGGTGCCAAAACTACAAGCGACCGCTCATAAGCTTATTTTTACTGCCAATTCTAGAGAATCATTCACCGATTTTGCCTATTATTCACCACATCAAATTGTTATGCATGAGTTTGATGAAAAGATGATTGCCGAGTACTTTGAATCTGAAGATTTAGCCATAACCACAAGAGCTTTGCAGGAGATTCTTACTTTGACAAATTCTAATCCGGCTTATATTAAAGAGATTTGCCACATTATCAAAGCTCACCGGAATGAAAAGAAAGGCTTGTTTGACAGTGCTGATTTTCAGAACCTAATCTTACAAGGAATCCTTCCCAAAACCTTTGAATCTGCCCTTCTCAACGATTTTGAAGCTCTGGATAATGATACTAAACAGCTTCTTAAATATGCTTCCATAATGGGAATTAGCTTTGATAAAAACTTGGTAAAGATATTCCCGCAAGAGTTTGTGGAGTCTCATATTAGGACAGTATTGGAAAAACTTACGCAGAATAAACACATTTTTAAGAAGATGATTATCCCCGATATTGAGTATTATTTCAATAATTCTTTGATGAGAGATGCTATTTATCGAACTATTCTGCTCAAAGAGAAGCAAAAACTTCATCTTACTATTGCCGATTATTATATTGAGAACTTTGCCGAGAATTTGGAGCCTTATTATGAAGTAATTGCTAACCACTTCATTTTGGCAGAATCACAGAAGAATATTGTTAAATGGTCGCGTCTGGCTGCTACAAAGAATTACGATTTCTCTGCCTATGGAATCAGTAATTACTATTATAATCAGGCTTTAAGTAATTGTAAGGATTGCTTGCAGAAGAATGAATTATTGCTTTCCATTGCCACTGTTAATATTAATTTGAATAAAAATAAAGAGACAGAAGATGCCCTCAAACAGCTTAATATGTCGCTTTTAACTCAAGACCAAAGGGAACTTTATTATCTTTATAAAGTTCGTTTATTAGAGCTTCAGAAGGATTTTACAAACTTCCAAAAGACTTATGAAGAGGTGAAAAAGCTGATTAAAACGAAGGAGACTCTTTTGCGAATCCAGCTCATTGCCTTTGATTATTATCGGATGAATAATTCGCTTGAACAATTTGAACAGCTTAAAACAGAGTTACAAGCGGAAATTACTACTCAATCAAGTACTTTCGAAATTATATTCTACTCTATTTTGGGGCAATTCTATCTGGATAGAGCAAAATATGATGAGGCTGAGAACTATTATAGCAAGCTGAATGTGATTGCGACCAAACATAATAAGAAGTTTTTCCTTAGAATTGCCACAATATCTTTGGGCATCATTGAGACACGAAAAGGGAATCAAAAGAAGGCGATAAGCTACCTCCGGCAAGCAATGTCGATTGCCGAAGAGCTTGGGGATAAGCATGGTTTTGCCAAGGCAAGTACCGAAATGGCAATGATCTCTTTTACAGAAGGTAATGATGAACAAGCTCTTAGCACTTTGGAAAGCTGTCTGCAAGTGGCTACCTATATTGGGGATAAACAGCAGGAACAGACGATTCTTTATAATTTTGGATATATTTATAATGTCTTGCAAGATTACCCTAAATCAATCAAATATCTGTTGGAAGCACGATCTATTGCCACGCTTATTAATGATAAAGTAGGGGTTGCTTTTGCCAATGACGGACTTGGTGATGCCTATTATCTGACCAAGGATTATGTTCAGGCTAAAGAGCTCTATTTGGTTAATTTGGAGCTTCAGAAAGAGCTTGGGGATAAAGAAGGAATTGCCCACACCATAGGGAATCTTGCCAATATTTATCGGGAAGAGAAAGATTATCCTAAAGCATTGGAACACTATGATATCCAGCTTAGAGAATTGCAGAATATTGGGGATAAAGTCGGACAGGGTAAGGCTCTTTTTAATTGGGGAATGACACACGATTTTCTTGGCGACAGCGATGAAGCTATGCTAAAACTGGAGTCGGCTTATCAGCTTTTTAGCGAGGCAAATGATAAGAATTATGCTGATTTTGTGAAACAACAAATTGAGAGAATTAAGGGT
>JBAYZI010000062.1:0-15116 GCA_041672585.1 Cloacimonadales bacterium (SeqCode) | reverse complement strand
AAGTTATAGTTTCCTGTGAAGATGTTATCAATCATAAAGTAGCCGGTTTCATCTGTTGTGGCAGCAAATACTGTAAAGTCTGTTAGGGTAACTTCCACTCCTGAAAGCGGTGTTGCTTCATCAGTAAAAACGAATCCGGAAAAAGAAGTAAGAGTAGTGCTTGTTAAAGTAACATTAACTTCCAGGCTTGCATCATTCTCAACAGCAATATCTTCTATAATTTGAGTTTCATATCCTTCGCAAGAAACCTTTAGATCATACACGCCGGCATAGAGTGGACGGTAATAATCACCGTGTAGTTCTGAGCTGAAAACATACGATTTATCTTGTTCTGAATCATGGTCAAGAATCTCAATCTTAGCTACTAACGGCTCACCTAGAGCATCGGTAACGACGCCTTGGATGCCATAATTTACCTGTCTTATCCATTCTATCATTGATTGATAATTATAATCCCAATGATTATTTAATTGGCTAGTAGGAAGTATTTTCTGCGAGGAGAGTTCTAAAGTAATTTCGCGTGTTTGCTTATAATAAGTGAACCAGTCTTGACGACCTCCTAAAACAGAGTACCAATCATAGCCATTGGTAATACCGTTTTCGAAATCTGTCATATATGAGTTTGGAGCATTCTCATGCACAGTATCTGCATACATTCTTGAAATATAATGAAACCAGTTGTTATCAGGATGTCTTCTTTGCCATGTATCCCAAGGGTAATTAACAACTTCAGCACCACTATGAGTATTAGAAGAGAAGACAAAGTTGTGCTGGTCTGCATAATTCATCATAATTATAGTCTCAGGTTGCCAGCTTTCGTTATCAGGATGATCTACACCTGTAGGGGTTGGGTAATTTCTATTTAAATCAACACCATTGGCATTGTAGCGTGTAGCACCATTTATTGTGTTATCGTTATTTGTGTATAAGCCATCAGGATTGGAAAGCGGATTAATATAAATCTGAGTATTATTAACAATCTCTGCTATTTCGGGATCAGTTTCATAATTAACAAGTAAATAATCAATTAAGCGAAGAAAGAGAACATAGCAAACTATCTCATCACCATGCATTTGACCGGTATAAAACAATTTGGGTTCTGCTTCATCAACAGTTACATTATCAGAGATTTTAGCAACCAGGATCTCTCTGTTATCAACACTCGTACCAATACTTTCCACACTACAGAGGTTAGGATAGTCAATGGCAAATTGTTCCATCATGGCAATATAGGTTGAATAATTTGGATATGAATCCCATTCTCTCATCTCATCAATACTAGAAGCAGTTGGTATATCTATAGTTTTAGAAGGATTGGTCAGGAGTTCAAGTGCTTCATATTCTTGGGAGACTCTGATAAATTGCTTTGGATTAGCATAAGCATAAACGAATTCAGCATCGAACTTATCGACAGAACAAAGCTTATTTATCTCATTTATAGTTGTTTTATAGGTGTAAGGTATTTTAAAATAATACTCAACATAATCAAAAGCGTGAATGCTAAGGGCAAGTGTCATAATAAAAAGTAAAACTAAAATCTTGTGTTTCATAAAAGCGTAACTCCTCTCGTCAATCAGTACATCATGCTATTTTATAAACTAAACAAAAGATGTCAATATTTTATCCAAATATTCAGGCAAAATTCTTTATTATTTTTACATTTGACAATTATCCTTAACTTTTCATTATTGCTTAATCTGCTTATTGGAGAATAAAATATGAAATACGACATTGTAAAAGATAAAATTGCCTTTCTGATTAACTTGTTTCCCTGGTTAAGAAAACTATTCTATAAAGCTCTAAATTGCTTAATCTTAAGACAACAATATGTAATGGAACTTATCTCAGAAATGTTTCCTGATAAGAGTGCTTCTTTCAAGATGTATGATGCAGGTGGGGGATATCTGCAATATACCGATTTCGTGCTTACTAAATATCCCAGTGCTGAAGTTTTTGCTGTTGATATCAAAGAAGACTACATTGATGATTATTATAGTTATATCAGAAAAAGTGACAAGCAAGCAAGATTCTCACACCAATGTGCTGATCTGCAAGAATTCAAACCTCGGGATAAATTTGACCTGATAATTGCTATAGATATAATGGAACATATTGAAAATGATAGAGCTGTGCTTAACCATTTCTATGAAGCTCTAGCTGAAAATGGTAAATTACTCATCTCAACTCCTAGTACTTTTGATGAAGCTGCAGCCTTTACGGAAGAACATGTCAGACCCGGTTATGATATGGAAGATTTACTGGAAAAGATAGAAACAGCCGGACTTAGAGTAAGCAAGGTGCAATATACCTATGGGAAATATGGGGCTTGGTATTGGAAATTAGCACTTAAGAAACCTTTACAACTACTTAATTCTCATAAGATATTTTACTTATTGCTACCTTTCTATTATCTTTTTACTTATCCTTTGATTAAGCTATTAATGATGAAAGATAAAAGAAGTGATAATAAAGTAGGGAATGGGATTATGCTTGTGGCAGGAAGAACAATTAGCAATTAGCAATGAGCAGTTAGCAATTGAAGAAAAAGACCCCTAACACAGAGTTGCACAGAGGTAAAGAGGAGTTTCACAGAGTTTTTAAGAGGAAGAAAAATTAGTCCTCTGATTAAACTGAGGCTAAACCTCTTAAATCCCCTTGGGGATAAATAATTTATAATAAATAGGAGAATATATGGAAATAGTTATTACTGAAATAGATAAAACTCAAAAGAAGATTGAGAAGTTTCCGGATTTAGGTTTGACTGTTGTGTCCCGTTCAGGATTACACCCTTCAGAGCTGAATCTCTTAAACCAGAAAATTAAAGAAGAAGATTGCAAACACACTCTTTTCATAAACAATAGGACGGGAGTTTTACCAATTTATTTAGCTAAAACTTATGGAAAAGAAGCTATTAACATCCTGAACATTGATTATCATCATCAGCAGTCTGTTGAACAGAATTTAATTACCAATAAAATAAAGATTAATAACATCTGTGCTTCTAATTATCTTATGAAGGAGAAGTTGACTCAGCTATTTATTCAAATAGACAGTAAAACTTATAGTAAAGAGTATTATCAGGATATCTTTGTAAAACACTATCGGCTAATTAAGAAAAAGGGGAAAATCTTTATCTCTTCCGATAAAAGAGTTAAATGGTTTGAAGACTTTTTGAAAGTATTAAATATTACTTTTACCTTAGAGGTTTATAATAAAACTGAATATGTCATAATCTTAAGAAAGAATACTGACGCTCCTGAACTACTTAGTTTTGATGACGATTATAAACTTGAACTCCCTAATAGACCAAAATTAAGCTTCCATTCAGTACCCGGGGTGTTTGCTCATCATAGAATAGATGAAGGTGCAATAGCTCTTATTGACACAGTAAAGGCTGATGTAAATGATATAGTCCTTGATATGGGTTGTGGAGTGGGAACTGTAGGTATTGCCATCGCGAAATATTACGATGTGAAAGAATGCATATTCATCGATTCTAATATCCGTGCCTTAGATTGTGCTAAAATAAATACTGAAATCAATAATATTCATAATTGTACTTTCATTTTATCAGATGAAGGTCTAAAACAGAAAAAAGCTACTATATTTGTTGGCAATCCACCTTACTTCTCAAATTTTCGAATAGCAGATCTTTTTATAGATAATGCTTATTCAACTCTTAAAAAAGGCGGTACAGCATATATAGTAGCAAAGAACATTAAGCACATTCATAGTGCAATGTTAAAGGTGTTTGGAAATGCTGACATTATCTCCAAAAGAGGCTATAATGTGGCAATTTCAACCAAGAATTAGTTTTTTATAGGATTATATTCTGCATATCTGATATGAAATTCTTTTTTGCTATCCTGAGCAATAAAAATTAGTTTGCCTTTATCAGTTATACCTTTTACGTATCCTTCATGAACAACACCTTCAATATTTAGTTTTACATTTAGGTTAAGAATATCTAAATATTGAGCCCATCTTTCTAAGTTGGGTTCAATTTCTTTAGCCTTAAACTTGGCATATTCGACATTGAAGTTGTTTAAGAAATAAGCAATTAGTTCATTTCTATTGAAATTCTTTTTACAAATTGCATTCAATGAAACTAAATCATCTTCAGCAATAATCTTTTGTTCTTTTGGACTGAGGTTAATATAACTGCCCACTCCAAGAACTATTTTCCCTACACCTTCTAAGTCTGTGAAACTTTCTGTTAAGATGCCGGTAAATTTCTTACCTTGATAGGTAATTGAATTAGGCCAAGTGAGTTGGAAATCTTCTAAACCGGTAGCTTTTTTCATTGCTTCGATAAAGCTATAAGCAGCAATAACACCGATTAATGATACTTTATCAAAAGTGCTACGAGGGTTTAGGAAAATAGAAAAGTAAAGACCTTTGCCTTTAATTGTTGACCATTCAGTCTCATCTATTCCTTTTCCTCGTGATTGGTTTTCTGAGATAATTACTGCACCCTCTTTAATCTCATCTTTGAGAGCTAAACGAACAGTTTCAGAGCTAGTAGAATCAAGCTTATTATAAAGATGAATCTTACCGCCGATTACCTGTCTTTTGTTTTTGAGAATGATCTCATAAGGGTAAATTTTATCCTCAGCATCCATGAAGCGATAACCTCTATTAGTTGATGCTAGAATTTTAACTCCATTGTCTCGCATTAACTTAACATGTTTGGAAACTGCATTTCTGCTAATTTCTAATTCATCAGCAATTGCTTGTCCAGATATCCATCTGCCTGCACTCTCTCTGAGTAGTTTAAATATAGTCTTTCTATTATCCATAATTTCTCCTTTCAGTTTCTATGATGACGGTTCAACATTTTCATTTATCTTCGATTCTGTCAATTATTATTAACAAAAAATGTTAAAAAACTTTCAATTTACTAATTGACAAAGTTCTAAGATTCTTATTTTTTAAGTTCGATTTACTAATTATACAACAATTTATTTTCGCTGTTGTATTAATTATCATATTTATAATCATTTTTTGCAATTTGGCAACATTTTTATCACTTTACATTGAAATATTTCTTAGTTGATATAAAAAAGAGTTTTCAAAACCCTTACACAATGGCTTTAAATCACGCTAAAACCTATATTTGACATCAATAGAGGCTTTATGTAATCTGAAAAATATTCTGTATTAAATTTATTATCCTGACGTAAATTATATCTGCTTGTAAAAAAATGTCGATATACATTAAAAAAGATTAAAGTCATGATTTACTAAGTATTGGTTAACAAACAGCTATTTTAACTCTTAAAATATCTTTAATCTTGACAAAACATACCTTTTATAAGATAAAAATATAAATATATAAATTAGGCTTTAAATAGATTGACAAATTAACAAAGTCGGTTAGTATATCATAAAAGAGAAAAGAAGGGAATATGGATCTAAAACAGTTAAACTATCACTATAACAAGTTCAAATTCGGAGAAGATAATTTTCATTATCTCATGAAACACAGAGTAAAAGAAATTTTGATGGTATCATCCTTTTACGATGCCTATATTTTTGAACAAGATGGTAGATTATCTGAACAGATTCTTGGCGAGTATAAACACCTTAATTTAACCACTATTCCTAAGATTACATCCGTACCCACCAAAGAAGAAGCTTTAAGGAAAATATCAATTCATAATTATGATTTGGTGATTACCATGATGAGGGTAGGGGAGACCATTCCTTACGAATTATCTTTAGCTATAAAACAGCTTTGCCCCGAAACCCCGGTGCTGTTGCTTCTCAATAATTCAGGAGATATCAATTTAGTTAAGAAATTCCCAGAAAAGATGAAGTATATTGATAATACTTTTTATTGGAATGGAGACAGTAAGTTATTCTTAGCCATGATTAAATATGTTGAAGATAAATGGAACTGTGATTTTGATACGCGTGTTGGATTGGTAAGAGTGATCTTATTAGTGGAAGATTCTATTAATTTCTACTCTTCCTATCTACCTCTTTTATATACAGAGATTATGAAACAGACTCAACTGCTTATTGATGCAGAAATGAACGATATGAGTAAAAGGTTGAGAATGCGGGCACGTCCTAAAGTCTTGTTGGCTAAGAATTACGAAGATGCTCTGGAAATATATAACAAGTATGAAGAGTTCATCGTCTGTCTTATTTCAGATATTGATTTTCCAATGGGAAATGAGGTGTTTCTTGGAGCAGGGATTAAACTATTAACCGAGATTAGAGCTATTAGCGATGACTTACCTATTCTCATGCAATCAACTAACAAAGATTATAAAGAGATTGTATTACGTAAAAAGGCAAGTTTTGTCAGGAAACATGATCGCAGTCTGATTAAAGATCTGAAAGAATTCATTACCACTAATTTAGGTTATGGTGATTTTATCTTTAAAGATGAAGAAAATAATAGTTATGGAAAAGCCAATACGCTCACAGAATTTGAACAAAATTTATCATTAGTCCCTGATCGCAGCTTGATATATCATTCTACCCGAAATCACTTCTCTTCCTGGTTAATAGCCCACGGAGAGTTTCTTGTTGCCAAAAGGATTCGTCCTTTGAGTACCAGTGAATTTGCAACTACCGATAATTTAAGAAACTTCCTATTAAACACTTTTAAAGAAGTTAAGACATTAAGAGCCCGTGGTAAAATAATCAACTTTGATAATGCTGAATTAAACCAGGAAGATCAGATTGTTAAAATTGCAGATGGTTCTCTAGGAGGAAAGGGGAGAGGCTTAGCCTTTATGAATTCATTATTGAACTCAATGGAGTTTGATGAAAGCTATCCTGAAGTAAATATCTCTATCCCGGCAACTTGCATAATCGGAACTAATGAATTTGATAACTTTATTGATCTTAATAATATTTCTCCGGATATTGCGGAAAAGTCAGATACGGATATTCAAAAGTTCTTTTTAGACTGTACTCTCTCAAATGAACTAAAGAAACGTTTATATAAAGTAGTCTTAGAACTAACAAATCCGCTAGCCGTGAGATCATCAAGTTTATTAGAAGATTCTCAGGCGCAACCTTTTGCTGGGATTTACTCAACCTATATGCTACCTAACTCTTCAGCTAATATAAAGGTTAGATTTCATGATCTGACAAAAGCTGTTAAATTAGTCTATTCATCAATATTTGTGAAAAGAGCCAGGGATTATATAGAAAACGTTAATTATATGATTGCCGAGGAGAAAATGGCAGTGATTATTCAAGAGGTAACCGGTTCTAAATACGGTAATTACTTCTTTCCTAACTTCTCAGGTGTAGCACAATCATTCAACTTCTATCCAACCTCAGATTTAAAAAACTCTGATGGTATAGCAACCTTAGCAGTAGGATTAGGAAAATCAGTTGTGGATGGTGAGAACAACTTTAGGTTCTGTCCGAAATTCCCTAAAAAAGAGTTGATAGGAGAAGATAATTTAGTTGGAAATTCTCAAAAAGAATTTTATGCAATTGACTTATCAGATACTTTCTATGACCTTTTAAGTGGGGAAGATGCCTGCCTAAAAAAAGTATCAATCAAAGATCCCGAAATTAAATCAGCTCTCAAAGATATAGTTGCTTATTGGGATAGAAGTCAAAGCTCCTTTACCTATGGTATGTTTGCTACAGGAATACCGGTTGCAACATTTGATAATATAGTTAAGTATAATAAATTCCCTTTACCATCAATCCTTGAAGACCTTTTATCGATTGGTGAGATTGCCATGGGCGTACCTGTCGAGATTGAGTTTGCTGTAAACTTAGAGCTTAACAAACAGAAGATTAGAGCTGCAACATTTTATATATTGCAGATCAGACCACTTTCTATCAATTCTGAAGATGTGATTATTGATTCTACAGAAGCTAATCCCGAAGAGTGTATTGTCTTTTCTAATCACTCCATGGGAAACGGGGTTATTAGTAATCTTAAGCATCTAGTGTATGTTAAACCGGAATCATTTGACAACACAGCAACACTGGAAATTATGTCTGAAATAGATGCTGTTAACAGAGAAATGTTAGCCACTGATACTAATTATGTTCTTATAGGTCCAGGACGCTGGGGTTCGCGTGATAGATTTCTAGGAGTCCCTGTTAACTTTAGTAATATTTCTAACGCTAGGATTATTATTGAAGCAGGATTAAAAAACTTCAGAGTAGATCCTTCACAAGGAACACATTTCTTTCATAACATCTTGTCCATGAATATTGGTTACGTGTCGGTTCCTTACGGCTCCGGCAATAATATAGTTAATTGGAAGATGTTAAATGAATTTAAAGTTGTTACTGATAAGAAGTACGTTAGGGTTGTAGAAACCTCAGAACCACTTATAATTAAGATGGATGGTAAGCGGGGAATGTGCTTCATCAAGTAAAAGATTACTAAAGAAAGCTAAGTTGTTGCAATATACGATTAGTCCCATAAGGCGTATTATGTAAACTAACGTATAGGGAAAACAATAGATGAATAATATGAATGATATATAAATGATAACCAATATAAAGATTATAAAAAACGGAGAATATAAATGTTCAAAAGCATGACCGGTTATGGCAAACATAACTTAACAAATGAATATTATGATATTGAGATTGAAATAAAATCTCTTAACTCGAAGTATTTTGACTTTAGATTTTACACTGCCAAGGAGTATTCTTATTTAGAATCATTTGTCAGTAAACAGATAAAACAGAAAATTAACCGTGGCAACGTAGAATGTAGATTAAATATCGTAGATTTACGTGAGCCTCAATTGAAGATCAACGAAGGCAAATTAAAAGCCATTTGGGAAGCTTCAAACAGGGCTAAGAAAATGTTAGGTGCTGAAGGCGAGATTTCTTTAGATAGGATTCTACTCTATCAAGGTATTTTAGAGATGAAGCCTCACAGTGATGATGATAATTCATTAATGGAGTCTTTGCAATACGCAATAGAAAAAGCCTTAGATGAACAGCAGAAGATGGCAACTTCAGAAGGTCAGATAATGCTGGAGTTCTTCACCTCTTCCCTATCTAAAATACGGGAAGCTACGGAACAAGTTAAAATAGTAATACCTGGTTATAAGAATCTGATCTATAATAAGATAGTAGATAATATTAAAGAGTTACTTAAAGCTGAAATCACAGATGATATTTTAAGAAGAGTAGTTGTAGAAACAGCTTTTTATGTTGATAGAAACGATGTTAATGAAGAGGTTATAAGATTACTTGACCATATTAACAAGTGTGAGGCAATCTTAGTCTCTGATGATGATAACTCCGGAAAGTCATTCAACTTTATAATTCAAGAAATGCACAGGGAAGCTAATACTTTAGGTTCTAAATTTAGCATTCCTGAGACTTTTGAGTATATTCTTATAATCAAAGAAGAAATTGAAAAGTGTAAGGAGATGATCCTTAATGTCCAATAAGTCATTAATATCAAATAAGAAAGAAGTGGTTCACTTTGATTGGGTTTCATTCCCCTTTGTAGATCGCCCACAGACCTCTACCCTATTGGTCGTATTCTTGGTATTCCTCTCAATACTTTTGAGGTGGTTTATTCAGAACTCTTTCTTGTTGCCAATTGGTTGGTTTTGGATTAGTATGGTGCTGATTCTGCTAAGTATCTCATCTTACTTTATTCCTAGCCATTATAAATTTATGAATGATAGAGTTGTCGCAAAATATGTCGTTATGAAAGTAGAAAGAAAATATAAAGACTTTGGATGTTTTTATTCAGATAAACATGGTGTAATGCTTAGTACTTTTAAAACTCCACGTCGTTTAGACCCATTTCGGGGCATGTCCATTAGATTTTCTAAGACACAAGCCGAAAAAGATGAACTTATAATATTCTTGGAAAAGAAAATAGGAAAGAGATATTAATATGTATATAAAAGAAATTGAAACTAAAGTGTTAGAATTATTCAAGCAGTACCCCGGTGCTGAGTTGAAGGTTAAAGAAATCTCCAGTATCTTAAGTATTAAGAAACATGATTACAAAAACTTAAATGATACGATTAGAAAATTGATTAAAGATAATTTGTTAATTAAAGATAAACAATACATTACAAGTAATATAAAAGAAGAGACTCATGCCAAAAATGATGGAAATGCTTCCTCTAAAACAACTAAAGGAAAGGACAATAATCAGAGCCGAGATAATAAATCTAATGTACCTTTAATTGAAGCTACATTTGATGCCACATCTTTAGCTAAGGGTTATTCTTTTGGATTTGCCATTACAGAAGAGAATGATTATTTCATTTCCTCAGAAGACCTGCTTGATGCCTACCATGGTGATAAAATACAAATCGAACCCTACAAGAATAAGAATGGTAAGTTTTATGGTATTGTCAGGAAAGTTTTAGAACGAGCTAATCTCAAAATGGTAGGAAATGCCACCCGCTATGGTAAAGATTACATTTTTGTCTGTGATAATCACAAGATTCACACTTCTATCACAGTTCACAGTAATGCCAAAGATATAGATGGGATGAAGGTTGAGATAGAACTAATTAACTGGGGAGATAAGAAAAGAGGAAGATTACCACTCGGTAAAGTTTTAAGCGTCTTAGGAGAGGCTCACGATCCGGAAATTGAAGTATTGGGAGTTATCAAACAATTTGATTTACCTTTAGAATTCTCGGATAAAGTAATTGATGAAGCAGCCCTTCTCACTGATGATATTTATGCTGAAGAGATTGCTAGAAGAGCAGACTTTAGAAATGTTCCTACTTTAACCATAGATCCCATCACTGCTAAAGATTATGATGATGCTATCTCCTTGGTAAAAGAGAAATCAGGCTACACTCTTTATGTCCATATTGCTGATGTAGGTCATTTTGTAAGACCAGGCACCGAGCTGTTTAAAGAAGCTTCTAAAAGAGGTAACAGCTTCTATTTTCCTAAAAGAGTTATCCCCATGCTTCCTGAACATATTTCTAATAAACTATGTAGCTTAAGACCTGATGAAGACAAGTTAACAGTTTCTGTGGTTACCAAGCTCTCACCTACTTATAAAATTCTAGACCAATATGCAGTTGAATCTATTATTAATTCTGATGCTCGTTTGAATTATGAAGAGATTGATGAATTCTTTGCTAGCGGTAAGTTAGACCAAACTGCTGAAATAAAAGAGATGATTACTAATTCATTAAAACTTTCTAAAGCATTATCAGAGAAGCTAATCAAAAATGGTTATATCAACTTTAGGCTTCCTGATGTTGAATATATTTATGATGATGAAGGTCATCTTGCATCAATTATAGAGAGTGAAGAGACAGATTCTCATAAATTAATAGAAAACTTTATGCTTCTCGCGAATGAATATGTCGCTACTTTCTTAAAAGAGAAAGCTAAGACTACTATCTATCGTGTTCATGAATTACCGGAACCTGATAAAATCCAAAATGTAGCTAAACTCTTAAGTTATTACGGACATCAGATGAAGTTTGATGGCACATTGAATCATTCCATTCAAGAAATTCTAAAATCTTTTGAAGGGACTTTTGAAGAGAAAGTATTCAACAAAATGATTTTACGGGCTATGAAGAAAGCCCAGTATACAGTAAAACATGGTGTGCACTTTGGCTTGTCAATTCAAAACTATACTCACTTTACTTCACCAATTAGAAGATTATCAGATTTAGTTATTCATCTGCAATTAAAAAGCTTCTTAGGAGAAGATGGACATAAGTTCAACTCTAATACCCTAGTTAGTTTAGCTGAAACCGCGTCTGCCCAAGAGGTGCTTAGTGATGAAGCTTCCCGTGAGATTCTTAATAAAATGGTTCAGTACTTCATGAAAGATAGAATTGGACAGGAGTATGAAGCAATTATCACAGGTATGAATAAATCTAACATCTTTGCAACATTACTGCAATATCCTATAACCGGTGTTATCAAATTGAGTAATATCCCCGGAGACTTTTATGTCTTAGATGAAGAGAAGATGATTATTAATGGGAAAAGAAGAAAAGGAATATTTAAGTTAGCACAGAAAATAGATATCAGGGTTGCTGCCGTAACTGATGATATTTATTATGATATTATGCTGCATAAGAAAGAGAAGAATTAATAATCTAGTTGAATCGTTGATTTGTTTAATTGTTGAATTGATTAAACAGGTCAGTATTTAATTCGTTGTATTCGTTTTAATTTGTGTAAATTCGTGTAAAAGAATAAGGGCGGAATATTTTCCGCCCTTATAATTATTAATTATTTTTCGTTTTCTTTAGATAAGCAGCTTCCACAAATTTATGAAAGATAGGATGTGACCTAAGTGGTCTTGATTTGAATTCAGGATGGAACTGAACCGCAATATAGAAGTCATTTGTAGGATATTCGATAATCTCAACTAACTCATCATCAGGAGATGTTCCGGAAATAACCAACCCATTCTCTAACATAATTTCTCTATATTTATTATTAAATTCGTAACGATGTCTATGTCTTTCGCTAATCTCTTCTTTTTGGTAAATATCCCAAGCCAGTGTATCTTTCTTGATCACGCAAGGGAATGCCCCAAGACGCATAGTGCCGCCAATTTTATCTATATAAACTTGATTTTCCATTAAATGAATAACCGGATTTTCGCAAGCATGATCAAATTCAGAACTAAAAGCATCTCTGATGCCACAGATATTACGGGCAAAGTCAATCACTGCAACTTGCAGACCAAGACAGATTCCGAAGAAGGGGATATTGTTCTCACGAGCATATTTAGCGATATTAATCTTGCCTTCAATTCCGCGTAAGCCAAAACCTCCGGGAATAAGAATACCATCGACTTTTCTAAAGCAATTTTGCAGTGTTTCAGGATCATAACTATTTTCAGAATCTAACCATTCAATATTTACTTTAATGTTATTTGAGATTCCTGCATGAGTAAGAGATTGTTCAACAGATTTATAAGCATCTTGATGTTTAACATACTTTCCACAAACTGCTACTGTTACTTCATCTTTCCATGATTGGGTTCTTTTAATATATTCATCTAATTCAGAGAAATCAATCTCTTTCATTTCTAATTTCAGTTGGTTACAAATAGTTTCGTGAACACCTTCAACATGATAATTACGTGGAACAGTAAATACCGATTCAACATCAATAGCATTAATTACAGATTTAATAGGTACATTAGTGAACATCGAGATCTTATTGATAATATCTTGAGAGAAGGGTTTTTCGGAACGACAAAGAAGCAGATCCGGTATAATCCCAATCTCTCTTAGTTTTATAGCACTATGTTGAGTTGGTTTGGTTTTTAATTCACCTGCAGATTTTATAAAAGGCACATAGGTCAGTAAAACAAAAAGTGAGTTCTCTGAACCCACTTCCATTCTAAATTGGCGTATAGCTTCCAAAAAGGGCAATGATTCAATATCGCCGACAGTACCGCCTATTTCGGTAATTACCACATCGTATAACTCCCCTATCTGCTTGATTTTAGAGATGATTTCATTAGTAACATGAGGAATCACCTGCACTGTTTTGCCACGATAATCACCTCTTCTCTCTTTATTAATCACAGATTCATAAATCTGCCCTGAAGAGATACTGGAAAGCCTGGATAGAGAAACATCGATAAATCTTTCATAATGTCCGAGATCTAAATCTGTCTCAGCACCGTCATCCGTTACAAAAACTTCACCATGTTGGTAAGGACTCATCGTTCCTGGATCAACATTCAAATATGGATCCATTTTCTGAAGTCCCACACTATAACCTAATTTCTTAAGCAAAAAACCTATTGAGGCAGCAGCAATTCCTTTTCCTAAAGAAGAAAGAACTCCGCCGATAACAAAAATATGTTTAGCCATTATTTACACCCTTTTTATAATAAAATATTTTTTTGATTACTGTTTGATAATTGCACTGATTTTGAACTGATCTCTATTATATTATTCGCTTCATCATAAAACACGATACTAAAGTTATTATTTATACAACGATCATAATAATGATAATTGCAACATGTTTCCACCCCATTATTGACACCGATAAACAAATCAACACTCTCTTTACTGTTAATTAATCCACTTCTAATGATTTCTCCAAAAGAATCGTTTCCACTACATTGAATAGATTGAATATTGCCAAAAGAGAAAGAGATAATCACAGAATCGCGATACTCGTTTTTATAATAAACTTTCTCTGCTTCAAAGACTCCATTGATACTAGATTTCAAGATATTAAGCGCAACATAGCCAAAAGGTAATACTGTGTAGTAATTGTTAATTTTATTTCCTACAAAATAACTTTGTTGTTCTGAGATTTGAATTTTTAAGATATTCTCACTTGAGCTTTTCTGGAGAAAATAATCTTCGTTGGGGAAAACATGATTTATGATTTTCGTGCCTTGCACATTCATTTTGTTCACTACCGGTTCGAATGTTCCCAGATAGAAGTTTTCCAACACTTTCAAATCTATATTGTAATATTCAGCTATTGTTGTTTTAGGAAAGTTAGGAAGCAAGACTATTTTATCTGCAATTAACATATTTTTGTAGATTGCTTGCAATGATTCATTAACCATTGCTGTCTTCTCTGTTGAAAAGAAATTATCAGTGAACAAGTTTCTACTTTCCGGAAAGCTTACATCGATAATTATATTGATAAGTTTAACCCATTCAGAGAAATATGTTTTAGGAATGAAGTAATCTTCTGCTTCTGTTTCATTTAACATTCTTAGTTTAAGAGACTGAGTAGCTAAATCTAAGATGGGAAAAGCTCCCTTTTGTCTAATCAGCACAGCAAATTCTTCAATTATCTTGATATCGGTAATCTCTTTACTGCCATCCTCGCTAATCAATCCGGAAAGGACAACTATCTGCTCAGCACTGACATCTAATAAATCTTCAATTAACACTTTATATATTTCTGAAATTTTCATTATTCAACAAACCAACTTTCGCCTAAAGTAACTTTTTTTAAAACAGTAATTTCTTTTTCGAGGATCATATTCGCAATTTTCATAAACTTAGATTCATTATCACTAACATAGAAGAGATCTTTCCCTTTTGCTTGTTGAGAATTGCCAACGAATGGTTCGATATGTTTAATTATAGCTTCTGAACTATCAACTAAATTAACCTTCCCGTCAAAGAAGCTGTTAATAGCATCTTTTAAAACAGGGT
>JBAYZI010000061.1:0-15353 GCA_041672585.1 Cloacimonadales bacterium (SeqCode) | reverse complement strand
GTTGATCCTGATACTGACAGTGCTTTAGATCCTAATAGTAAAAGAATGGATGCTAAGCAAAATGCCAGTCTAAAGATCACTAAGAAATTTAGTGTTACTAAAAATTCATATATGAATGTTTTCTTTGATATAGATAACCTGTTCAAGTACAGAAACATTAATGCTGTCTATCCAAAAACAGGCGACCCTTATAATTCAGGTAATGATTTCACTGTTAATAACATTGCAATCCCTGAAGTAGAATTCATGAACGCTCATGTGTACAGAAATCCAAATAGAGTTTCACAAAACAGAAACTTCACATTTGGCGTTTCTTATAACTTCTAAGATAATAAATAATTAATATAATAATTGGAGGAAATTAAGGATGAATAAGAAAATTTCAATACTCTTACTAATAATTTTGTTAGGAAGCTTTGTGTTTACTACTGCACTGTTTGCTCAAGAAGCAGCACAAGAAGGTGGTAATGCTTTTGAAACAATCGCTAGCACTCTCTTTGGAAAGAGCTTAGTGAAACAGTTCAAAGATGGTGGATGGGCAATGTGGCCTCTATTAGCCCTGTTTATCTGGGGTCTCGGTATTGGTATTTGGAAACTCTTAGTTTTATTAAGAGGAAAAATAAATGTAGAAAAATTCTTAGATGAAGTCGTTCCTAAACTAAAAGATGGAAACATCAAAGCTGCTTTAGAATATGTAGAAACTCAAAAAGGATCGGTCGCTAACTTAATTAGAGCCGGTTTATTAAAGAGCGATTCCGGTATTGAAGCTATGGAAAAGGCCATGGAAAATGCAGCAGTTGTTGAAATGTCATTTTTAGATAAAGGTTTTAACGAATTATCAACCACAATTACCTTAGCTCCTATGTTGGGTTTCCTTGGAACTCTGCTTGGTATGATTATAGCTTTTGATGATATTCAAAACACAGAAGTTGTAGATGCCGGAGTTGTTGCTGGTGGTATCAAGATAGCGCTTATCACTTCCGCTGCCGGTTTGATTATTGCTATCCCTGTTCAATTTGCCAATAATATTTTTATGACTATGGTCGATAGTATTGTTGTAGATATGCAGAAAGCAACCGAAAAGGTAATTGATACTTTAACTGAAAAGTAGGGTAGGAAAAAATGAAATTTCCTGCTAAAAAGAAAAAAAGTGTTGAAATACCAACAGCGTCCATGTCTGACATAGCATTCTTGCTGATTGTCTTCTTCATGGCTGTGGGTAAATTCGATAATAAACAAGGTATTCCTTATCAAATTGCTGCTGGTGGTCAACAACAACAGCAAGAACAACAAGATGTCATCTTAGATCGACAAAACTTGATTGAAATTGAGATTTGGAATGAACCTGGCACTAAGAATGTTATGTGCGAGTACTTTGTTTATGATGAGAATGATGTTAAACAAGATGGTGTGAAGTTTAGAGTGCACGAGCTTGGAAAACAGGTAATAAGAGATAGAGTTGAGAAAAATCCGGATAGTGTGATTAAACTTAAAATTGACAGAAATGTCGAGTATCGTGGATTTATCTCTGTATTTGACGAGTTAAGAGTTAATAAAATGGCTAAGAAAGTTAAATTTGAACGCCATTATTTAAATAAATAGGAGAGAATAATGAAGTTGACTAGAAGGAAGAAAGTTCAACCTGAAGCTAATATGTCGTCATCGTCTGATATTGCTTTCTTATTATTGCTATTCTTCGTCGTTACAACACAGATTATCTATATTCCTGTGCAAACAAAATATCCAAATGCTCGTGAAATTGAACGGCAAATGCAAAGCAATATTTTGACTGTTTATATCGGAAATGATGGTACATCTCCACACTTTGATTATTATTTAGATGATATCTATGTTAATGAATTAGTTGATAGAAAGAATAATGAAGAATTCAGTAAAAGCTTAGGCAGACAAATTAAAAGCAGAATGGACCAAGATCCTGATCGCAATTGGCTTATAAGCTTAAGAATTGATGCTGATATCGATTTTGACACTATTAATACCTTAATAACTGACCTTCAAAACAACAAAGTCGAGGCTATCGTCTTTGAAGCAAGGAAGAGAGGATAAGCTAATGGCAAGTAAATACAAAGATTGGAAGATTGAGGCAAATGGCTACCTAATAAAAGGGATGGCAATGTCTGTAGTCTTAATAATGTTCTTGTTACTAGTTATGCCCCGCTTTGAATCTTCTGAAACCGAGGACAAGATTGATGATAGTGCTCAAGTTTCTGAGCATTTTGAATTCGAAGAGGTAGTGGAAAAAGAAGAAGTTATTGAAGAAGAAGTTATTGAAGAAGAAAAAGATATTATTGATGACAATGTTGAAATTGATATGAATTTTGATGAATTAGATATAGAAGCTACTGAGAGTGCTGTTGTAAGAACCACTATTAGTGCTACTGACGAACTAGATCTTAACATCTCATTTTCTGATGTCGATGAAACTAGTGAAGCTACTCCATTTGTAATTCATGAAGATATGCCAACAATTATTAAACAAGTCAGAGTTATTTTCCCAGATATTGCCAAACAAAACAATGTCGAAGGAACTGTTGTCGTTGAGGCTTGGGTTAAAGTTGATGGTACTGTTGGTAATGTAAGAGTGATTACATCTGTGCAGAATATCCCTGGTGGATTAGATGACGCAGCTGTAAAAGCTGTCTGGCAATGGACTTTTGAACCGGCAAAGTCAGGCGGAAAGCCTGTAGCTTGTTGGGTCAAAATACCGCTTAACTTAAAATTAGAAGATTAATAAACTGGAGGATTATAAATGAAATTGATTTTCCGTAAGCTGATTCCAGTATTAGCTATTATGATTTGCAGTATCTCATTTATGAGTGCTGCTTCTGTAGATCCGACTCCAACTAAACAGTTTGACTTAACTAAGTACCATAATGTAGGAAACATTTGGCTTAGAGTAAGTAACTACGGTTTCTTTGGTTCCGGTAGTGATATTACTCCACAATACCCGTCTTTAGAATATCCGGGTGGTAGTGGTATTGACTATCTTTTCCAAGGAGCTTTATGGTTTGGTGCTAAAAAAATTAGACGTAATGCTACAGGTGAAAAACTCTATTGGGTACATAGGCACCCTTATGTTCACGGTATGGATGTTGTTGCTGAATCGCAACTTACAGCTGACTATAACGGGCTTGGTGTGGTTATGGATACTCTTGTTTCTGTGGGATTTGATGGAGATAAAGCTCTCTATGAGTTTTTACCTGCGTACAATCCTTTAGAAAGTAACAACCCGACCGTTACTAACTTCTTTGGAACTTATAATGCGACTGATAATATAATGTCCGCATCTACAAGAACTCATAAAAGAGGTATTGATGATGACGGTGATGGCTTAATTGATGAAGATGGACCTGGTTATACATTCCCGATGAGAAACTTTAGTGAGCTTCCTGAAGCTTTCCAAAGTTTAGGCGGAATTTATCTCCATGAACAAGATTTTGATCAAACTAAAGCGATTAACTCAAGACAAGATATTTGGTTCCCACTTGGATTTATGGATCTAAGTGTAAGTGATGAAAACCAATATTTTAACTTTGCAACTCCTTACGACGATGATAGAGATGGTAGAATTGATGAAGATGGTGCTCCTGTTTCCGAACAAGATTTCATCTCTTATTACTATGATTACTCTCCCTTTGGCTATGAAGGTCAAAGAGACTGGGGTCGCAGTAAAGATCAAAATGATCACTATCCATTGACAGTTCGTGTTAGACAAATGAGTTATCAATGGTCGTATGAATATATTAAAAACTTAGTTTATGTTGAATTCAACATTACAAATATGAATAGAGTAGATACTTTATTTGATTGCGCTATGGGTGTCTATATGGACTCTGATGTGGGACCTCAAAGCTGGGATTCTGAAAAAGCAGCTGATGACATGTCCGGTTACCAAAAAGGTGAATCTTATGAATTTGCTTACACTCGCGATGATGACGGGGACGGTGGTTTAACTACCGGTCTGGTTGGTTCTCGTGTTTGTTCTCCAATTCCTAACCCTGACTCTTTGAACTACTCATGTTGGTTCTGGGAAGTTGGCGATGGACCTGATGACTTTCATGTCCGTAGCTCTTCTGTACCAAGCCCTACTCATAACCAGAAATATTGGTTGTTAATAGGTAAAAACCCTGATCCTAATAAGTATGAAAGTTTAAGAAAAGAAGATCGCGATCATTACATTCAAGAAACACCGATGGATACAAGATATCTATTTGCGTTCAGTGGTTTTCAACCGGGATCCCCTCAATACGACGAAGTTGATGAATTTGGTAATTTCCACAAGAGATGGAACTTACCTCCTAAGAAAACAATGAAAATTGTTATTGCTGTATTCCCCGGAGAGAATCTTGAAGATCTAAAAGCAACTGCTATTTGGGCTAAAACCATTTATGGCGATGCTCAAACTTTAACAAATGCCATTCTTCCTGATACTTTGCTCCACTATACTCCACCTGAGCCACCTGAAATACCAGGCTTATATGCCGAAATTTCAGAATCCGGTGAAAGAATTGAATATTATTGGGATAACAGATCTATATACTCCTATGATAGAGATAATGTGGATAAAACTGTTGTTGGCTGGCAAGATAAAAACAGTGCATTTGATAGTCATGTGTCAACATGGACTAGCATAGCATCACACCAAGGCGAAACAGAACCTTGGAATGAGATTTATGCCAATATTGCAGAAGTGACTGCTCCCGCTGATACAGTCTCTAATCAAGAAACTTTTGTTGTTTCTCCTGTTAGTGCCTACAGATTGAGACATGACTTCCAAGGCTACAGACTCTGGATTCGTTCAGGTTCTGGTTCTCAAGAAGCTTGGTCTCTTGTCAATATGTGGGGTAAAAAGGAAACTCAAAGAGATCTCTATGATTATGATACCAACATGAATGTTGTAAATCTTGCAGGAGAAAGCATCTATTCTGACTTTGGCGGATATACTGCCATTGATACCGGTTTACCCGATTACAGAATAGCTGTAGCTGATGATGAAAATTATTATGCTTTTGATCCATACTATCGCTTGACACAAATAGAAATTGGCGATGAAATTTATGGTTATCAACTCTATAAACATGATGCAGATTATTCTCCTGAACTCCAAGCTCAGGCTAATAAAATAGCTCTTGAGCAATTTGGAATTACTGTTATAGATGGAACTATTTTGACTCCTGAAGTCAAAACTGAAATTGCCTGTCAGCTTTTCAAACGAGATGATGTGAAGAAAGAAATGTTCAAGCAACTATATGAAGAAAAACTGATACCTCTTTATAGTTTCGGTGGTCAATCTGCTGTAGGTGATGATGAAAGATTGCTGGAATTGAAAAAAGAGAGATTATCTAGAAGATATTTCAACTCATTTGCCAATGTTCCACGCAAAGGTGTAGAAACCTATGTCGCGGTTACTGCTTTTGATAGAGGTATGCCTTCTAAATCACTAAATTTCTTAGAAACCGGTAGAGATGCGGATGCGAATATGAAAGTATTCTTCCCAGCTCCTAATAGTAAAAATAATGACGGTTCTAAGGTTTATGTAGTTCCGAACCCTTATGTCGGTGGTTCTTCATTTGACGGAAGAAGAGAAAATGATGAAAAAGGTGATAAGAGTAAGAGAATCTGGTTTGTTAACTTACCGGAAAGATCTCATGTCAAAATCTATACCTTAGCCGGTGATAGAGTAAGTGAATTTAGACATGAAGGTGCTTACGAAGAAGATATTATCACTGTTAGTAAAGCTGCTAGACTCGGCATAACCTCCAGCAGTATTCATTCATGGAATCTCCTTTCTGAAAATAACCAAATCGTTGCTCCCGGGGTCTATCTCTTCTCTGTGAAGAACCTCAAGAACGGCGATATTAATGTTGGCAAATTTGTCTTAATTAAATAAAGGGGACTGAACTAATGAAAAAAATTATATTAATAACCGTTATTGTTCTCGTTCCTATATTAATGTTTGCAGATCTTTTCGGAAAGAAAGGTACAGCAGCTCTTCAATTCTTAAAATTAGGTATTGATGCTCGTGCTACCGGTATGGGTGAAGCTTATGTTGCAGTTTCCGATGATATCTCTTCAGTTTATTGGAATCCGGCAGGACTCTCTACAAAACTGGACCAGCAAGCGTTCTTTTCCCATACTCAATGGGTAGCTGATATTCAACATGAATTCGTAGCTGTTTCTTTTACTGATGGTATTCAAGCTTTAGGCTTAAGTGCCTCCGTATTGCATATGGATGATATGGAAGAGACAACTGGGGAAGCTTTTGGACCAACTGGGAGAACTTTTACTGCCAGTGATATCGCAATTGGTTTAACTTACTCTAATGCCTTTACAGATAAGTTCTCTTTTGGTATTACCGGTAAGTATCTAAGAGAAAACCTGTCAGACTTTCATGTTGATAGCTATGCTTTCGATATTGGATCATTATATAATACTCATTGGAATAACTTTACAATAGGTATGGCGTTAAAAAATTTCGGACCTGATGTCATTTACGAAATTGATAATGATGGTGATGGTCTCATTGATGAAGACCCATTTGATTTGTTAGATAATGATGGTGATGGCTTAATTGATGAAGATGATGAAGAATTGGGTTTCAAAATCCCAATGAGTTTCTCACTCGGTTTAGCGATGGATCTAATGAGACAGAATGACCAAGCTTGGATTATTGCTGTGCAGTTAGATAATGTCGTGGATAGAAGAGAAACTTGGAACCTGGGTACAGAATATACTTACAGAAACTTCGCTCTTAGGGGCGGATACCAACTTGGCTATGATGAAACTTCATATAGCTTTGGTGCAGGTTTCCATATTCCTACTCGCTACGCTACTTTTAACATTGACTATGCCTATACTGATATGGGTGATCTTACAGAAGACTTTGTTAATGGTGTTCATCGCTTCTCTGTGAAAATGAACTTTTAAGAAAATAAAATAGGTTTGAGTGGATGTTAAAATCCACTCAAACTAAAATTAATTTGTAAAATAATTAAAATTAGTTATTTTTATAATAACATGTGATTTTAAACTAAAAAAAAATGGGAGGAATGTACATGAAACGATTGTTTCTTGTTATGGCTGTTTTAGCCATTCTTACTACTACTGTATTCGCTAGTCAAATGGATCCAAGAAAACCTTTATTCGCTAATCAAGGTAATCTTAAAACAACTCAACAAAAAGATAGGTTCATGCCAACCTATAGTTTTGCCATCGAACCTGTATCAATAGTCGATAACTTCTACGACTATTTTCCAGGATCATATACAGGAAAACCTGTACAAAGAATTACAACACCAACTTTAGATGGTAACTGGATGGTTTTCCATACTAAAACAACATCTAACTCTTCTCGTAGAGTCTATAAAGCTTTTGTAGATAATACAGGAACAGTATTAGCAAATTCAGCTTTTGGAACTGATGACCTTAATGAAGGTTATCCGGGCATGGCTACAACTGCAGGTGGAAGACCTATCTTAGCTTATCATGTTCAAGCTGATGCAGATCCATCCTTAGAAGTTGGCTTTGGTTATGATGCCGTTATCGGTGGAGTAGCTACAGATATGAATTCAGACTTATATACTGTCATCGATAATGATACAGAAATTGAAGTCAATGGTGTGTTGGTTCCTACTAATGAATTTATCTGGCCTTCAGTGCAAATTGGACCTTCACCATTAGCAGGACATCAACGTGTTTATATTATGGGCAAAAATGCTACAACTAACGGCTCTGCTGTTTCTGAAAATGTAATTGTCTATTATAATGACTTTACTGAAGAACAAATCGAAAATCAACTATTTGACAATACAGGTTGGTCATTCACCTCTATTCCTGCAATGAATGAATGGAATGTTTCAATGGGTGAATGGAGAAGACCTTATATGTCTTTTATCGCTCATAACGATAAAATATATTATATCGGTTATCACCTTGCTTACTCAGAACAAGGCGAAGCAGGATCTCCTCTACCTGAAGGTACAACTACTGCTTTTGTATGTGATAACTATGGTGATGGAGAATGGACTCAACACTCAATTTTCAACCAATTTGATATAGTTAACCCAAAACAAATTAATCCTGTTACAGGCGATCCTGTTGCCGGTACCGGTATCTTTGTTGATGCAAGTAATGATCCTTATGCTGATGACTTACTTCACATTGGCATTGGTCAATCTGGTCACTTTAGTACTGGTGTAGATAATGAAGGAAGAATCCATTTCCCAGCATTCTACACTGTTGAAACTACCGAAGGTAGCTACTACCCTGATTTCCACACTGTTAAGCAAATTGCATTTAATGTTAACACCTTAGCTTGGGAATTAGCAGAAGTTTACCCACAGTTAGACAATGGCACAAACATTCCAAACGATCCTCTTGATATTACCAACTACGATGGCGCTAATGGCGGATTCAATGAAGGTACTATTTGGAAGAGCTGGGACCAAAATGGTGACGGCAGATATGACGAAGTTTATGATGATGGTACCTGGGATGGTATAGATGATGGTGTTACAGCTGCTGATGCTGATATCTGGGGCGTTCCTGTTAGAGATAACAAATGGCCTTACATGTATTGGGATAGTGCTGCTGCTGACAATGCTATGATGTTCCACCTTCACACTGCTCATATCACTGACGGTAATGAAGAAAATATGATGGCTATGATTTGGCAGGATTCAAAAAAATCTAAAGATTATAATGAATTTCCTGATAGTTATGAAGAACTTGCACCTTATCAAAACATGTGTGAACTTGCAATTTCTGTATCTGCTGATAACGGAAGACATTGGTCACAACCTCTCTTCTTGAACGGTATAGATAACCCTGAAATGTTAGGTCATATCCCTGAATTCCCTTACATCGGTAATAAAATTGACTACATTGGCGTTGACGCTAATGGAGATAAAATTGGTCGTGTCTATGTAATGTACCTCAATGACTACACTTACGGTTCTTCAGTTCAAAACATTGGACAGGCTACCGGTGGTTCAATGCAGTTCATGGCTCTAGATATTGTATTTGCTGACGCTCCTACAACTGATAACACCAACAATGATGTTGCTCCGTCAATCTCAATGTTAAGTCAAAACTACCCTAACCCATTCAACCCTGAAACAAAGATTAACTTTAATGTTATCCAATCAGGTAATGTTGAACTTAGCGTTTATAACGTTAAGGGTCAATTAGTTAAAACATTAGTTAATACCAATAAAGCTGTTGGAATGCACAATGTCGTATGGCATGGTGATGACAACAATGGCAAGAAAGTTTCTTCAGGCGTTTACTTCTATAGAGTAAAAAATGCTGGAAAAACTGAAATGAAGAAAATGGTATTAATGAAATAATCCTATTAATTAAGAATTAATAATTAATAATTGAATATAGAAAAGCCTCGGGATATCTCGAGGCTTTCTCTTATTATCGAATATACACAAGGTACAGACACACAAAAATCAATCCCTGATCTGTGCCGGCATAGCTTTTAACGAAGACGCAAAAAGATTTATATATAAAATAGTCAAACTATTTAGGACTGGACAGTTATATTCCCGGTGAGACCAACTCTGTGTTAATTCTCTACCATCAAAATACTTGACAGTATTTACCAACCTCAAATAATATATAACAATATTAACTATCTGCATTATTATTATTTTGAGAATTATTTAAGATAAGTTAACTTGTTGTATAACAATGAAATATAGAAATTAAAATATAGAAAGATGGATAGGGAGCTAATAATGTTAGACACAATCAAGCTTCAGTGTTACCAACGCTGGGGCTATAAAAGATTAAGAGAAGGAAAACACGAGAAAGCTTTGTGGCATTTTGAGAAAGCACTGCTGATCTCTGATGAAGTTACGATAAAATTCAATTATGTTGTAGCTCTTTCTGCTGTTGCCAAATATAAAGAGGCGTACCCACATTTAGATAATATTTTGCTTGCCTATAATGATAATGAAATGGCTCTTTCTCTGATGATTTGGGTCTGTATGATGCTGAGGAAGTGGGACGAAGCGATTGAGCTATGTGAGAAAATAAGGTTGCAGTTTCCTTCTAATCAAGAATTTATCCATCTTCATAATATTTTGCAAAACAGTGAGATTAGGGAGAAGTTTGTTTCTGCTCAGGAGTTGATCAAACAAGCTGAGAAGAGTATGCTTAAAAAGAAGTATCAAGAAGCAATAAAACTTCTCAAGCAAGCTTTAGAAGTCAATCCTCAAGAAGCCTTGGCTTACAATAATTTAGCTTCAATTTACTATTCTCTTAAAGAGAAGGATAAAGCAATAGATTGTATGAAAAAAGCTGTAGAGCTAGATTCTCTCAACAAACAATACAAAAAAAATTTAAGAATAATCGATAGATAGAGGGAATATGATAACAAAAAATGATTTGCTTGGCGTTTTAAAAGCTGGTATCGCACCTGCTCAAGGTTGTACAGAACCAATAGCCATTGCTTTAACAGCCGCTTATGTAACAAGTGTTTTGACAGAGAAGATTAACAAAATAGATATTATACTTAGTCATAATATTCTCAAGAATGCTATGGGCGTAGCTATTCCCGGCACTAATGAACGTGGAGTTAAAATGGCTGTAGCTTTAGGAGCTGTCGCCGGTTTACCTGAACTGCAGTTGGAAGTACTACGAAATGTTGATGATAATCATGTTGCTGAGGCCATGCAAATGCTGGATCGTAATATTATAAAAGTTATCTTAAGTACCAGCGATGAAATCTTCTGGATTGAAGTGATTGCCCATTCTGATAACCATGTTGCTTCTGCCATAATGCAAGGAAGCCATACTAATCTTTATAAGTTAAGCCTCGATGATAAGGTTCTGCAAAAGAATGAAAGAATTGATCCTATTATCCAGAATGATGATCTTAGACAGCTTATGACTATCAATGATATAATGCGGTTAGTTCCTACTATGACCGAGGAAGAACTCTCTTTCTTAGATGAAGTAATTGCTAAGAATTACGCTATTGCCGAGTATGGGATAAAACACAATTCCGGTTATGGTATTGCCAAATCAATTAAAGATTATGTTGAAAAGGGTATTTTGGGAGACGGAATGGTTAATTATGCAACTATGATGACAGCTGCAGGTAGTGAAGCCCGTATGAGTGGTGCACCTCTCCCGGCAATGGCAAACTCCGGAAGTGGTAACCAAGGCATTACCCTCACTATTCCTATCATTGCTGTAGCTGAAAGATTAAAGAGTAGCAGGTTAGAACTTTTGCATGCTCTGGCAATTTCTCATCTTACTTCTATTCATGTAAAAACCTATTTTGGGATTCTTTCCGGATTATGTGGCATAGTGAATGCTGCTTTAGGGGTTAGTGCCGGTGCGGTAAGTCTCTTAGGTGGTGATTTTAAGAATGCCCAAGCAGCTATCCAAAATGTAATCGGCGATATTGCCGGCATGATTTGTGATGGTGCCAAATTAGGCTGTTCTTTGAAGGTTGCTACCGGTGTCAGAACTGCTCTCAACTGTGCTATTCTCGGCATGTCTAATATCTGCGTGAATGATTATGAAGGCATTAATGGGGCAGATGTTGAACAATCTTTTGTGAATTTGGGCAAAATTGTCTTAGGTGGGATGAAAGAAGTGGATAAATCAATCTTGGCAGTAATGCTAGAAAAAGAAAAATATTAAATAAAATATATGGAGAAGTAAAATGATTGACTTTGATTATAAGAAAGCTATTCAAGTTAAATTATCAGATGATCTGCCTCCTAAAGCAGAGTTTGATGCAAGCAAAAGAAGAGCTCCCGACCGAGGATTAAATCTTTCTAAAGCAGAAATTAAGATTGCTTTAAAGAATGCTTTACGCTATATTCCTGAGCATCTGCACACTGAGATGGCTCCTGAATTCTTAGAAGAATTAATGACTAGAGGAAGAATATATGGTTACCGTTATCGTCCGCAAGGAAAATTAATTGGTAAACCTCTTGATGAATATAAAGGTATAATTCCGGCAAAAGCAATGCAGGTTATGATAGATAATAACTTAGATTTTGATATTGCTCTCTATCCTTACGAACTAGTTACCTATGGTGAAACAGGTCAGATTTTCCAAAACTGGATGCAATACCAGCTAATCAAGAACTATTTAGAGATAATGACAGAAGACCAAACATTGGTAATTGCTTCCGGACATCCGGTTGGCTTATTCCCTTCCAAACCTCAAGCTCCGCGTGTGATTAACACTAACGGTTTAGTAATAGGTAAATGGGATAACCCTGATGACTTCAAGAGATTAACTGCTCTGGGTGTGGCTAATTATGGTCAAATGACTGCCGGTGGTTGGATGTATATTGGACCACAGGGAATCGTGCATGGTACCTATATCACACTGCTTAATGCAGGGAGAAAATATCTCGGTATTCCTGAGGATAAAGATATTCATGGCAAACTTTTTGTTACTTCCGGACTTGGCGGAATGTCAGGTGCACAGCCCAAAGCTTGTGAAATTGCAGGAGGTATCTGTGTTGTTGCTGAAGTTGATCTAAGCAGAATTAAAACACGCTACGAACAGGGCTGGGTGGCTATGGTTTCTGCTGATTTAGTAGAAATTACCAAGTGGGTTGAGCAACATCGTAAAGAAGAAAAACCTGTTTCTATTGCTTATCATGGCAATATTGTCGATTTATTAGAACATATTGATACTCATAATATTAAAGCTGAATTAATTTCTGACCAAACTTCTTGTCATGCTGTTTATGATGGCGGCTACACTCCTGCGGGGATTAGCTTTGATGAAGGCAGAAGATTAATTAAAACAGACTTACCTAGATTCAAGAAATTAGTAGATGCTTCTCTTATTCAGCACTTTGAAGTGATTAAGAGACTCACAGCTAAGGGTTCTTACTTCTGGGATTACGGTAATAGTTTTATGGCGTCCATCTTTGATGCCGGAGCAAAAGAGATAGCAAAAAATGGCGTAAACACCAATGAAGGCTTTATCTGGCCATCGTATGTAGAAGATATTATGGGTCCAATTTGCTTTGATAATGGTTACGGACCTTTCCGCTGGGTTTGTCTCTCCCGCAAAGATGAAGACCTCAGAGCAACTGATAAAATAGCTATGGATTGCATTGACCCAACTCGCTGCTCTTTAGATAGAGATAATTATCACTGGATTGCTACTGCTGAAAAGAATGCTCTTGTGGTGGGAACCAAAGCCAGAATTCTCTATGCTGATGAAGAAGGACGTATGAGAATTGCTCTTAAATTCAATGAAGCTATCAGACAAGGCAAAATAGGTCCTGTTATTCTCGGTAGAGATCACCATGATGTCTCCGGTACAGATTCTCCTTTCAGGGAGACTTCTAATATCTACGATGGCAGTAATGTAATGGCTGATATGGCAACTCATTGCTTTGGCGGTAATATTGCTCGCGGTATGTCGTTAGTGGTTCTTTCTAATGGTGGTGGTGTCGGTGTAGGACGTTCAATCAATGGCGGAAACGGTATTGTTTTGGATGGTTCAAAACACATGGATGAAGTGATTAAGAGTGCTTTATCTTGGGATGTAATGGGCGGAGTGGCTCGTCGTGGTTGGGCAAGAAATGAAAATGCTATCAAGACTTCGGCTGAGTGGAATATCAAGCATGAAGGTGAAGGTCATATTACCATCCCATATCTTGCTGATGATAAACTAATTGACAAATTAGTGGATAAAAAATAACATAAATTAAGTTAAGAGAGTGTGGTTAAAGCACTCTCTTAACGATATTTATAAACTACAATAAATTCTTTAAATGAATGTTGCTGAGAATAATGAGGGAAATAATAGGAGTAAAATATAATGGAAAATAAAATTGAAGCTTTTTCACTAAAAATGAAAGATGCAGGACTAAGCGAGAATGTGATAAACAACTTCCGGAGACACTATCAGCAGTTGATAGAAGGAAATACAGGAAAGCTCTCGCGCAACGACATTGAAGCTCCTAACAGACTTAATCTTATCAGCTATGATTCCTTAACTAAAAAAGATGATTCACTGTTGAATAAACTTGCTGTAATTAAGCTAAATGGTGGACTTGGCACCGGAATGGGATTGGAAAAAGCAAAGTCTCTCTTACCTGTAAAAGGTGAATTAAACTTCTTAGATATCTTAGCTAATCAAACTATGGCTCTGCGAGCTAAGTATCAGACTAACATGCCGTTAATTCTGATGAATAGTTATAACACTCAAGCTGATTCTTTGAAAGCATTGGAAAAATATAAAGAACTCAAGATTGATGGTTTAGGTTTAGACTTCTTACAGAATAAATATCCGCGAATTAAACAAGAAGATTTTTCTCTCACAACCTTCGCAGATGATGATCAGAATTGGAATCCACCCGGACATGGCGATATCTATTCTGCTCTGCTTACTTCCGGATTATTAGATAAATTACTCGAAAAAAACTACAAGTATGCTTTTATCTCCAATTCCGACAATCTCGGAGCTGTAATCGATCCCCTAATTCTTACCTATATGGATAAACAAGATGTTCCTTTCATCATGGAAGTTTGTAGAAGAACCGAAATGGATAGTAAAGGTGGGCACCTGGCTCAAACTAAAGAGGGGAAACTAATCTTGCGTGAAGTTGCCCAATGTCCTGAAGAGGAGATGGCTGAATTTCAAGATATAAAGAAGTATTGCTACTTTAATACCAACAACTTATGGATTAATCTCCAGAAGCTTAAAGCTACTCTGCTTGAGAACAACAATTTTTTAAATTTACCTCTTATAGTAAACCCTAAAGTGGTAGAAAATACCCCTGTTTATCAAATAGAAACCGCTATGGGCTCAGCAATAAGTGTCTTTGAAAATGCCAAAGCTATAGTCGTACCTCGTTCAAGATTTGCTCCGGTTAAGAAAACCGATGACCTGCTTCTTATCTGGTCAGATGTCTATAAGATTAATAGCGATTATCAAATCATTCTTACTGAAGGCTTAGATGTGGCTCCTACAATAGAATTAGATCCTGAATATTTTAAAACAGTCGAACAATTAAAAAATCGTTTTAAAGAAGTGCCATCGCTAATTCAATGCAATAGCTTAAGAATTGTGGGAAATCTCTTTTTCGGCAAAGATGTTGTTATTGTGGGTGATGTTGTGATAAAAAGTGCAGAAAAAGAGAGGATTTCTGATGCTATTCTAAACAATGAAGAAGTAACTTTCTAAATTAACCAAGAATAAGAGGATAATATGCCATTATTAATAATAAAACCTGAAGAGATTAGGGCGCGATTGAACAGAGAAACAAAGATTCCCGATATGATTAAAGATTATGCAGTTAAAGAGAACTCTTTTAGGGTTGAAATGAAAATCG
>JBAYZI010000060.1:0-15435 GCA_041672585.1 Cloacimonadales bacterium (SeqCode) | reverse complement strand
CATGGGTGCTTCTCAGGAAGATATAGATCCCATGAGATTCATCACCAATCACTCTTCCGGTAAAATGGGTATTGCAATGTCGCGTGCTGCTTATCTCAGAGGTGGCGATGTTTCGGTGGTTCATGGTAGAATTAGTGAAACTCTTCCTTATTATCTTGAGCAAACCTATTCAGCTCCCTCTGCTGAAGAGATGTTTTCCCAAGTGAAGCAAGAGTATGAAAAGGCAGAAGTTATCATTATGTGTGCAGCTGTGGCGGACTACACTCCGGCTGTAAAACTAGAACAGAAAATCAAGAAGAGTGCTGAACTGAATCTTGTTTTAACAAGAACTCAAGATATTCTCCACTATTTAGGAGAACACAGGCAAGCAGGGCAGATATTGGTTGGTTTTGCAGCTGAATCAGAAAACATTGTCGAGAATGCCCAAGCCAAACTTAAAAAGAAGAATTTAGACTTGATTATTGCTAATAATATCTCAGTTTCTCAAAGTGATAATAGTCAAGCATTCTTGATTACTAAAGATAAAATAGAAGAGTTTAAAGGAACTAAATTTGAATTAGCGCATAAGATTATTGACACGATAGAAGAATTGAGAAAATTGGAAATGTAGTTAATTTGAAATATAAAAATCAGTAAGGGCAATAAATGAACAATAACGCGATTATGATAACCGGGGCAAATGGGGCTATAGGCTCGATACTTGTAGAAGAGTATTTGAAAAGAGGATTTAAGGTTTTTGCTTTGGTTCATAAAAATAGGCAACGCATTGATTTATTGCAAGCTAAGTATATTGAAAACCTGGTTTGTAAGCAGTGCAATTTGGCAAACTTAGCAGAAGTTAATTCTGTTTTTGCTAAGCTAAATAATGAGTATGGATTCATTCCCAATAAGATGATTCATACTTCAGCAATTCGCAGTAGTGATTCTAAGATTCTTACAGAAACAGATCCCGAGTTGTGGTATTCCATAGTGAATATGAATATCTTTGGCTGTTATAATTTACTCAGAAACCTGCTTGTTCATTATCAAGAGAACGGAGGTGGAAAGGTAGTTATTATCGGTTCCAATATTAGTAGAACCGGCTTAAAGAATGGCTCTGCTTATGCTGTTGCTAAAGGTGCTTTGACTAATTTTGTGAGAACAATAGCTTTGGAGTATGGTCCGGATAATATTATGATTAACTTAGTCTCTCCGGGAGCTGTCAATGCAGACCAATCTCATTTTACTAAAGAGTATCAGGCTTTTCGAGCTGATTACTTTGCCAAGGAGCTGCTAAATACTCCCTTAAGAAGATTGGTAGATCCACTTGATATTTATCACAGCTGTGATTATCTGTTATCTGATAATAATGGCTCTATTACCGGAGAAGAAATATTTATTACAGGCGGAAAACTATAACTTATATGAAAGAAATATATTTATTAAATAAAAGAAGTTACTTTTACGATTTACCCGAGGAGTTAATAGCTCAGTATCCTCTGAATACAAGAAGTAGCTCCAGATTATTAGTGCTTAACCGAGAAAGCGGAGAGGTCAAACACGCCTCTTTCTCTAATCTAACAGATTATCTAAAAGCCGGTGATGTGCTGGTTCTTAATTCAACAAAAGTGATTCCTGCCCGTTTAATCGGGACCAAAGAAACAGGCGCAAAAGTCGAACTATTCTTACTTAATCATGTTATTAATGATACTTGGCGTTGCTTGGTAAAACCGGGTAGAAAGTGCCCTATTGGTGCCACTATCACTATTAACTCGAACTTTTCTGGAATAATCACCGAGCTATCCACTGAAGGTAGTAGGTTGGTCCAGTTTAATTATACAGGAAACTTCTGGGAAGCTCTAAGTGAAGCCGGGAATATCCCTCTTCCTCCTTATATAAAAAGAGAGGCGGAGAAGGCTGATAGCGATACCTACCAAACAATTTATGCCAAGATTAAAGGCTCTGTAGCTGCTCCTACTGCCGGATTACACTTCACTGATGAAATAATTCAGCAACTAAAAGATAAAGGTGTGGAAATAGTAGAAATCTTGCTCCATGTGGGGCTGGGAACTTTTAGACCTGTCAAAACTGAGAATATTATTGACCACAAAATGCACTCTGAATATTGTAGTGTTAGTGAAGAAAATGCTGCAATAATAAATAAGGCTAAAGCTGAAGGACGACGAATTGTAGCTGTGGGAACTACCACAACCAGAACCTTAGAATCTTTTGCTGAAAACGGACAACTAAACTCCGGAGATAAGTGGACAGATATCTTCATTTACCCAGGCAAGAAATTTCAGATAGTAGATAGCATGTTGACAAATTTCCACATGCCGGAATCTACTCTAATTATGATGATTTCTGCTTTTGCAGGATACGAAAATGTAATGAATGCCTATAAAATAGCTGTTCAGGAAAAGTATAGATTCTTTAGCTATGGCGATGCAATGCTGATAACTCAGGAGTAACTATGAAAATTGATGAACACCCCTTATTTGATGAAATAATCTATAAAACTAAGATTAATAGTACTTCCACTTATGCCTTGTCTTTGATTAAAGATAAACTGGTGAAAGGAAACTTTTTGGTCGTTGCTGACGAACAAAGCTCCGGAAAGGGTAAATTAACGAACTCTTGGTACTCCCCTCAAGGCGGATTGTGGTTTAGTATTGGCTTGTATAATGTAGTGCAAGACAGCTCAATAACTCTCTTTATGGCAACTCTTATTCATCAAACACTTACAGAAATCTACCCCTCTTTAACTGATGTCCTTAAAATAAAATGGCCTAACGATATCTTCTTAGAGGATAAAAAGATGTGTGGGATTCTTACTTCTTACTATTCTTGGTCGAAATATCTTATTTGCGGAATCGGGATTGATACAAATATTGCAGAACTTCCTTTGGAATTATTGAACATTGCCACTTCTCTCAGAGACTATTTACAGGTTGAAGTTAGCAATTCTTTTTTACTAAAATCACTGTTGGATAAACTACATGATAACCTACCGATTTTCGTTGAAAAAGGGTTTGCCGCCTACCAAGATTATTACAATAAATATGACTACCTCCAAGGGCGGTTTATTGGCTTGGATACAGAGTTTCAGGTGTTTCGTGGAAGAGCTTTGAAAGTTAATAAAAAAGGAGCTTTAATCCTCGAAATTGATGAGAATATTATCCAACCTTTCTACTCCGGAAGTGTTGTCGAAATTGAATGATTTTTAAAAAACTAAAGAAAAGTATTGACTTATAATAGAAAGTTTTAATTTTTATAATAAAAGAATATTATCGTGGAGGATATATGAGAAAACTCATAGTATTATTATTGAGTGTATTTCTATTTGCTTGTAGTATGAATGTAAGTTCATTTGATGAGCAAGTAAAACCAGAGAAAGTCGAAGGAGCTATTAAGGTAGCTGTTCTTCCTTTAGAGAAATTAGATAATCAAAGTGGATACATTAAGAAAATAATGGAAGTAAGAGATCTTCAATTACTTTTTGATTTATCAGAAAAGTTTATCTTAATGGATATAGAGAGTACTAACAAGGTTTTAGAAGATTTTGGCGATATTGCAGTTGATGAACTAGATAAAGAAGAAATCCTGGAAATAGGACAAGAACTGGGTGCTGATGTTGTAATTACCGCAACTATTGAAGAGCTCAGAAACCCCCAATTTAACTTCATTTTTAACTTATTCTCAATGAGAACAGGCGATGTTGCTGCCGGTAAAATCGTTGTAGTTAAAAATAAAGAAGACAGATTGAATGCTCTTAATGAAAGCTTTATGGGCAAAATTGATGAATTCGTAACAACTGAAATGTTGAAATTAATCGATATTGCTAAACAAAACTATAATATCAAACGCTATGATATTGCACAAGAATCATTTGAAAACATTCAAAGAATTGATCCTTCACTAAAAGATACATACTACTATCTTGGATTAATTAATCTTAATCAAGAAAGATATGATGAAGCACTTGGCTACTTTAATTACTTAGTAGAACAAGATTCAACAGGAAATATCGATTATTTAGAAAAACAAGCTCAAGTTTTTCTTAGACAAAAAATGTATCGTGAAGCTACTGTTCCAATGAGGAAAATTGTAGAAATTAGAGATACTAAAGATGACTGGTTACTTTTATCAGACTTATATGCCAGAATTAATGATCTCAATAATATGAGAGATGCTGTGGCAAAAGCTATTGCTAAAGACCCTGAAAATGAAGATGCTATCTATCGTTATGCTAATGTTCTGTATGATATGCAAAATTATCAAGAAGCTATTCCTTACTTAGAACAAGCTGTAGAATACTTCCCTGAAGATGATATCATTGTCAGTAACTTAGTCTCTGCCTACCAACAAACAGGTCAGATCGCTCAAGCTATTGCTAACTACGAAGCTATCGTAAATAAAGACAGTAAGAATATTAATGCTCGTCTAAACCTTGCCAATATGTACCTCTCTGCTGCTAAAGATGCTGAAAAAGCAGGACAAACTAAAACTGCTGATAAATACAAACAAAATGCAACTAAAGCTTATAACGCTGTTGTGAAAATTGATAACACTAATGGTGTGGTTTATACTAGACTTGCTAATCTCTATTTAGAAAATAAAGATTATGCTCAAGCTACAACTAATGTAGAAAAAGCTATGGTGTTTAGTCCAAACAACTACGCTCCGTTCTTACTCTCTGCCCAGATTAAACAATCATTAGGCATTGAGAAGTTCCAAGCTGCTGTTAAACTCAATGCTGAAATCCCTAAAGCAACTGGTTCTAAAGCTGAAACTCTTGCTAATCAAAGAGATCAAGCAAAAGAAGATGCGGGAAGGCTTTACAGACAATCTGAAGAGAACTTAAACCAAGCTCTAAAAGTTACTGACCAACCTAAGGTTATTAATATTGTAGAAGCTCGTTTAGCTCGACTAAGAGAATTTACTGAAAGATTAGAAAGCTTCTAAACTCTTTCTGAAAGATAAAATTACTTAAAAGGACTGCTTCGGTGGTCCTTTTTTAATTGGCAATTGAAGAAGAAGAAATCTATCCACTAATTTCACGAATTACACGAAGAAGAAAGTATCCCGTCCTAAATAGTTTGACTGTTATATTCCTCGCTTCTCCCCTAACATGTCGAACCTCTTTTAATTAAATTCCTTTGGAGTGTCTTCGAACACTCCCTATTATATTATCATCACTCTGTGATTTAAGAGGTCTCGTTGCCAAAGTCAGTCGATTAAACCATTAAACAAATTTAAGTGTGAGGTCTTTCTTACTGGGATTGCGGACGGCCACGTCCGTATTCATTTCCCTTCAGCGAAGGGGAATCTTATCCTTCCGAAGCATATCTTATTTCTATCTCCTTAATGGAGATAGGTTTAATACGGACGTGGGCGTCCGCAATCCCAGTAAAGAGGCTTCGTAGCCAATACCAACCAATTCAAATTAAACAAATCAACGATTCAACATGCAATTAATTCGTGTTAATTCTTCTTAATTCGCGTTAATTCGTGTGAAAGTCTTTACTCATTCTTAATTATTAACTAAAAATTATTAATTATTAATTAAGATATATTAATTCTTCTTGACAATGTATTTAATCTTATTAAAATAGTCTTAATAAATAAAATATCAAATGATATTGAGGGGAAATTAATGAAAAAAGGTGCATATTTTGGCTTTGGATGCTTAACATCCGTGCTTTTAGTGGTTTTACTAGTAACTATAACAATAGTTAGTTCTGTAAAGATGATAAAAAAAGATGTAGTAGTTATTAATAATAATTCGTTGCTTACTCTAGATATTAGCGGACCAATCGTTGAATATTCAAGATTTGCTAACGACAGATTCTTTAATAATCAGACTACTGTTTTTGACATTATTGATGCTATTAAAAAAGCCAAGAACGACCCCCGTATCGATGGTATTCTCCTCAAACCTGAGTTAGTTATGTGTGGTTATGCCTCACTTAATGAAATAATAGAAGCTATAGAAGATTTTAAATCAGCCAAGAAAGTTGTTATCTCTTATATTACAATTGCTTCTAATGCTGATCTTCTCCTTGCTTCAACAGCCGATGAAATTGTCATTTCTTCCGGATCCTCAGCAGGTATTTTCTTGCGTGGCTTTGGAGTAGATATGGCTTTTTATAAGAATATGCTTGATAAAATCGGTGTCGAAATGCATGTTATTAGTGCTGGTAAATTTAAAGATTATGGAACCCAATATTCCAAAGATTATATGAGTGAAGAGACAAAAGCTAATTTAAATCGTGTCTTAAAATCAAGATATGAGCTCTATGTTAATCAACTATCTGAACAATTAAATGTCTCATCTATAGTGATTGAAAGTATTATTAATGAAGAAAAATATATGTTTTTAGATCCTAAAGAAACTATCATGACAGGAATGGTTCAACGATCAGCCTTTGAAAGTGCCTTTAAGAAAGAACAAGAACAAAGATTTAAACATGTCATAGATTCTAAGAAGTATCTCTTAGGATTTAAAGCAAAAGATAATAAAAAATTAAATGAAAAAATAGCAGTTTTATATCTCAATGGCAATATTATGCCGGTTGGGAACGACTTTTCAGTACTCTCTTCTAAATGGATAAATGAAACCGTAGAAGATATTTTGAAGAACAAATCAATTAAAGGTTGTGTTCTTAGAGTGAACAGTGGTGGTGGTAGTGCTTTAGAATCAGAAGAAATTTTAGAAATTTTAAAACAACTCAAAGAGAAAATGCCTGTAGTAGTTTCAATGGGAGATGTTGCAGCCTCCGGCGGCTATATGATTAGTATGGCTGGAGATAAAGTGTATGCTGATCCATACACAGTTACCGGTTCAATTGGCGTAGTTCAAATCGTTCCGGATGCAAAAAAATTACAAGACAAGCTTGGTGTCACCCATGAAAAGCTTGAGTACGGCAAAAAAAGCACTTGGTTGAATCCTTTAAATGGAGTTTCTGACAAACAAAAATCTGCAATGAAAGCTTCAGCAGATGTTGTCTATGACTCTTTTAAAAAGATAGTAATGAATGGTAGAAGTGGTAAATTTAATACCCTTGAAGAAGTAGAAGCAGTAGCCCAAGGTCAAGTTTGGGATGCTTTAACAGCGAAGGAAAATGGTTTAATAGATGAGATTGGTTCACTAAAAGATGCTATTAATGAAGCAGCTAGATTGGCTACTGTTACAGAGTATTCCAGACAGAACTATCCAACCCGAAAAGACTTTTTCCAACTGTTTTTAACTGAGAAAATGGGATTAGCAGAGATGAAAAGTATTCTCTTGAAAGGTACCTCAGAAACTCTTTATCAACAGAAATTGATGTTAGATAATTTTACTAACCATTCGATGCAAACAATTCTACCCGTGGAGTTTGAAAAGTAGTCGAGATGTAATTCTGTCCAAAGGATTGCAATGAATTTAGAAATAGTAGTTAATGTTACCCCTTTAGAAAAAAGGATAGCAGTTTTAGAAAACGGTAAGCTCTTAGAGTTTATTGTAGAAAAACCTGACTCTACAAATATAGTTGGTAATATTTATAAAGGGATTGTTAAAGATGTCCTTCCCGGAATGGGAGCAGCCTTTATTGATCTCGGTTTAGATAGAACAGCCTTTCTGCACTATACTGATATAATCGTTGATTATTTAGATGAAGTAGAAGGTGATGGAAAAGTTACCAATAAGTCAAATGATTCTTCTAAAATAGGCAAGTACTTACACTCCGGTCAAGAGATAATAGTGCAAGTACAGAAAGGACCTTTAAATAAGAAAGGGGCTCGTCTAACCGGGCAAATCTCTATTCCCGGAAAGTTTTTAGTCTTCTTTCCTAATAAGTCAAAAGTATCAGTATCCCGTAAGATTCAGTCATTCAAAGAGAAAAAAAGAATTAAAACTTTTCTCTATGATTTAAAAGAGAAAGATCATGGCTTAATTGTCAGAACTGAGGCGGAAGGTTGTACAGATGAAGAGTTAACAGCAGAATACAAAGCCTTGGCTAAAAGCTGGAGAGTGATCGAAAAGCAGATTAAATATGCTAAACCTCCTGTTTGTATTTTTGATGAAAACAGAATTCAAAATACTCTTATTCGTGACTTATTTAGAGATGATGTAAACAAAGTGATTGTCGATGATCTTGATTTTCTTAAAGAGATAAAGAGTGAGTTAGCAGATATTGCTCCTGATTTATTAGACAGAATCGAGCTTTATAGTGAGGATTCTCCTATCTTTGATGTCTTTGGGATTGAAAAGAAAATAAAGTCTATCTTTAACTCCAAATCATATCTACCTAGTGGTGGAAATATCCAAATTGACCAGACTGAAGCCTTAGTGGCGATTGATGTCAATACCGGAAGTTTCACCGGAAAATCAAAGTATGAAGATACAGTAACCAAGACTAATAAAGAGGCTGCTAAAGAAGTGGCAAGGCAAATTAGACTTCGTGATTTATCAGGTATTATTGTCATTGACTTTATCGATATGAGTGAAGATAAAAGTAGGGAAGAGGTGCTTGATGTTCTCAGGCGTGAACTTAAAAAAGATAGAGCCCGCAATAAAGCTTATCCTTTCGGTCCTCTGGGATTAGTTCAAATTACGCGTAAAAGAATCAGACCTTCTGTCATATCTTCCTACTCCGAGTCTTGTCCGTACTGCTTTGGTACCGGCAGAATTCTCTCCTGTGATACTGTTCTTGTGAATATCAGCCGTTGGTTAAACCGAGCGGAGTATTTCATTAAAGATGAACAACTCAGAATAGAAGTACATCCCGATATTAGAGCCTTTATCTTAGATCATCCTGATTATATCTATTCAAATTATAAGTTTAAAGTCGAATTTGTCAGCAATGATAAGCTGCACAGACATGATTTTAAGGTTTATCAGGGAAAAGGTAAAGAAGAGATAACTGATCAATATAGTGCTTGACAAGAATTACCAAAGTAAATTTATAGTAAAAGAACTTATTTTTAAGATAGAAAGGAGAAAAAATGTACGCAATAGTTCATTTTAAAGGATATCAGTTTAAGGTCGAAAAAGACGCTGTAGTTAAAGTGCCTTACCTTGCTGATCAGAATGCTGGCGATATGGTTAGCATTGACGAAGTACTTGTTCTCAGAGATGAGGAAAATATTACTTTCGGCACACCGAATGTAACTGGTGCTGTAGTTACAGCTGAAGTTTTAGGCCATAAAAAAGACAAGAAAATAATAGTCTTTAAGAAAAAAAGAAGACAGGGCTATAAGAAGAAAAATGGCCACAGACAAGATTTCACTGAAATTAAAATTCAAGATATTAGAAGATAGGAGGAACAAATGGCAACAAAGAAAGGTGGTGGATCCACAAAAAATGGAAGAGATAGTAATCCTCAATATCTCGGTGTCAAAAAATACGGAAATGAATTTGTAGTTTCTGGTAATATTATTGTCAGACAGAGAGGAACTAAGTTCCATTCCGGTACTGGTACCGGCATAGGTAAAGATCATACTGTTTTTGCAACTACTGACGGAATAGTAGAATTCGTAACCAAGAAAAATGGAAGAAAATATATTAATATAGTTCCTGTAATTATAAATTAATCATTGGATTATTAATATTTGTTAGAGGCAAAACCTTAAAAGTTATGCCTCTAATTTTTGTTTTTAAAACCACCCATTTTAAACACTTTCTTAAAAAGAATATAAGACTTTTATTGAATCTAAAACCATGCAATGTAATCACATGTAAAATAACAATTATATTAATTATTTACTTCACTTGACAATTACTCCAAATTTTCTTTAATTGCTATCTATGTTGTTAAAACATTAATTTTATAAAAAGTCATAAAAATACAATAGAGTTCAGGAGGAACAATGGCTAGCAAACCTAGTGCAAAGTATTATAGTAATTTGAAGGATATGTCAAAGACAAGAGGTATTGCCGAAACTGTCGTTAATAACTCAAATGTCAGGAAAGTAACTGTTGCTGAAGCTTACGAAATGGCAAGAACACAACCAGGTGTATCTGAAACTGATTTCTTAATCTACGAAGAGTATGCTAAAAAAGTCGGTTTACCAAAAGGTGCAAAAATTCTTAATGATTGTCATGGTAAAATTATTGGAAGAACTGCCAAGGCTAGAAAGTTTTACCACAGATTGAATGTTGCTGATAAGAATAAGGTAGAAGCTGATTTAAGAGAAGCTATCTGGGATATGCAACATCAACCACTTATTAAAGGTGAAGCTATTATCGGTTTAGACAAAGACTTAATGATTAAGGCTACTTATGTTACTACTGAGTCTGATGCTGCTAATATGTTCAATTGGTTAAACAACTTTATTCCTTACGAATGCTTAGAAAAAGAGTATAAAGCAAGTAAAGAACTTCCCATCCAAGACATTATTATCATTGCTTATAATGATTGGAAAAGTACTGATCCTTTCTATCACAACGTTGGTGCTCCTCAGCTTGCTTTAGTTGATGAAAAAGAGAATGTTATCTTCAACTTCGGTATGAAATATTTTGGTGAAAGAAAGAAAGGTACTCTAACTCTTGCTTGGACTTCCGGTATGAGATTAGGCATGGCTGCTTGTCATGGTGGTATCAAAGAGATGAATTTCACTACCTGCACAGATAAGAAATATCATGCACTTGGTAAGAGATCTATTGCCTTCTACGGTTTGTCAGGAACAGGAAAATCTTCACACACAAATAGTGAAGATAACCATGGAACTCTTCCTCAAGGTGTGGGAAAAGTTGTGCTTCATGATGATGCTTTCCAAATTGATGTGGAAGAGAAAGTATGTCGTGTTTGGGAACCAAACTTATTTGATAAAACAGATAGCAGAAAACCAGATCACAGAGATTGGAAATATTGCATAGCTTTAATGAATCACTCAATTCTCAATATCGATGGTGTTAGAACTCCTGTAGGTTTAGACCTTAGAAACTCTAATGGTAGAGCTATTTTTGATAGAGATCTTTTAGGCAGCTGGGTTAACAAATGTAGCTTCCCTAAAGCATTAGCTTGGTTGATGAAAGATACTATTCTTCCTCCGGTAATCAAATTTACCAATAATCATCTTGCTGTTTCTATGGGAACTGCTTTGATGACTAAGAGAAATAGAGCTGAAAATGTTACTGAAGAAGAACTTAATAAATTAGTTTTCGAACCATTTGCTAATCCTTTCCGTGTGTATGAACTTTATAAAGATGTGGAAGCTTTCATCCATGTTGCTGAAGGTGGAGCTGAAATCTATTGCTTTAACTCTATTGGCTACTGGAAATCTTCTGATGAAGATCTAGAAGCTATCCCACTTACTACCTCATTAACACTACAGACAGGAATCCTTATGGATCACATACAATGGGAAGATTGGGACCTTTTACCAGGTGCTCAAATCCCTACAAAAGATTCTATCAACAAGATTCTTCCTGGTTTCTACGAAAGATATAATCCTGCTACCAGAGAAAACTATGGCGCTTATAAAGCTCTTGTTGCTGATAGATTTGCACAAAGAATTAAATTTATTGAAGATTCTGATGTTAATACAAAACCCGAACTTCTCAAGAAGTTAGTTAAGTCACTTAATGTTAAGAAATAATTAATAATTAATAATTAATAAATTAAAAAGCCTCAGGATTCCTGAGGCTTTTTATTGTTGGAAGTGGTTTACCATATTTGTTCTATTTCCATTTTGAACTTCCAAGGATTTTCCGATAATTATTTAGCATGCCAAACAGATTACCCTCAGGTATTTTGACTATTTATCATGTTCAAAATATCTTTTTCCCTAACACTAATAACTATTCACTTAGGGATTAAATTGCAGTGGGTGAGAAATTAAATTGCAGTTTGGGAATAGCAATGAGAAATTAAATTGCAGTGAAGAAATGGGCAATGAGAAATTAAATTGCAGTGGTGAGAAATTAAATTGCAGTGGTGAGAAATTAAATTGCAGTTTAGGGTTATGATTTAATGCATACAGCGTCGAATATTTTGATATTATTGTTAATAGAGTTAGAAGAATCTAGTGAGAATGGTTGATAAATAATTTCTCGGACAATATAATTAATATTATCCAGGGTTATAGAATCCCCTGGGTAAATCCATGATTTAGAAGTAGCCCAGATATTGTAATTTTTTCTTGCTTTGAGGATATCGATTCTCCTGTTGATATGGGCATAGAACATATTGGTAACATCTTTATTCGCCCCGCTGATATCAAACAAGAGTATTTTTCTTATAATTAAGGAGTAATCAATATCATCAAGCTCATCGAATGATGTTCCTTTGATATAACCGTTTATTATATGGCTATTAAGAGGTTTAGAGATGAAGCGATTATTAGCTCTTGAGAAGGTTAATTTGCACATATTAGTAATGGTAAGATTTTCTATAAAATCTGCTTTAGAGCCATTATAATCGTAAGTAAATTGGAAGTAGTGTTCATCACCTGAGAGAATTTTAGTTTCAGCGATATACTGGAGGGCATTGGCACCATGGGCAAAATCGGGATATAGTCCTTGAATGGGGCTATTTAGCTGTAGGTTATAAGGGATTCTAGCTTCATTCCATAGGTGATTAAAGAGGTTATGAAGTATGTAAGAGCAGTATTCTAGAGAAGAATCTTTAAATATTTTTATTGCCCACTTTCTTTTCTTTTCTTTTTTTTTATGTGCATCTTCGTCTAATTGTTGAGTAAAGCCGGGTATGATAAGAATTTGGAGAGAGAAGTCTTCTAGGTTTTCTTCATATTCAAAGAGGTCTCCAGAGGCAATTTCATATCCATCACCGTCGTAGATAACAGCGAAGATAGTATCGGGAATTTCGTTAATGGTGACAGATTTCCACCAGTTGACGAAGGGGTCGTTAATATCTAAGTGGTTATAGGCAACCGAGAACCTTACTTCCGGGGCAATAGGCATTGATACAAAGAGTTTATCATAGAAGGCGAGGTCTATGTCTATTAGTTTATTGGTAGTAGCGACAAGGTTATTATTATCTATAAAATCTATTCTCATCCCATGATCCTTTTATATTGTGCTTGAGCTTTATTGACTTCTTTGGCGAATTCCACGCCTCTGAATTTAGTAGAAACTTGGACATTGTAGTCTTTTTTTCTTAGTTCTTGTAGTTCAGAGATTACTTTATCTAATTTATTGAGTTTATTTTCAATTCCGGAAAGGTCGAATCCTGGGTGTGCAACAGCACCACCTGAGGAGTAATTCATTTTAGGTAGTGTAGGTATGGTATTAGGAATTGAGAGGTTAGAGAATGATTTAGAGAGGTTAGATAGTGGAGTATAGTTAATATAATCGAGTAATCCTCTGAAGATGGCAGTTTTTTCAGCATTGACGACAAATTCCCCATTGGAGAGCCAAGCAGGGATAGCATCGTCTTTTGGTCCACCCGGTCCGGCGATATAGCCACCGGAGGCAGCACCTACAAAGCCGGAACCTTCACCTGTCCCTAGTGGCAAGCCACCTGCTGTTGCAGAAGCCCCGCCTGTAACTAGAGCAGTTATGCCTTTTAGAGCCATAAAGACGAGCCATTTTGCCATCATTCTACTAATTTCGGCAATAACATCATTAGCAAGTCCTCTCCAGAGAGCTTTCATAGATTTTCTAAAGCTTGAGCCGTGGCGAGTAATGTTTACGAACATGTTTGCAAGATTTGAAGCGATAGTATTGGCGACAAATTGCCCTTGTTCGTTAAGTGCGTCGAATTGTTCATTGATGTTACTGACGGTTTTAGAGAGCCAGTTTTGATTTTTGGCAACTTTTTGCATTTGGTTATCGAGTTCTTTGACTGCAACAGTAATTTCATTAATTTGGTCTTCAGTTAGATCAGCGTCTGAAGATGTAGATTGGAGCATATTTTTATAGTTTTGGAAGGCAGTTTGCAGTTGTTGGAAGGGGATAATACCCAGGTCAAACATTTTAACAGCAGTTTGCCAGGTCTCTTTAGTATCTTTGAGCAGATTTTCATTATCTTTTTTCAGTTCTTGTCCATAGCGAAGGTTGGTATTTCTCATGAGATTAAGGGCATCAGTGTACTCTTTAGAGTCTTTGTCATAATTAGCCTTAACCCATTCATAATAGTTATCTACAGTTGTTTTAAGGTCTTCATAAGAGAGGATTCCCAGCTGTTTTTTCTTTTCAGCAACAGTAAGTTCTTCTTGAAATTCTTGGTGCTTTAAGGCTTTAATATCAGCGTTATATTTATCTTCCAAAGTGGTTAAGATGGTAATTCTTTCTGTTTCATCAGCTACATTAAGGGTAATGAATTCTTTTTGAGTAGTGTAGTTGTCGGTAAGCAGTGCTTCTTTAGTTTTCAGGCTATTTTTAAGGGCTTCTATTTGGGCATCTATAAGAGCTTGTTCAGCTGCAAGTTTTTGAGCCAAAGCCTCTTTTTCTGCTTCAGTTAGTTCATTATCTCCATCAACAACAGCATCTTTCTTCTTTTTCCCCAGTCCTTGCAGAACATCAGTATATTTATTAGAATAATCTTCTAATTCTTTAGTAGCTTCAGCGATTTGTTTGTTATATTTCTCATTAATCTTTTCTATTTCAGCTTCAGCTTTTGCAAGTAAATTTTTTGCAGCAGCATATTGATTAGATGCATTGGTGAGTGGAGTTATATAGAGGTGTTTATTCCAACTATCGGCGTTATCGTATTGCTGTTGTTTTGCTTGCAGGTTTTCATCAGCTTTAGCTAGTTGTTCTTTTCTTTTAGCTATTACTTCCCTTTGTTTAGTAATTTTATCAACTTGTTTCATTTGTTTTTCAGCAATTTCGTTAGCTAAACCAGATCTTTCAGTTGCAACTTGTTTTATCATGGCTTCTCTGATCAGCTCATCAGTGGCATTAGCGACAGCTTTTTTAAAGTTTTCATAGCTAATAGTAGCCAGGTCCACATTACCGATATTATCCCCAAATTTTGTATTAATAGTATCAACAATATCTTTTAGGGCAACATTGGTCTCTACGGTTTGGTTTTGTTTAAAGCGAAGCGTTTCATAAGCAGATGTAAGGCTATAGAATTCAGCTTGTTGGTTATTGGCTTCTTTGGTAACTTTTTCCAGTTCGGAAGTAGCAGGTTGGAGTGTGTTGAGCCAATTTTTAGTAGAGGAAGCGAGTGAGTTAAGCATTGGAAGCAGGGCAAAGCCGATAGTTTCTTTAATATCGCCCCAAGTGTTTTGGAGTTGAATCATGGGGTCGATTACATTCTTAGCTTGCCCACCGAATTGACTATTAAGTTCTTTGAGGATGAGAGTTTGAGCTTCAGCTACTTTATTAACAGCCATAAAGTCTTTAATTTGTTGTTCTTGTTGAGTAGAGAGTTGGACACCCACGCGACGCAGGGCAGTAACGCCTTGAATCGGGTCGTTTAGGGCTTTACCCACTTGGATGGAAGTTTGTTGGAGGTCTTGACCAAGAGCTGCAGACATATCGAGAATAGCAGTTTGAGCAGA
>JBAYZI010000059.1:0-15660 GCA_041672585.1 Cloacimonadales bacterium (SeqCode) | reverse complement strand
ATTAAAAAACAAATTTAACAAAAAATAATAGTATTAACTAATTAAGTTATTAACGATAGTTTGTTTATAACTACAAATATTTTGGAATTAATTATCGTTCCTGCCTTTTGACTTTTCGGAGGGGACTTCTTATTAAAACTTCTAAATGCACATCTTCCTGAGTACATGCTCCTGAAAGTGTCACAGAAATAGTTATCATAGGCAGGGACAAAACCAAAAACACCAAGTAAAATTTTTGTGGTTAAGGTTATTGCCTGCTGTTTTCCAGGGATCATTATTTTTACTGTCTTTTTATAAACTTCAAGAATTTGTTCAATATTACTGTGATTATATGTGTCTGCATCAATTCCCCACACGGAATGATCCAATTCCTCGATATACTCAATAAATGGGATAAAATACCTGGCACTCCTTTGAAGTAAAAAACTGGATCCACGAAACATCCCCCAGCTGGCTAGGTAAAAACCAAGAACCATACAGCTCTTTTCCATATCATCAGTATAACATGGTGTGGTTTGAAAATAATTGTAGCAGTAATCAAAAGAAGCGTTCCGGTGATTTACATCACGAAGGGTAAGAAACTTATTAACTGCTTCTTGGATTGATGGGGAAAATCTATTTGAATCGTCCATAATTATCAATTTTCTGTTTTGTTGTGTACCCACTTATAAACAAATCGCCAAAATCTATTCGGATTCTTTTTTTTCTTGAATGCAATAATTAGATCTAGACCATTATATAACAATGTTGTAGCGGCAGCCCATATACTTACTCGTACGATTTGGTTCCACCGGATATCAATTGAGAACCAATCGCGCCAGTAAAAGAGTGCACCAAATAAACACAAAGATATTAAAAGAGTAAGATATCCAAAATTACTTAGATATTTCAGTTCATACAATTGAATTTCATTCTTTCTCTTCACCCATCCATCATGCAACTCACCCCAGGTTTTGCTACTATGACCCAGCCGTGCTGCCTGTCGCGGGTGACACATCGCAATTACGTCGTACTCCTTTTCATCAATAATTATCTTCCGGCGTTTACCGTAGTTCTCTGTATCAACTCCAAAATCTGCAAGACGAGAGTATCGTTTGTCGAAATGATGCAGGAAGTGCTTTATGGGAAGATCTCCGAGGAGAATGAGGGTGTCTGCCTAGGATTCTTTCAACTCGGCAAGGATTTCATCACGGCGGGTATCTGACTTCAGCTCTGCTTTATCGAAATCCGGAATGGTGGCTTCATTGAGTCCATATTCCTTTCGTGCATCTTCATATTTACCATCAATTGCTTTCCGTTGTGATGGATTTACCCTTGAATAGGGTAGCAGGTCACAAAGCCAAGTGTTTGAACGGTCTAGAGCCAAGGGAGCAAGGAACAATTCATCCAGTGCTTTCCCGGATGGACCGTTCATGTTTTTGTTTCCAGGGACAACCAGCTTCCCGGCTTCTGCAGGGATTGGAATCGCACTGATGATCTCCTCTGCATTTTCACCATGCCAGAAGATCTCCGGCTCTGATGCTACAGCTAAGGCTGAAACTTTCGGTTTACCATTAGCATCAACCCATCTGGCATGTACAGCACTGGCATAAACACCCAGCACAAAGGCTTTCTTTGGTGTGCGGTCTTTCTGCACTACTTTCTGTAGGGGCTGACCGAAGGGGAATTGGTAATCTGTTCTCATTTTATATTTCTTAAGTTATCAATTCATAATTGGTGAATACTCAACTGGAATTTGGATTAATACAGTAACAATGAGCCTAATACATTTAATAGGTTCAGTGTTTTTATCTTTGCCTATTAATGAAAACTTATGTGTCAAGGATAATGCATCTTTAAAGTCCATATCAGGTATAGTGATACTTTCCATTATAGAGTTTTTGTTTGTGAATAAATATTGGTTGACCATTTTTGGAAATGATTCATCCAGATCCTCAATCTCGAATTCATTATCTTTCCCATCAAATTGATATAAAATTCTCTCAGTAACTCCACACATAACTGTTTGAATAAGCCATGTTGCTTTATCAATATTTGGATTAAGGTGGTACCATTCAACTGTTGATGGACTAATCCGTTTCCCTACTTTTACGATTTGATGATTAAATTTTCCATTTGATAACCTAACAACCTTCATATGCGCCAATGCATCCAGGTTCATATAATTATTCACAAAAAGAGGGTGTATAGCAAAATTACAGGATCTAAAATTGTTTTCAATACTTGGATACAGAAGAATTGGGAATATTATTTTCTCTTTTGTATTATTGGCGTTATATAATTGTCTATCTGCGATAAAGGCTGTTACTGGATAGACGCCATCCTCATCAGATAAATAAAGCTCACATATTCTGTCATTAAGGTAAGAAATAATTTTTTGTTGAGATGAAGAAAAAAGTTTAAATGATTGCTTAACCTGTTCGGAAAATGACTGACTAATGTTATACAAAATATTCTCTTTAGGAATATCTGTTTTAGTTAAGATTCTAACGTCAATATGATTGTATTTTTCAATTCCACTCTGATCAAAAGACCATTTAGAGATATAGAACTCCTCCCCTTCATAATACCTCTTTGTTTCAGCCACAGATGTTTCTATCTGATCACTACCATAAAAAACATTCCTACATTTCCAATTTGCTCTTCCAATACCACAATCTTCATTAATGGGTGGAGCTCCAAATTGAGAAGGGTTAAATATATCATTCTCATCAATATCCTTATATGGTCTGGTCCTAAAAATAGGTATTTCTTCCAATTCCTTTGTGCTTACTTGAATTCTAAAAATCGGAAATATGTTAATCGCATCATAGTATGTTCTTTCTAGCTTATCATAATCAGGATTTCGCTGAGATACATGTTTTAGGTTTTGAATAAGCTCATCAATATCGTTTGTCGATTTAGGTATTTTTATATCCTTTGGATCAATAATGTTAACATTCATAAATTATTGGTTGTCAATAATATGATTTATAATAAAAAAATAGCACCTCACCCCGCCTCATTCATCTTCTTGTAAATGCGGTGCATGTAGTAGTCTTTTACCAGGTCACCGAACTCTTTGTCGCCGAGGATCTTTTCGAAGATCTCCTGGTTCTGATCCATGCGCGCTACTAACCGATCCAGGAAGCGGTCGTCGAAGGCGAATTTGAAGGTGTCGAGCTTGTTGACTTTGGCTTGCGACTGTAAGGTCTCGTCCTGCATGAGCTCTTCTTCAATCTGGTCGAAGTAGAGTTTGTCGGCTTCTTCGAATTCGGTGCCGAAACGGTCGTTCAAAACGGTGATGATCTCCGAGAGTCGGGCTTCTTCCTCTTTTGCGCGCTTTAACCCTGCTTCCGTGATTCCGCTCAACGGATCGTCTTCGCCAGGATTGAGGATGATGGAGCCTTCTTTGATCTTCTGTAATCGGTAGTATTCCAATGCCACTTCGTCATCCAGGTGGAGTGCTTCGGAGAGCTCGCGTTTTGGCAGTCGGGTTTGCAACAGCCTGGCGTAGGCAAAGAACTTCTCCAGCCCGGTGTCGGTGAATGGCATAATCTGCGCGAAGAAGGAGTATAGGTTTGTCCAGGTGCGTAGCCCTTTCTTGAATTCATCCTGCTTCTCCTCGTCATCAAGACTTTTGTAACGATCCACTGCCGGATCTGTGAAGGAATAAAGGTGCTTTTGCATTTTTGCACTGTTCATAGTGGCACTGGGGTCGAAATAGACGCGTGCAAAACCGTCAATCTCGGCATCCCAATACGCCTGAAACTCATCAAGACGATTTTTCAGATCGTACAGGTGGTTCACTTCCACTTCCTCTTCCACGGTGGTCTTCTCATAGTATGGCTGGAAGGAGTCAAAGATGGTCTCACGGTCGTTTACAAAGTCCAACACAAAGGTGTCTTCTTTTCCCTGCCGGGTTCTGTTGAGTCGTGAAAGGGTTTGTACTGCCAATACGCCGGATAATTTCTTATCCACGTACATGGTATGGAGCAACGGCTGATCGAATCCGGTCTGATACTTATTGGCGACAATCAGGATTTTGTATTCGTTCTTATCGAAGATCTGCGGCAGCTCTTTTTCGCCATATCCGGTCAGCTGTGGTTCGGAAACGCCATCGGGAGCATTGTCGTCGATGACTTTTCCCGAGAATGCGACCAGGATCTTGATCTCTTTTGTGTATCCTTTCTCTTCGATGTAGCGGTTAAACTCTTCATAGTACCGTTTTGCATGTAGTCGTGAGCCACATACAAGCATTGCTTTTGCTTTCCCGCCAATCTTCATTGTCACGACGTTGCGGAAGTGCTCAATGATAATCTCTGCTTTCTGTGCCAGGTTATGGGGGTGCAGTGAGACGTATTTTGTGATGGCTTTGGCTGCCTTTTTCTTATTCAGGTTGGGATCGTCTTCAATGGCTTTGGTGAGCTTGTAGTAGAGCTCATAGGTGGTGTAGTTCTGCAGCACATCCAGAATAAACCCCTCCTCTATCGCCTGACGCATGGAGTAAAGGTGGAAGGGCTCCGGTTTCCCTTCACTGTTTTTATATCCAAAGACCTGCAATGTCTTGTATTTGGGTGTTGCAGTGAAGGCAAAGAAGGAGATGTTGGGTTGCTGACCGCGTGCTGCTGCGGAGCGTTCTATCTGCTCCCGCACAAAGTCATCACCGGTATAATCATCCTGTTGATCATCTTCAACAGCGTCATCCAGCGATTTTGCTGCCAGCACCTCTTTCATCTTCTTGCTGGCTTCTCCGCCCTGTGAGCTGTGCGCTTCATCAACAATAATAGCGTATTTCCTTTCCGGAAGATCTTCCACTTTGTCGATTACAAAGGGAAACTTCTGCAGCGTGGTGATGATGATGTTGGTTCCTGCTCCCAGTGCCAGTGCCAGCTGACTGCTGTCTTTATCGATCTTCTGTACCACTCCCGACTTATGCTCAAACTGGTAGATGGTGTTTTGCAGCTGCTGATCCAGCACACGACGATCGGTAACTACGATAACGGAATCAAAAACGCACTCATCGGTGGCGTTGTGCAGACTGGAGAGACGGTATGCCAACCAGGCAATGGAGTTACTCTTTCCTGAACCGGCAGAGTGTTGCACCAGGTAGTTTTTCCCGGCACCGATTTCATATACATCATTGCAAATAGAGCGTACGGCATCCAGCTGATGGAATCTTGGGAAGATCATCTTCTCTTTCTTCACCACCTTGCCATCCATCTCAAACTCTTCAACCTGCAGATGCACAAAACGTTGCAGGATCTCCATCCAGCTGTCTTTGACAAAGATCTCTTCCCAGAGGTATGAGGTACGGTATCCATTGGGGTTTGGCGGATTGCCCTTGCCTTTGTTGTAGCCTTTGTTAAACGGCAGCCAGTAGGTACTTTTACCGGAGAGCTTTGTTGCCATAAACACTTCATCCTGATCGATGGCGAAATGTACCAGCGACCGCTTCTTGAATGCGAAAAGCATCTCTTTATTATCACGAGTGGTGCTGTACTGGCGGAGTGCATTCTTCACATCCTGTCCGGTAAACTGGTTTTTCAGTTCAAGTGTTGCAACCGGGATTCCATTTAGAGAAAGCACGACATCCACAGAGTTTTTATTTTTACTGCTGTAGTAGATCTGGCGATAGACAACCAGTCGATTTTTATCGTATAGCTGTTGTGCCTCTGGATTCATGCCTGAAGCGGGATGGAAATATGCCATCTGGAAGCGCACACCATGGTCGGTAAAGCCGTTGCGCAATACATCCAGGCTGCCACGCAGGTCCATCTCTTTATAAAGGCGTTGGATAAGTCTGGGTTTCACCTCTGCGCCGTGGATACCGGCAATCTTCTCCCATTTCTTAGGTTGTGAATCCTGCAGGAAGGCAAATATTTCCTGGGTAAAGAATCCATTCTCCGGAGAATAATCATGTGCATCGCCAAAGGTGTATCCTCCTTTTTCGATAAGGGAGTTTACGATTGCGGTTTCGAAGGTATTTTCGGTGGTTATGTGAGGCATTGGATTAAGTTTTTTCAAATATACAATATTCTATGATATGTCATGTATATCTTGCCTGCCAACAATTATCATTATTTCAACAGTTTCATCTACTATCCTGTAATAAATGCTATCAACACCACAGACACAGCGTCGGTATACGGGTTTATGTGATCCACAGATTACCACTCATTTGCACCAGTTTATTGTAAGATTCACGTGGTTTCACAGGAGAATCACCGGGTTTCAAGGAGGATTAAAACACGAGCTGTTTTTACGCTGTCTGAAGCTTATCTCCATTTTTAATTTATACAAATTGAATTGTAGCGTGCTGGTTAGCAGGCTGATTCCTCAAATACATCGTCGAATTAAGCGATAATCCAAAATATCGTAGGTTAGGTTGATATTATGATGGGTTGTTTTTGTAGATCATTTCTTTTTTGGTGTTGATGGAAGGAGAAAAGAGACTAAAGATTGATTATCAGCGAATAACGCGTTCCCTTTCCCATTTTCTTTTTCATTTCTTTTTTTTTATGCCAACCAATATTTCCTATATGTTCTATCATTCGAATGAAGTAAGGTCCCATCCTTCACCATTTTATATATGGTTTTTTGTAAATCTTTGAAATCTACATCAGGGATGCGGCTATGTATTTCCCTAATAGTTGTTTCTGGATAAGTCTGCAAGTCACTTTCAATTAAAGCAGCTAGTCGGTGAGGTTCGATAGTCTTTAATGTAGGCTTAATATTTAACTTTGAAGACTTTAGTAATTGAGGATTTACTAAATACTGTTTTCCTTTTCTAACGCCTCTTGATATTAAAATCTTATGCTCTTCCAATTTTGCAACATAGGAACGGAGTCTACTGTCCTCCTGAATCTGTAGAAGTTTAATGAGTTCTGTACCAAGAATTTTTTTCTCTCTTGCAATTACTCCAAGTGCTATAAATTGTTTTTGTGATAACTGATAATGTTGAGAAATATATTCTAACAGAAATACCACTTCTTCATTCAGTATCTCTGAGCTTTGTATAACTTTTGTAAAATCAAAACCAGTATGTATAATGGGAAAGGGTTTATTGTCTTTGCTATCCAACTCATAAATCAAATCATATCCAGAACCTTCACCTTCCATTAAATTCAAATCGTGGAAAATCCTGATTAAGTGAGGATTTCTCCGATGTCGGCTGTGAAGAATATTATTTTCAGTAATCCCGATTGGTAAATTCCCGGGGTTTGTGATTTCTAATTTGTCAGGGTAAACTTCAATAAAGATATCGCCTGAGATAGTATATTTTTTATGAGCAATAGCATTCACCAATAACTCTCTGATTATTTCTGGAGCATATTGTCGGATGCGTTTACGAAAAAGTCCTTGAGGGAATTCATAGAAATATTTAAGTTCACTGGCTTTATTCTCTACATCAATTATCAGCTCCATGGGATTCAACTCATAATCGTTCCAGTTTTCCTTCTTTATTTTTTCTCCATACTCATCATACACGATGTATTGAATAGTTATCGGGTATGAAATACGACTTCGCATTTGCTCTGTTCCTAACCACAAAGCGCCCAAATTGGTCAGGTTTCCATTAATAGTTAAATTGTAGTGTTCAATTATCTCAAAATCATCTTTTTGCCTAACACTTTCCTTTACTCTGTCTGATTTACGAATTTCATTTGCAAAAGAGATAATGTTCTTTTCAGGTACTTGGGTAATATTGAATGACTTTAGTTCAACCAGTTCCCATTGAAATGCATTTTTTTCTGCAGCCAAGCGAGTTACATCCTCTCCTGAAATCGGAAAACACTTATCCTGAATACGCATTAATATTTTACCACTTGAAGTTGTAGCTATTGTACGGCTGGTATGAAATACTTTAAAGTGGAAATACTGTCCCCCGTTTTGGTGCGATTCAATAATAGCATCTCCTAATCCCACACTATCTGTTAATGACCGTATTCTTGAAAGCACATCATTAACTATTTCTTGTGAAATTTTTTGGTTTGAGGGTGGTAGCAATTCATTGTTTTCAATACCAATAAATAAAGAGCCACCTTGTGAATTTGCCAAACAGACACAAGTCTCTGCCAATTCCTTAAAATTGGATTTTGGACCTACTGCCTTCTTAAGGCTCTTATATTCAATATGAGTATGTTCTATTTCCATATTTCACATGCTAAGTTACTTTATTTCGTCCAGTTACTACTTCATTTATAAGAGTAGTTCTATATTCGTTTAGTAAATCGATTAATTTCTTAACTCTAATAATATTATTATCATACTCCTTCAAATCTGCTTCTAAATGCAGAACGATATCTTCTTGCTCTACTTTATTTGGTAAAACAATATCTAAGTTGTGTAAAGTATATAAAGATAAATTGTTAATTGTAGAACCAGAATAGGATAAATCAAATTGAGTTTTTACATAATGAGTCTGAAATATATAGAATAGAAATTTGTTAAATAAATCAGCCTTGGGTTCAATATATGCAGCACTCTTTCCTAGAATAACTTTTTCATTAGCAAAAAAAGCTAATTTCCCTACTGTCCCATTTATCGAGATGAGAACAGTACCTTCTTTTATATCTTTTTTAAGTTCTTCATACTCTTCTTTACTAACACTCCTTGTACTATCATAATATTTAATAGAGCCGTTATCTAAGTTATTACCATTAACAAACTTATATTCTGAGTTTTTAACATATTTTGGTGTAGTATGTATTCCATCACCAATTTTTTCACTAACGAATTTCAATTTGGTTCCAATCCAACTCTCCGGCACTTCACCCAGCCAATCTATTCCGGAGTCTTTCATCGGGGCGTTGGGGTTGATGCCTTTGGTGACGGCGTGGTTGATGATGGCGGTCTTCTCCTCCTCATACAGCTCCAGCAACCGCTTCTTCTTCGCTATCAATGCATCGATCTCTGATGTCTTCCGGTCCAGGTAGGCGGCGATGGCGGTTTGTTCGGGGAGAGGTGGGATAACAATCTTTATATTACCTAATATGCTTCGACTAATACGTTGCATTGTTGCACCTCTGCCTTCCAGAAGAGTATACTCAAAATATCGATGGTTGGAGAAAAAATGCACCAAGAACCGTTTTAGAAATCGCTTGTCTGGTCTGAGAATAACATTATCAACAGATGTAACAATTCTTTTTCCAAGTTCAGGAACTATGCAAGCGCGTCCAATAGGAGGATTTAACCTTGAAATAAGCAAATCTCCAGGAAATACTTCAGTGCAATTAAGTTTTAAAAATGTTTCCTCTGTAATATATCCACTTCCTTGCTCTTTATATTTTCCTTCACCAATATTCCCAGTAGTAATATACCGAATATAGTCAGTGTCGAATACAATATCTTTGCTTTCAATCCAATCACCATCGATGAAAATCGATTCAACTTCTGTTACAAGTTGCTTGATTCGTTTTAATTTCCAATGCTCCGGAATCTCACCAATCCACTCAATACCTGAATCCTTATATTTCTCGTATCGTTCCATTAGACCAGCACATTTTTAACCGACTCCATCGTATCCTCTTCCAGCGCCAGAATATCCGCACGAATCTCTTCCAGCGATCGCAGTGGCTTGAACTCATAGAAGTACTTGGTGAAATTTATTTCGTATCCCTTCTTGGTCTTCGATTTCTCTACCCAGGCATCGGGAAGGTGGGGTTGCACTTCGCGGGTGAAGTATTGTTCTATTGTTTGGGGTGCAAAGTGAGATGCAATATTATCATTATCAGCGCTTAGAGACGCACGTCCGTGATAATCAGGGGATAGAGACGCACGTCCGTGCGTCTGTACACGGAGAGAATCAGGGGAATTTGTAGATCCAAAAAATGAATCTGAGGGCTTTTTGTTGATGAGAAAAGGGATGTTTTCATAATAGCGTTTTGAGGTGTCCGCTTTGGGATTGCCTTTGCGGTCGGTGACCATCTTGCCGTCTTCCATCAGCGGCTGCTCTACAACTACGCGCCAGTATCCGAAGTATTCGTTGGGATAGATTTTGGAGTTTTCGTTCTCCACGAAGTCACCGTAAAGTTGTGTGATGTATCCGATGCCTTTGTCGTTGCCGTTCTCCACAATCCTTTTACGCTTGTTACCCAGGCTGCGGTCCATCTTCTGCCAGAAACGGTTTTGTTCCAGCTTGCCCTCTTTTATCAGCTCTTCATCTTTTGCTCCGGTGGCATTGATAAGCTGTACTTTGCCTCTGCGCCGCTCTTCTTTCTTGTTGGTGATGATCCAGATATAGGTGGCAATGCCGGTGTTGTAGAAGAGCTGGTCCGGGAGTGCGATAATGGCTTCCAGCCAGTCGTTTTCGATAATCCATTTACGGATGTTGCTCTCACCGCTATCTGCTGCTCCTGAAAATAACGGGGAACCGTTAAATACAATTCCAATACGTGTTCCTGTGGGTTTCATCTTGGAGATCATATGCTGCAGGAAGAGAAAGGATCCATCATTGATGCGGGGTAGTCCGGCACCAAAGCGTCCGCTCATGCCTTTGTTTTCATACTCTGCCTTAATAACCTTCTGCGCTTTTTTCCACTCCACACCAAAAGGCGGATTGGAGAGCATGTAGTCAAACTTCTCGTTTTCCAGTCCATCCACCAGGAAGGTATTTCCGAACTTCACATTCTCGGGGTTTTCACTTTTAATCAGCATATCCGATTTACAGATGGCATAGGATTCGGGGTTGATCTCCTGTCCGAAAAGTTTGAGGTCTGCATCGGGATTAAGCTCATTCACATACTGATCAGCAACGGAGAGCATACCACCGGTACCACATGCAGGGTCGTACATGGTCTTCACGATTCCCTTTTGCGTCAATATGTCTCGGTCATCCACAAAAAGGAGGTTCACCATCAGGCGGATTACCTCACGGGGAGTAAAGTGCTCCCCGGCAGTTTCATTGGACTGCTCAGAGAATCTGCGGATAAGATCTTCGAACACATAGCCCATCTCCATGGAATCCATGTTGGCAAGATCCACCTCCTGAAAACTCTTCACCACCTGGAAAAGGATATCTGCCTGCGGGTCGTCCATACGATCGATCTGGTCATCGAAGTTGAAATATTCAATGATCTCACGCGCACTGGCAGAAAACCCATTGACATAATTTTTAAGGTTCAGTCCTATATTTTCCGGATCTGCGATCAGGCTATCGAAATCGAAGCGGCTATGGTTATGGAAATTATAACCGGCAACTTTATTGAGTGCCACATCCATGGCAGCCTCACTCATCCCTTTTACCAAAGGATATTTCTCCATCACCTTCTGCTTGGTAGGCTTAAGGATACAGTCGAGGCGCCGTAGCACCGTCAGAGGTAATATCACCTTACCGTAATCGGATTGTTTATAGTCGCCACGCAGCAGTTCGGCTATCCGCCAGATAAGGTCTGCTTTCGTTTTAAAATTGCTCATTATAGTGTATTGGTTTTATCTGATTGGGTAACAAAGGTAGGGAAAACAAAACAAAAACAAAAAAAACACATACATCACACATAGTCAAACACAATAAATTCATATATTTGTCATAAAAATGTAACCTAAATTAAAAATCTTTCAACAACAGTATTATGAAACGTTTATATCAAGTGCTTATTATTATTTCTATTAGCACAACAGCATTTGCACAGAATAACTTTGAATGGAATATAGTTGATTCTGTTCAAAAAACTAAAGAGCAAATTTACACAGACACTAAATTATTTATAGCAAAGATGTGGAATTCTGCAGATGATGTCATTCAAAATGACGATAAAGATGGCGGGATAATTCTTCTAAAAAGTCTCTTAATTCGTAATGAAAACTACTTTGTAAACACAGCAGAATACACTTATTATTATAATGTCACATTTAGAATGAAAGATAACAAATTCAAATTAACGTTGAACAATGTTCATTGTAAGTCAGCAATATACAGAGATGGGCAGGGAAAAACATGGGAAAGACCTTTAATCCAACCATTTGAAGGAGATAACTGTCCAAAAATGAATTCTTTTGTATCTGGAGATATTCCTGAAAAAAAATGATCCCATTAATGAAATCTATAAAAGATGAACTTCAACTCATTGTTGATTCCTATATTCTACACATTCAAAAAGTTGAAGAAGATTGGTAACAGAAGTCTATAATATATTATTATGGAAAATATAACTGTAAATATATGTCTCGCAATCATCACAATAATTGGTGTATACATGTTTTTTAGGATTGAATCTCTTAAGAAACTACTTATCGGTCAGGGAAGAGCAATCTTAATAAAACAAAAGTCCTATAGAAAGAACAAAATCACAGACATCGACAAATACTATATCGATAATGAGAAAAATATAATCATAGGAGATGTGTATTTCTGGAGGTTATCTGATGCTGTCGAAAGAGGGAATTTCTATGGAGTGAAAGAGGTTTTGAAAAAATTCGCCAACATCGAAGAAGAAGAAAACCTTTCACAATTATTGCCAAACGGTTATAAGAACCATATATACCCAAAATTCACTAAGACTGAACGAAGGCTAAATACTACAAAATGGTTGGGTTTCCTTATAATCTGCTTTGCTGTTTTGGATATCCTCTTATTATTAGTAAATGAACAATGGGGTTACCGACTTAAATTCAACTGCTGCATGGAATGTTTATCAGTTATAGCGATAAACATCCTGCCATGGATATTAATTTTGGCGAGTACTTTCTACATCGGCTGGACCACTTTCGCGAAGGTAGGATTTGAAAAAGATAAGGCGAAAGAATTAAAAAACCTGTAAGACAATCCTACAGGTTTTTTCCCATTACATATTCAACTTCTTCTTCAAATACTCCGCTAACTTCTCCGGATCATCCAACTCGGGATAATTATAATATGAGAGCTTCTCAATATTTTCAATTCCGCACATCTTCATGATGTTAATACCTCCTACTCCGGCATTAATTTGGTGCTGAATGAAAGTGTGCTTTGCTACACTTATCGTCACTTTCTCATGTAGCGGGTTGGAAGGCTCCTGACAGTCCATTTTATCAGTGACTAACCGATTAAAATCATGCTCCCGGAATATCACCTTCAGCTTTTTATTAATCAGAGTACTGCCATGACGTGGAAAGCAACCCTTGTACTTCTGTATCAACTTTTTTGCATCTTCAGAAATTGGAAGCACAGCGTCCCGCTTTCTTCTATGGGTCTTGTAGGCAATTATTCTAGCTTCTAGATCCCATTCGTAAAAGACAAAATCATTAAACTCCATTCCGGTTAAACATAAGAGTACAAAAATGTCACGTATTTCAGCTTCTGTGCCGCTCAATCCAAGATACTGTAGTTGCTTTAGCTCGATCTCAGTCAAAGAAATAGGTTTTCGTGGTGTTTGCGGAACATTTAAATAATCAACTTTAACATCTGGATACATCTCTTTGAGAAAATTCTTAAGGCACTTTATGCTCTTCGTTACAGTATCCGGCTTATTGTGCTTAATATTTTTTAAAAATTCCCTATACCCCACCAAATGTTCCTGGGTTAGATTCTGTTCCGTCCATTGGAAATTTTCAACAAGGCTTTCATACTCTAAAAAATTATTCCGCCATGTTTTATACTTTGTAAAAGTTCCCGTGGATACATTATTAGATTTCTCACCAAGGAATCGATCAAGATTCCAACGAAATTGTCCTTGTGGAGTTTTTTGATAAATATTCTTTTTCATTATTTCGATCTTTTTGTGCTTATCCCGAATATAATTTGGTGATAAGCGTATTAAACAAAATTTAATTCTTTATAACTGTATACCAGACTATTACGAGCTTAATATACATATTTATTTTCAATAATCCATTAAATAGACATTATGCACAAAGTCTTTCGCAATTCTTACCATGAGGGTAATCATATTCTGCAAAACACTCTTCAGAGACTATCCCTGTCACGGTCTTGACATCCTCCATTGAAAATCCTTTATCAAACAGTAGTTGAATAAAGGTTTGACGTCCGGTAGTCATGCATACTACTTTGGAAAGGCTTTTTGGAGTATCGATAATCCGTCCTTTTATAAACTCACGGCAGATAACCTCACGCGTGTATCCAAGCTTCCGGAAAAGAGATTTTATCGAACGATTATAATATGCCGCGCTCTTATCAACTTTTACTCCTTGGAACCTTCCAATGCAGTATTTTAACGAATCAGTAATTGCAACAAAAGCTTTTAAACCAGTTCTGTTCCTGTTATATACAAAGTAATTCGTCACTGACCCCCAATCTTTAAATTGAATCAGATCATTGAGCTCCATCCCTGTAAGGCATAGCATACAGAAGATAAGCCTGACAGCATCCTTTTCGTCTTCTAATGGAATAAAAAGCAGCTTCATCAGCTCCCCTTCAGTTAGTGTTATTGGCAGTGGTTGAAATTCCACTGTCTTTATATAGCGGTGCCAATAGTGTTCGTAATAATATTCACGCAGGAAGCTCTTAAACATTTTTGAAAACCCTTTAACAGTATTATCAGCATAATTGGAGTTATAGCTTAGGTAGTTTAAATATCGCGTAAATGGGTATGGTTCCAATGTCTTCTTCTCCCAATTGAAGGGCATAGTCGCTTTCTCGAAAGCGATAAGAGTATCAACCCAAAGTTTCAGTTTGTCCTGATATTTTAGTGTTGTATAGTCTTTACTATCAATATAGTCTTGGACATTCCTCCAGAACTCAAGAATTGCTTCCAAATCCTTAAATCGTTTCAGGTTTGTATTGTAATAGGCTTTCACTGCATTTGCGTCTGGGATAAAACCATCTTCAACAACGTGGGTTGCCGAAACGAACATAACCTGAAAACGATATCTGATCTGAGCTTCTTTAACCAGATAATTTTCAACTCCATGTCGAATTCTGCGTTTTTCTCCATCCCAGTCAGAGGAAGAGATCCTTACACCAGTACTCTTTACAAAACTTTCATTTTTGTATCTGTAGCATAAGTATATGCTATTTGCAATTCTCGAAAGTGTTATCAATCCTGGTTTATATGAATTTTGTAAATCTAAATTTTGCATTTGTTAGGTATTAAAAATGAATAAAAATATGTTTTGCGTCTGGATATCATTGTACCCTATGCTGCAGAGCTCCTTTGTTTACGCTCAAGCTTATTTAAAGGCTTCCAGTATTCGATTGACAGCTGTGGAGCAACACCTACCGCTTTTCGTATTTCGTCCTCCAGAACGCTCTTAACGTACTCCTCGTTCCCTTCTGTGGTCACGATGGAATCATGAATGGTAAAAATGGGTAGACGGCGCCGCTCCCTGCTGATTCTTTTTGCTACTCTGTGCAGTACAATTTCAGCTTCGATAGCCTGCAACAGGACTGCTAAGCGTGTATGATCACCACGCTTGAGATTTTTGAAGACCTCATAAACGTTTGGAAAGTGCTCCCGGAAGACACGTTTAGCCCATGCAGAAGGCTGAGAGTAGGTCTGGTTGGAGGAGTAGATAACAAAGATTGCCATCTTCTTAGCATTGGCTCTGTTCAAGCTTCGGTAACACCCCTTTTCTGAACGTTTTAACAGCTTAAGAAAGTACTCATAAAACTGACCTTTGGTAGCATAAAAAAGATTGTGTAAACACTCATAGAAGTAATGTGATAGCACCGCCCTGCGAAATGAAGCGCAGGCGTAGCCGGAGCGAAATGTAGCAGGGCGGTGCTATCTTTGTAAAATCTTT